>NZ_VHON01000085.1:0-323 GCF_008690365.1 Acetobacter sp. DmW_136
CTGGAATCATAAGCGGGTTTATCGGATCTATCGGGAACTGGAACTCAACCTGCGGATTAAACCCCGCAGGCGTCTTGTTCGCGAAAAGCCTGAAAAGCTGTCGGTTCCGGCCCTTCCCAACACGGTCTGGTCCATGGACTTCATGGCGGACAGGCTTTTGGATGGACGCGCTTTTCGGCTCCTGAACATTCTGGATGACTTCAATCGTGAAGGACTGGCAATCGACGCGGAAATCTTCTGTGGTTACCGTCCGTTATGCAAGAGTTTTCTGACCCATATTGACGTGTGATCGTGTGCGGTCTTCTGTAAGGCCTGTTGATGTG
>NZ_VHON01000086.1:0-1598 GCF_008690365.1 Acetobacter sp. DmW_136
TTGAAGCTCTGCGATCCGCCCGAAACCTGCATGACCGCCAGCGTGCGGCCCTGCGTCGGGCGGATCGAGCCTTCGGTCAGGGGCAACCAGTCGATCTGGTTCTTGAACACGGCAGTGATGTTGCCGTGCCGTTCGGGGCTGCACCAGACCTGGCCTTCAGACCAGATCGAGAGTTCCCGCAGTTCCCGCACCTTCGAATGACTTGCGGGCACGGAATCCGCTACCGGCAGGCCGGTCGGGTCGAACACCCGTGTCTCGGCCCCCAGCACCTTCAGGATGCGTTCTGCCTCAAGCACCAGCAACCGGCTGAAGGATCGGGGACGCAAAGAGCCATAGAGCAGAAGGATACGCGGCGGATGGTCCACACGCGGTTGCGGTTCCAGCCGCGCGAGATCGACCTGTTCAAGATATTCGGGGTGAAGGGCCGGCAAGTCAGGTTCGGTCATTGTGATATCGGTCCATTCATGCATTACGGCTGGTTGATTAGAGGCAGCCACAGGGCCAGCGCCAGGAGTGTGACCAGCAGGACGGGAGGTGTGATCACCAGACCCACCTTCATATATTGCCCCCACGTGACCCGATGGTTCCTGGACGCCAGCACATGCAGCCAGAGCAGTGTCGCGAGACTGCCGATCGGCGTGAATTTCGGCCCGAGGTCGCAGCCGATGATGTTGGCATAGACCATCAGGTCGCGTGTCAGCGGCGTGATGTCGTGCGCCTGCTGGATCGCCAGTGCCCCGACCAGCACACTCGGCATATTGTTCATGATGGACGACAGAACAGCCGCCAGAAAGCCGGCGCCGATGGTGGCGATGAACGGCCCCTGATGGCCAAGCCAGACCAGTGCGGCCGCAAGGTAGTCGGTCAGCCCGGCATTGCGCAGGCCATACACCACCAGATACATGCCCAGCGAGAAGATCACGATCTGCCATGGTGCGCCCATCAGCACCTTGCGAACAGGGATCACCCGGCCATATCCGGCGACGAGCAACAGGGTTCCGGCGGCCAGACAGGCTACAACACAGACCGGGATATGAAACGGCGCTGTCAGGAAATAGGCCGCCAGAACGAGGACCAGCAGCGGAAATGCCGCCCGAAATACATGGTGGTCACGAATTGCCGCAGCGGGTGCTGGCAGTTCGGCGACGGGATAGGTCGCAGGCACCTGCCGCCAGTACCACAGCCAAAGCACAGCCAGCGTCGCGCCCAGCGCCACCAGATCGACAGGGACCATGATCGCGGCATAGCGATCAAACGCAATGCCAAAGAAATTGGCGCTGACGATGTTCACCAGGTTGGAAATGACAAGCGGCAGGCTGGTGGTATCCGCGACGAACCCAGTGGCGATAATAAAGGCCAGCGCCGCGCCATGGCTCAGGCGCAGTTGCGTCAGGATAGCGATGACAATGGGCGTCAGCAGCAGCGCCGCGCCGTCATTGGCGAAAACCGCTGCAATGGCCGCTCCCAGCACCACGATCAGCGGGAATAGCGTCCGGCCTCGCCCTTTGCCCCAGCGTACGACGTGCAGGGCGGCCCAATGGAAGAACCCTGCCTCATCCAGCAACAGCGAGATGACGATCAGCGCGATAAAGGTGAAG
>NZ_VHON01000087.1:0-1298 GCF_008690365.1 Acetobacter sp. DmW_136
TGCATGTCCAAGAATGATGATCCGCAGTTCTGGAGCAATGCTCGCCAGCATCTCATTCGATATGGAGGAAAATTTGAAAACCTCATTATCGAACGCGCGAAAGGAAGCTTTCTTTACGATGCGGATGGACGCGCTATTCTCGATTTTACATCGGGGCAGATGAGCGCGGTTCTTGGGCATTGCCATCCTGATATTTCCAATGTCATTTCAGAATATAGTCGGACTCTTGATCACCTGTTCAGCGGAATGCTGTCGCGCCCGGTCGTGGATCTGGCGACGGCTCTGGCCGAGACTTTGCCCGCAGGTCTCGATAAGGCGATCTTCCTGAGCACGGGCGCTGAATCCAATGAAGCGGCAATCCGGATGGCCAAACTGGTTACCGGAAAATATGAGATCGTGAGTTTTGCCCAGTCCTGGCACGGCATGACGGGAGCGGCAGCATCCGCAACTTACAGCGCCGGCCGTAAAGGCGTTGGTCCTTCAGCTGTCGGGTCTTTCGCCATCCCCACCCCATTTCCCTATCGTCCCCGTTTCGAGAAAAATGGAGCGTATGACTGGGCGGCGGAGCTGGATTACGCTTTCGATCTGGTCGATCGTCAGTCAACAGGAAATCTGGCCGCCTTTATCGCAGAACCCATCCTGAGTTCAGGCGGTATCATCGACCTCCCACTCGGCTACCTCGCGGTCCTCAAGCAGAAATGTCACGAACGCGGCATGCTTCTGATCCTTGATGAAGCCCAGACTGGCGTTGGACGCACCGGGCTGATGTACGCTTTTGAAAGAGACGGCGTTGTGCCCGATATCCTGACACTGTCGAAGACACTGGGAGCAGGGTTGCCCCTTGCCGCCACCATCACCAGCGCGGCTATTGAGGAGAAAGCTCATGAGCGTGGGTATCTCTTTTACACCACCCATGTATCAGACCCTCTTCCTGCCGCTGTCGGGCTGAAGGTTCTGGAGATCGTCAAGCGTGACGGACTGGTTGAGCGCGCGCGGTTTATGGGGGCGCGTCTGGAAGCCGGACTGAAATCCTTGCAACAGCGTTATGAGTGCATCGGGGACATTCGTGGACGTGGACTGCTGCTCGGCATGGAAATCGTTAAGGACCGGGCTTCAAAAGAGGCGGACAATGAACGTGGTGAGGCCATCACCCGCGGATGCATGGACCTCGGTCTGAGCATGAATGTGGTGCAGCTTCCCGGAATGGGGGGCGTTTTCCGCATCGCACCTCCTCTGACCGTCTCCGAAGAGGAAATCGATCTCGGCATCGACCTCCTCGGAAAAGCTATCGAAAAAAC
>NZ_VHON01000088.1:0-1812 GCF_008690365.1 Acetobacter sp. DmW_136
TTTCTTATAGCTTACGAAAATTTCTTTTGTGCAAAACAGACTTTTTCATAATCTAACCCGATGTACAACCCTTCTGTGAGATTTCCGCGTGGAGGAAGAGAAGAACCATCCATCACGCTGGTCCGCAGTGATGATGATAGCGCCAAAGCTGGATATTCACCCTGACACGCTGTCAAAATGGACCCGTCTGCATGAACGTGCCAATGCGCCTGCGGTAAGTGATCTTCCTGATCGAGAGAAGATCAGGCAACTGGAGCGAGAGAACCGCGAATTGCGGCAGGCCAATGAAATCCTGCGTAAGGCTGCTGCGTATTTTGCCCAGGCGGAACTCGACGGCCTATGTGGACGGCCGTTTAAGCGCAATACCTCATATTGTTCTCCCGATGTCATTTCCAAAACGTATTATTCTACCGGCGGATGATGCATACCGATTTAACGTGAAGACCCGGTCAGATGCGCTCTTATGTCCGGCCTGTTTATGCGACTTTATGCGCTGGCCATCATGGGTGTGCGCTCACATGTCAGGCACCAATCTCGTATCACGTGCTCAGGAGCACAGACGGTCGAACGGTATGGCCTGAACTGTTGCTGAATGACAGTCTTCCCATCACGTCGGTTCATACATCCTGCCGGATTTACCGGAGCAAGCTCCGGTGTCCATCGTTCTGCTGGTACAAGTCAGCCTGCTGAAACACTGACACCAGCCGGACGATAGATCTCTTTACGTGACAACAACGCCCAGATGATACGAGCCATTTTATTGGCAAGTGCAACTGTTGCCAGACGCCTTGAACGACGCGCCATGAGTTCGCATAGCCACTGACTCGCAGCGCATCCCACTTCTGGGCACGATGAAGCATGGCCGTCGCACCAAGAACCAGCAACGGTCTTATCTGCCGGTTGCCCGTTTTGGTAATCCTTCTCAGACGGGTTTTGCCGCCGGTAGAATACTGACGAGGCACAAGCCCAAGCCAGGCAGCAAAATGGCGCGCAGAGGCGAAGGAGCCAATATCCGCGACCGAGGCGACAATCAGAGAAGCCGTTATGGGACCGACCCCAGGGATGGTCATCAGCCGACGCGCATCGTCATCGTTTTTGGCACTTCGCTTCATGGTAGCCGGCAGGTCGGCTGATATCTCTATTTTTGTCATCAGCTCTGGCAGATGGCGTGTGCCCAGAGGGGCAATCAGCCCGAACTCGGAAGCAAGGGCTCGTAACGCATTACTCAGCATGGTCTGCTGTTTGACCAGAAGAGCGCGGGTAGAATGCAGTGACAAGACACCTTGCTGCTCTTCGCTCTTGATTGGAACAAACATCGTATCAGGATGAGACGCCGCCATGCAGATCGCAGCCGCATCAACAGCATCGTTTTTCTTGCCTTTTTTGACAAATGGTTTGACCCGATCAGGAGGAACCAGTCTGACATCATGACCAGCCCTGCTGATCATCCGTGCCCAGTAATGCGCTGACCCGCAGGCTTCCAGAACAACTTCACATGGGTTAAGTTTTGCAAAAAATGCTGAAACTTAACTGCGACCAAGCTTGCATTTGAAAACACACTTTCCATTTGCATCAGCTCCATGAGCCTGAAAAACGGATTTGGCAATATCAAGGCCAATTATGCTAGCTTTCATGCGGGCGGTCTCCTTCTGATGGTCAGTGAACCTCCATCATGGCACATCGATGCCGCAGGGAGGCCGTCCACCCCATCTGGTTCAAGCCGCCATGACACGCTTCATTGAGGAGCACCGGCAGACATATGGTGTCGGGTCAATCTGCAGGGTTCTGTCGATTGCACCATCTGCCTATTAT
>NZ_VHON01000089.1:0-587 GCF_008690365.1 Acetobacter sp. DmW_136
AGGCAGCTGTTTTTAGTTTCTGGGCGGGGGTTAGCCCGCTGTTCCCCATGTTGGGTCTGTCATGGTTATATGTCCAGAGCCATTGTGTTGCGACCTCCTGCACGTCCTGAATGCTTTCAAACAAATACTGCTCCAGCCATTCCTGCCGGACAGTTCTGTTGTAGCGTTCAATATAGGCGTTCTACTGCGGATTACCCGGTTGCGTATAGATCAGGGTAATCCCCTGTTTTTCGGCCCATGAAACCAACGTATAACTGACATATTCAGGGCCATTATCCATTCGGATGGCTTCTGGCCTGCCACGCCACTCCATAACCTGTTCCAGACAGCGGACAACCCGACAGGCCGGCAGGGAAAAATCAACCTCGATCGCCAGTCCTTCACGATTGAAGTCATCCAGAATGTTCAGGAGCCGAAAAGCGCGTCCATCCAAAAGTCTGTCCGCCATGAAGTCCATAGACCAGACCGTGTTGGGAAGGGTTGGAACCGACAGCTCTGGCTTTTCGCGAACAAGACGCCTGCGGGGTTTAATCCGCAGGTTGAGTTCCAGTTCCCGATAGATCCGATAAACCCGCTTATGATTCCAG
>NZ_VHON01000090.1:0-308 GCF_008690365.1 Acetobacter sp. DmW_136
TTCATTTTTTTCCAAGGGCTTCCTTCAGGATATCCGTCTGCATGCTCAGATCCGCATACATGCGCTTCAGCCGACGGTTCTCCTCTTCCAGAGCCTTCATCTGACTGATCATCGAAGCATCCATACCGCCATATTTCGCGCGCCACCGGTAAAACGTGACGTTGCTGATCCCATGCTCCCGGCACAGGTCAGGAACCGAGACACCGCCCTCAGCCTGACGGATCACACCCATGATCTGGGCGTCAGTAAAGCGACCACTCTTCATCAGAATCTCCTCATCCTTACGCTGAGAAAATTCTCATTCAAAA
>NZ_VHON01000091.1:0-774 GCF_008690365.1 Acetobacter sp. DmW_136
TGCAGGGTTCTGTCGATTGCACCATCTGCCTATTATGCAACTGTTGCCAGACAGAAAAATCCGTGTGTGCGCAGCCAGAAAGACAAAGAATTGTGCGATGACATCCGTAGAGTGTGGAATAATAATTTCTGCGTCTATGGAGCGCGCAAGGTCTGGCATCAGCTCAGACGTGAAGGTCTGGATGTTGCCCGCTGCACGGTAGAGCGGCTGATGCGCCGGATGGGACTGAAAGGCGTCATTCGTGGCAAGGGTGTCAGAACCACACGGCCCGATCCGGCGCGGCCCTGTCCACAGGATCTGGTACAGCGACAGTTTTATGCACCAGCCCCCAACAGACTGTGGGTTTCGGATTTCACGTATGTTTCCACGTGGCAGGGCTTTGTTTATGTGGCCTTCATCATTGATGTATTCGCACGGGTTATTGTGGGCTGGCGTGTCTCCTCAACGGCCCATACCGACTTCGTGCTGGATGCCCTCGAACAGGCTCTGTGCCAGAGGCGGCCTGAGGGCAAAGTGACCCACCATTCCGACCGCGGCTGTCAATATGTGTCCATTCGCTACACGCAAAGACTGGCTGAAGCGGGCCTTGTTGCTTCTGTCGGCAGTGTTGGAGATTCCTATGATAACGCCCTGGCGGAGACCATTAACGGGCTCTACAAAACCGAACTCATCTATCGGCAGGGACCATGGAAAAACAGGGAAACTGTTGAACTGGCAACACTTAAATGGGTCGACTGGTTCAATAATCGGCGGCTCCTGTCCTCCATTGGAAAC
>NZ_VHON01000010.1:0-10877 GCF_008690365.1 Acetobacter sp. DmW_136
ACACATCACTCACAGGCCCACCCTCCATCGGTAAGCCTCTGAATCACAACCGCTCGCTCAGTTCAATAAATTAATAGGTCCTGAGCCTAGTCTTCCTGTCGGGCCATCCGGGCCTGCCGTTCTAACCATTTTTGAGCAGATACTTTGCGAGATGGATCAAGCATACGGTAAAGCCGGATCACATCATGCTCATCGGGTGTAATCACCAACTCAATATCTTCCTGCACGTAGCCGGTCAGAAAAATTTCTGGGTCAACATTAAAAAGTGCCGCCAGTTTGGGAATATGCTTTCTGGCGCTTCCTTCCCGTCCGGTTTCCCAAAAAGCGATAGCTGGCCTTGAAACCCCCAGCGCGTCGGCAACCTGCTGCTGCGTAAGTCCAGCGGATTTACGCAGGATCTTGATCCTTTGCCCAAGATCTATCCCGGGTGAAATAACGTCGTCCTGGTCAGCCATTGCTCTTTATATCCATTGCTCCAGAGTTACCGTGGTTCTTGTAGCATGCCCAATATTTTATGGTTGCCATATTTCATGCTCTGCAAAGTATGGCAGATCATTGCAAACTTAATAACCTGATAACATATTTTGTTATATGCAATAAGTAGTCTTAGATTTACAGAAATGCAAAATCAAAAATGTCTTTTTCCACAAATCGTTTAATATTAGCCATTATCTAACATAACATCCCAAATATAGTGCATCCATACACTTAAATATTGCATGCATCACAATGCAGCCATCTCTGCACAAAAGATGTGCATTATTGACATCTTTTTATGTGCCTATAAGATGTAACTGAAATACATTTTATACGGAATCCTCTCCATGCCTTCACCACTTGATGCAAAAACAATCTCAATCATAAAGGCCTGTGTCCCTGCGCTTGAAGCACACGGGCTGGATATTACGCAGGAAATGTATAAACGCCTGCTCTCCAACCCCGATATTCGGGATCTTTTCAATATGTCTCACCAAAAAGATGGTGAACAACCCAAAGCCCTTGCCTTGGCTGTGCTGGCTTATGCCCGCAATATAGAGAACCTAGGCGCACTAGGCGGCATGGTTGAACGTATTGCTGAAAAACATGTTGGACTGAACATTCTTCCAGAGCACTATCCCTACGTCGCTGATGCACTTTTGGGAGCGATTGCTCAGGTATTAGGTGATGCCGCCACCCCCGAAATTCTGGAAGCATGGGGGAAAGCTTACTGGTTCCTGGCAGAAATTCTAATTGGCCGTGAAGAACAGATTTACGAGGCCCATGCCGCAGCACCAGGTGGATGGGTAGGCTGGCGGCCCTTTACGGTACGACGCAAAGTGCGGGAAAGTGATACCATTACATCCTTCGAGTTGGTGCCTGTTGATAACAAACCCATTATGAAGCACGAAGCCGGGCAATATCTCAGCTTTAAGCTGGATGTTCCTGAGCATGGCTCACAACGACGCAACTACAGTATTTCCTCCGAACCCGGCGCAGATCATTACCGCATTAGTGTTCGTCGGGCAGATGGGGGTGTGGTTTCTCAATGGCTGCATGATACTGTGCAAGAAGGACAGGTTCTGGACGTTTCTGCACCAGCAGGAGATTTTACCCCCGGAACAGAAAAAAACAGCAAAATCGTTCTGCTGTGTGCAGGTGTTGGACAAACACCTTTTATTTCTACCCTTGGTGCATTTTTGAAAGATGGCACCAAGCGCAATATCCACTACATCCACGGTGTTCACACTGCACAGGATGAAGCATTTACGGATTATATCTCTGCCTTGGCTGAAAAAGATGCTCTTGAAGCTGATATTTTCTATAGCCACTCCCCTGTGCCCACAAACCGTTCAAGCAAGAACGTGACGCTGCATGAAGGCAGAATCAGCGCAGAATGGATTAAACCTCGTGTAGATATAACCGCAGATTACAATATCTGTGGCCCCGATAGCTTTATGCGAGATATGATTAAAGTTCTCACAGAAGCTGGTGTGCCGGAAAACCAGATCCATTATGAACTCTTTGGGTCTGCGGCTGATGCAGAACTTGTAGGCGCTTAATTTTACAATGTTGGCCTCTCTA
The DNA here is from genome assembly GCF_008690365.1 of Acetobacter sp. DmW_136. Classification (NCBI taxonomy): domain Bacteria; kingdom Pseudomonadati; phylum Pseudomonadota; class Alphaproteobacteria; order Acetobacterales; family Acetobacteraceae; genus Acetobacter; species Acetobacter sp. DmW_136. The sequence goes on from NZ_VHON01000010.1 coordinate 2,062, forward strand.
TTTGATGAAGAATAGAGAGGCCATTTTTAAACTTTAGTCGGCTATTCTGATGCGCTCAGAATGGCGTAATATGCGGGAAAGCCAGTTGCCCAAAGCCTGCATCCCCGTCACCAACACAATCAATACGGCGACCACTCCTAACATCACGGTAGTGTTAAAGCGCTGATAGCCATAACGAATAGCCAGATCCCCCAAACCGCCAGCCCCAATAGTGCCAGCCATAGCTGATGCACCCACTAAGGTCACCAGTGTAACCGTTATGCCAGATACAAGCGCTGGCATGCTTTCTGGTAGCAAAACATAACGGATAACCATCCACCGTGTTCCGCCCATGGCACGTACGGCGTCCACCAATCCACGATCAACTTCCCGCAACGAAACCTCGGCAATGCGTGCAAAATACGGAATAGCAGCAATGGAAAGCGGAACAATGGCAGCCGTTGTGCCCAACGCACTTCCAACAACTATCCGCGTAAATGGAATAAGCAGCACCAGAAGAATAATAAATGGCACAGCCCGGATGGCATCAATTACCACACCAAGTAAACGTGGCAGCGCAGGCAATGGGTAAAGGCCACCACGCCCTGCAACAACCATAAAAACAGCTAATGGCAGCCCAAAAAGTACTGCAATAACCCCAGATACCAGCACCATTATCAGCGTTTCGACTGTAGCGTGCCATAGCAGATCAAGAATGAGCCGGGACATATCCTACCACTTCTGCTGCATGACAATTTTGCTGAAGAAAGTTCATGGTCGCAACGGAAACATCTCCAATCTGCAACAAAACATCCAACACTTGATATTCCGCATCCTCGGCAGGAATAACGCGCAACAAAGATGCCTGTGTCTGGCACATCTGCTGTACGTTTTGCAGTAACGGCGCCATAATTAGGTTCTGATCCACCGTTAACCTGACCACTGCATGACTCCCTTCTTGTGGGCTGCGTTCCATATTCGGGGGTAAGGCAGCTTGCAGGCTGGTTTCTTCCAAAATATCCGCCGGAAGGCCTCGTGCCACAACCCGGCCATGATCCAACACAAGAACATGCCTGGCTAATGCACGCACAACGTCCATTTCATGTGTAATAAAAACAATAGTCAGCCCCAATTCACGATTGATGCTGTTTAACAAAGCCAATATCGACTCTGTCGTTTCAGGGTCCAACGCAGAAGTGGCCTCATCACACAACAGCAAGGCAGGTTGTGCTGCAAGGGCACGGGCGATACCAACACGTTGCTTTTGCCCACCAGAGAGCATAGCCGGATATTTATGAGCATGATCGACCAAACCCACCAGATCAAGCAGTTCCGCTACACGCTTCACGCGCTGATCCCGTGGTATGCCTGCAATTTCTAATGGCAAAGCCACATTGGCCGCCACAGTGCGGGATGTCAGCAAATTGAAATGCTGGAACACAAGCCCAATACGCCGGCGTAAAGGAATAATCTGAGATTCTGGAAGAACCGCCAGATCCTGCCCTTCTAACAAAATACGCCCCGATTGGGGACGATCCAGCCCGCACAAACACCGTAATAGGGTGGACTTACCCGCCCCAGAGCGCCCGATGATGCCGAGACTATCGCCTTTTTCAACCGTAAACGAAATATCCTTAAGGGCAGGCTGCCCGCCAAATGAGCGGGTAAGATGTTCAACCTGTAAAAGACTCATGACCAACCCGGCACAACGGCACCATGAAAAGCCTGTGCCAACGCCTGTTTGACATTATCTTGCTGAAAAGCTGAAACCAGCTTGCTCACCCATGGTGCGCCCTTATCTGCTTCGTTCACCGCAATAAAGCAGACATACGGGTTATTTTGCGGGGCTTCCTGCGCAATCCGCTCTTTCTGTAAATCAATACCTGCTTTGTTGGCCCAATCTGTATTTACCACAGCAGCATCCATATCTGGCAGCGCGCGACCCACCATTCCGGCATCCATTTCTTTTACAGAAATCTGGCGTGGGTTTTCGGTAATATCCAATGCAGTCGGCACTAAACCAGCATCTTCTGCCACTTTAATCAGCCCCAGTTTTTGCAGCAGCAAAAGGGCACGCCCTTCATTTGTTGGGTCATTAGGCACACCAATAACTGCTTTGTTGGGCAGTTCTGCAACAGACTTCCAGCGTCGAGAATACAAACCTATGGGAGACAGATACGTGTTGCCGACAGACACAATATGGAAATTCTTGGCCTTGTTCTGTGCTTCCAGAAATGGCCCATGCTGGAACGCATTTGCATCCAGTTCGTGCTCAGCCAATGCCTCATTCGGCGCATTGTAATCTGAAAACGGAATAATCTTGAGTGTCAGCCCTTCCTTGGCAGCATTTTCTGCCACCACACGCCAAACATCTTCATCTTCACCGGCAATGATGCCGATCCGCAAAACCTGACCATCTGCACGCGCAACACCGTAGGGGGCCATCATGGCCACGCCCATTCCGGCAAGCATTACCCTACGGGATAAAAAGGACGAAGACATGATTTATAGTCCATTCCAGATAAATACGATTTTGTGTGTATAAACAGAAAATAACACGTAAATGTCAAGTTTATACGGGCGAGCCACCCGTACGCTCCTTACCCTTTGAACACAGGCCCTTCTGGCAACAGCTTGCCGGGATTTAGAATGTTCAACGGATCCAGCGTTGCTTTCAACGCCCGCATGACAGACAGAGCCCCTGCCCCGTGCTCGGTTTCAAGAAATTCCAGCTTGCCCAAACCCACACCATGTTCACCACTGCATGAGCCCCCCATCGCCAAGGCTCGTGCAACAATCTTGCGATCAAGATCAAGCGCGCGGGCATGCCCGGTATCACTATCTTCTGTCATGATCAGGGTATGGAAATTGCCATCACCAACATGGCCTAAAATAGCAGCCTGCAAGCCAGAGGCCGCAATATCCTGCCGAACGCCATCTATCAGATCTGCCAAGCGAGAAATGGGCACAATGCAATCCGTGCTGATAACACGCGCGGCAGGATCAATCGCCTTGGCAGCCCAAAACGCATTGTGCCGCGCCTTCCAAAGGCGTGCGCGCTCATCCGCCGTATCGGCCCACATAAAGCGCAACCCATTGTTTTCGCGCGCAATGTCTTCCGTAACACTCACCTGTTCACGCACGGATTCTGGCGCACCAGCAAATTCAAAAAACAGGGTTGTAAGAGGCTGTAGATCTGTCAGGCCAGAATAACTGATACTGGCAGCCATCTGCACATCGTCCATCAGTTCCACCCGGGCGATAGGCACCCCCATCTGGATGATTTCAATAGCTGTACTGACGGCATCATGCAGATTTTCAAACTGGCAAATGGCAGCCGAAAGCTGTTCGGGAATACCATGGAGGCGCAACTGCACTTCTGTAATAATCCCTAGCGTGCCCTCAGACCCTACGAACAAAGAAGTAAGATCATACCCGGTGGAAGACTTGCGCACCCGCCCACCAGTACGAATAACCTCTCCATTTGCCAGCACAACAGTTAACCCAAGCACATTTTCTTTCATGGTGCCGTAACGCACAGCGGCTGTGCCAGAAGCACGCGTGGCGCACATGCCGCCCAATGTTGCTTCCCCACCCGGATCAACCGGAAAAAACAAGCCCGTATCCCGCAACTGAACATTCAGCACTTGCCGGGTCAGACCCGCCTGCACACGACAATCCAGATCAGCCGGATTAACTTCCAGCACTTCTGTCATACGGGAAAGATCAAGGCTAATGGCATGCTCTGGGGGCGTAACATGCCCTTCCACCGATGTGCCTGCCCCAAATGCAACCACTGGAACCTGATAATGATGGCAAAGCTTGAGCACTTCGGACACATCCGCCGTGCTTTCAGCAAACACCACGGCAGTGGGCATACGGGCCACCTGCAAAGCCTCTCCATGACTATGGGCTTCACAAACAGACTCATTGCACGAAACACGTTCATTAAACTGTGCTTTTAGTTCCGCCAGCACAGCCTCAGCCCGCTTGGCAGCGTCTGCATGGGGTAATGAAGTGTTTATCATATTCTGTCCTGTCTTTCCGATAAGAGGCGACTTTTTTAAATCGGCTGGCAAAGGTGCCGCAAATATCAACGGCTTGATCTTGTATCTTAAATTAATAACGCGGTGAGATCACACGATGGCGTACAACCTCTCCAACAATCACCAGTGCCGGACTTTGTATCTGCTGTTCGGCCACCAGTGCTGGTAGGGTCGCTAATGTGCCCTCGCATACTCTCTGCTCTGGCAAAGTACCTTTTTCCACAACAGCGACAGGCCAGTTTTCAGGCAATCCGTGCTTAACAAGCTGGGCACAAAGCTGAGAAAGCATTGTTAGCCCCATATAAATCACCACTGTCTGATTTTTAAGAGCAATGGTTTCCCATTCCAGATTCAGCACGCCATCTGCGCGCGCATGTCCCGTAATAAACAGGCAGGCCTGCGCGCAATCACGATGTGTAAGCGGAATACCAGCATATGCCGCACATCCATTGGCAGCAGAAATACCCGGAATAATCCGGAACGGCACACCGGCCTCTACCAATGTTTCCAGTTCTTCCCCACCTCGGCCAAATATAAAAGGATCTCCGCCTTTCAGACGCAAAACCCGCTGGCCAGCCTGTGCACGACGCACCAGTTCATGATTAATGTCTTCCTGTGGCAATGTATGACGATTGCGCTTTTTTCCTACAAAAACACGTTCGGCATCTCGCCGCACGTAATTCAAAATTTCTGGGCCGACCAGATTGTCATACAGAATAACGTCCGCATCCTGCATAAACCGTAAAGCTGCCAGAGTTAGCAAATCAGGATTACCCGGCCCTGCCCCAACCAACCAGACCTCACCGCGGGCAGCGTTCCCCTCTTCCAGCTCCTGCAGGCTGCGTGTGGCTTCAACCGTATTGCCTGTCAAAGCAACGCGTGCACCTTCTCCATCCAGAAAACGTTCCCACAACTGCCGGCGTGCCGAAGTATCAGGGATACGCTGGCGCAATTCATCCCGCATAGTGGACATAAAATCTGCCAGACGGTGCAGACCTTCTGGCAGAACACGCTCCACCATTGTTCTTAACCTACGGGCAAGAACGGGAGCGGCTCCTCCAGTAGAAATAGCAACCTGCACTTTCCCTCGTGTGACCAATGCAGGCGTAATAAATGTGGAAATAGCCGGATCATCCACGGCGCAAACTGGCACATTCTCCGCTTTGCATAGAGTGGCAAGTGCTTGGTTCAGATCTCGATCATTGGTTGCCAGATAAACCAGACGACAGCCAGCAAGGCGCGGCTGCAAATCCTGTGCAGATGTATCCTGTGGAAAATGGTGTATGGTGCCTTTATCCACCATCCGTTCAAGTTCGGAACACAAGGAAGCCGAAAGCACCTCAACCCGCGCACCTGTGGATACAAGAAGCTGCACCTTGCTAGCGGCAACATTTCCGCCACCCACAACAAGAACCCGCTCGCCTTCCATGCGAAACACGACGGGAAACCAACCTGTATTTTCTGACAAACCTTGCATAGCGCCTCTGCAAGCAGGCTTCTGCTCTAGATGCAAGAGCCCAAACACCTCAAACGCGAAAAAGATTTCCAGACCCTACCTTTATGGGCAAAAAGCCGCCTGTTTAATGTATGAAAATTGCTGACATAAATTGGAACGCACCTATTCAATATTTGGAAAAGTTATATTCTCTGAAGCTCGGTGTTGACCCAGCTTACCAACTTCACCCTTGCTACATGACCTTTATGAACCTTCCCTATTATTATCATATGCTTTTGGATGTTTGCGTTAGCTCTCCCCTGTAATTGGCCGTATTCTGCCAAAAATCAAACGTTTGCCTGCGTTTTTCCACCAAATACGTATACACTCCAAAAGAATCTGCTTGTGCTGAAGATATTTTTCTCGTAGGAAGCCGCATCAGCCTCTTGTCCCGTTCGTCTAGAGGCCTAGGACACCGCCCTTTCACGGCGGCAACACGGGTTCGAATCCCGTACGGGACGCCAATATTTCCAATGACTTAGAGTTTTGGTCACGGAATAATTAACGGTTTTTGGGTTCACCACCAAAAAAAACGATAAGCACATGGTTCCATGCAAAGGCTATGCTGGGCCCAAGCGAAATTCACCACGAAAGATCGCATCACTTCCGCCAAAACCGCTGCTCTAGCCACAGGCCGCCCACTTCCTGTCGAGATTGAATATCGCGGCAAGAGCCAGTATCGAGCCAGCAAGCGCATCGCGGACGGAAAAAATATCTACCAGACCTTCTACTTAGCCAAACTGATACGACGCTGACCGGACAGAACGTCTGCCAGCCAGAGCTTGACCAGTTCCAGATACGCGACCACTGGGACGACAAAGCATCCGTGAACTGGTCGACCACCATGTGCGCGAGAAGATGCAGACCCGGGAGAATGATCGCAAGGGTCACATCCCCGCCATTCTTCAAGACGAGATCGCACAGCAGGCACTGTCGATCTGAGCACGACGGCAGTCCGTGGCTTCTGGAACCGGCTGGCCAAGAAATACAGCGGCGCTACAGTCGTCAAACGCCTTAACCTGCTCGCCGCGATCTGTCAGCATGGGCTCGTAGAGTGGGACTTACCCTTCTCAAAAAACGACCACCGCAACAGCGGTTAAGTGCCCGACTAGCGCAGGCAAGAAGTACAACTCGTCTTATAGGCGACAAACACAAGCATTTTCTGAACCTACTAGCATCTCGTTAAGAACTCTGGGCTTGCCTCAAGGAGTGGTGTGCTCTCGCAACCAGATACGAAAAAACAGAAACATTGTTCCTTGCCGCCATCCACATTGCTGCCGCAGCAGAATGAAACAAGCCCTAACAGACCCTAATAATTTAATTGTTTTTTATGCTTCTCTTGTAGTTCTGACTGTTTTTTCAAAAACCCCAAAAGAATAGACCATGCATCTTCAACTTCCTTATAATCTATATAAGGCACATCTGATAATGGGGGCCTACAATCATTACCCAAATATTCCTTTAATCTGGACGGCCTGACAATTCTATTTTCAATATAACTGTCACATCTTGTTTTTCCTGCAAGAACAACAAGAGAAAAAATATTCTTTTCTTCTAAACCCGTTGTTAATCTTACAGCATCAACATGCATCTGGTTTTGTCGGAGAGGACTATAAAATTTATATCTTTGATCTGATTCTGGATCATCTGGTTGCCGAACCCAGTTGTAGTCATCTTTTGGATCATGAGAAATATATCCACTATAGTATTTTGTTTCTATAACAAATATTCCCCATGGAACTTTCACAATATGATCAATCTGCGTTACTTTTTTACCTGTTGGGGAGTTATATTCTATATATATATTTTTTAATATCCCCCTATTTTTTCTAATATCTTTTATGTATTTATTAACAATACATTCTCCTGCAAACCCTTTCCTTTCAGCATACGATTTCTCAGGAGCAGACGGTTCCTCCTGAAAAGATTGCTCATCATCAATATCTATTATCTCAGGCGTAGATGCCCTGCCATGAAATACAGTGCTCTGGGCTATAGACGATCTGAATTCATATTTGGAAGTAGGGCTTTGATGTGTTGATGATTTAAATGTGTAAGAATTATCTTCTTCAGATGGCTTTTCCTTTGAAGCATCCTGTTTCTGATTGGATACTTTTTCGGTATCTCTACTGGCGGCTTCAATTACAATAGCGGCTAAAACAGCTAATACTAGACAAATTATCCAGTGCGCCAAAATAAAATAGAAAATAATTATTGATATTTTAAATAATATATATATTGCCACTATTGCAAGAAGAAACCTTAACACCACTCTCTCCATAACAGAATAAAAAATAAAAAATGTTCCATAATTTTCAATACAATTTCCGCAAATTTTGTCACCATAAATTTCTAAGATATTTTCTAGAAAATATTCTAATTTCGAAACATTAATTGACAATTAGGTTGCAGAAAACTGGATTATACCCTAAAATATAAGTTCAATATTCAAATAATTACAAAAAAATCTGTATTTTTTACGTCGAATAAGAAAATATGGAAGAATTCATATTATATAAAATATTTTCTTATATTTAAAAATACTTAATTTATCCCAATTTTTCTTTATAACGCTTGAATGCATTATAAGCAAAATCAAGATGAAATTGAATGTTTGATAACTCTTCAGATGTTTTATTCAGGATGCCACATAAAGCCAGAGGATTTGGAAATACATGGTCACATTTCTGTGCGATGTCCATCCGGCTTGTCACATAACACGAGTGAGTGCACGTTAATGGATCGCGGACAATTTCTATTAGAACAGAAAAATTTCCTTATTCTATGACAGATATATGCAAACGGTAATCCAGTAATCTTCCTATAAAATAAGTAGATTTTGAGAAAGAATTTTCTCAGCATATGGTATTTCTGAATGTGCATTACCCTTTATGACAGCGCTAATTTTAGCGATGACCTGCTGTGACGTAATCAGACGTGTACACTCAAACTGATGTGGTGTATTGGCGTGACGAGGGCACCAGAGAAAATCATGATGATCAAAGCGTTCACGCTCATCATTCCAACAAAAATTACATGTATACCAATTGATAATACGGTAAGAAATATGATTCCAGACAATAGCTGTGCCATGTACAGATTTTTGATCAATACAGATAACCCGGTAGCCCTGCTTTTTAAGATAGGCAACAATCTCCATCCACCCAGTGGGATTGTTCCAGTATTTACACTGAGTGCTGGCCTGCACAGCAATACAGACATATTTTTCGGCTATCGGGCGTGTTTCATCAGACAAAGCAAGTTTGGGTGCTTCTTCCGCAGGATCAACACCTAGA
>NZ_VHON01000092.1:0-1095 GCF_008690365.1 Acetobacter sp. DmW_136
GAGGCACGCTTTTATGCACAACAGAAATCACATGCATTAGCCGCTTAAATCAGATAAAAAACGTCTCCACAAAACCCGGGGCAATTCACTGTCGATCGAGGCGCTGGCCGGGGTACTGCTTGCGGCTGTCGAACAGGCGGACGGCAAACCCGAAGCCGTTGCGAGGTGGACCGAACGCGGGGAATCTTTCTTTCAGACAGGCGGGAAAAAGGGCAATCGGAAAGGAACCGGAAACGATCAGAACGGAATTACTGGCGCTTGAAAAACGGATCAGGAAGCAGGCGGCCCTGATCCATCGCCATCAGGCACGAAAGGCACGCACCGACATGCGCGACTGGGCGAAGGCGCGACGGGAACGCACCCATCATCTGATCGAACTGGGCGGCCTGGTCCAGAAGGCGGGACTGGTCGATCTGACCGATGATGACCGCGCCACCCTGCTCGGGGCCTTCCTGGATATTGCGGGACAGCTTCGGGGCAGCAATGTGACCACCCCAGACGACCTGAAAACACGCTGGAGGCGCGCGGGGCTTCATGCCTTCGATGCCGAAAAAGAGCATGTGAAAAAGAAAGAACAGGAGACATCCTCATGAAACAACTGTCGCTGATTTTAATGGCCCTGACGCTCCTTCTTTTACCGGCTTCAGGCTTTGCCCGGAACACAGGAGACTGGCTGCCTCAGTCTGGGGTTAAATCGCCCTATAGTCCTCTGGCCGTTCCAACAATGCTGAATCCAGTCCCGGACTCTCTGGCGAGCCTGTTGAACAAAGACTACCGGATTACGACTACAGCGGATTATGAAGGCTCAGGAGCCCTTTTCACGCTGACCCGGCAGAAACAGACCGTGCTCTGCGTTCTGACGGCCCCGACGCCGGGAACAGATCAGAATGTTCCGACATCACGCTGCTGGTCGCTGAATGAACCCACGTCAGAGGACGTGAAAAAATAACGGATGACGAGGTAGGCTGCCCGAACGCCGGCCTGAAATTACTCAACCAAGAGTAATGGGGTCACGACACGAAAGTGTACTTTACGTACGCTTAGAGTGAACCCAACAAGAACGTTGAGGCTGTTCTGCTGAGAGTTCGATAGACA
>NZ_VHON01000093.1:0-1833 GCF_008690365.1 Acetobacter sp. DmW_136
TCGTCAATATTCCAGATCGGGCTCCTGTGGGATGACTGAATTCTACAAAATGACCCGAAATTGCCTCAAGTGTGAGAAATCCGCGTCGAGTGCCTCTGCTGGTGTTTTCCAACCGAGTGTTTTGCGTGGCCGTGTATTCAGGGCATGAGCAACCGCATTTAATGCATCGGTATCATGCTGGCTGAGATCCGTTCCCTTGGGGAAGTATTGGCGCAGCAGACCATTGGTGTTTTCGTTGCTGCCACGTTGCCAGGGGCTTTGTGGATCGCAGAAATAGATATCAAGACCGGTATCAATCTGGAGCTGGGCGTGTTGTGCCATCTCCGCTCCCTGATCCCAAGTCAGGGATCTGCGCAGACTGGCAGGTAGCTCCATGATGGTCCCTGTAATCGCGTTACGAACGGCCTGGGCCCCATGACCAGCAAGGGCTGGACCATTCCTGATCACTCTGGTTTTTCCATGCCCTTTCATCCGCGGCAGATGCAGCAACATCGTAAAGCGCGTGGTACGCTCGACCAGAGTGCCGCTTGCAGAACTACCAAGGCCGAGAATGAGGTCGCCTTCCCAATGGCCCGGCACAGCTCTGTCCGCAACCTCTGCCGGACGATCACTGATCATCAAAGCGTCTTCGACAAAAGATCTGCCTCGCTTACGCGCACGTTCCCGAGGAAGACGGAGTGCCCGCCCCGAGCGCAAGCAGGCGGAAAGTTCGCGTTTCAGAGCGCCACGCCCCTGAATGTAGAGTGCTTGATAAATCGCTTCGTGACTGATGCGCATGCTCTGATCCTCTGGGAAATCCACCTTCAGCCGTTGTGCGATCTGTTCCGGGCTCCATGCAAGGGACCAGCGTCGACTTTGACGATGAACTGCCCGTCGCTTTTTCCATATCACGACAGGCCCTTTCAGTGCGACACCATCCGGCGTGGCGATCAGGCCTGCAAGGCGATCGTGGACATAATCATGCAAGGTAGAATTTTGTGCCAGCTTACTCACTTTGGGACGTTGGGCCGCACGATCCGCATGCCATTGTGCGGTGGTGGCACGGTAATTGAAATCCCCGTTGCGGGTCGCGGAATTGCGCCTGATCTCACGAGATATCGTGCTGGGCGAACGTCCCAGCTTGCAGGCAATAGCACGCACCCCGGTCTTGCGTGCGCATTCCAGGACGATTTCTTCACACTCGGAAAAAGAAAGACTACGGCCCTGTGGGTGAGAGCCTGAAGGGGTTAAATGTGTAGGTGGCATCCCGCCAGAACTCCGAAACCAACGGCTTCCAACTGGAGCAGAAACACCGGCTTCGATACCAGCCTCTTCGCTGGAAAGACCTGCCGCGATACCCTGCCAGAACCGACAAAGGGTCTCACGCTGCCAGACAGGCGGCCGTCCTGGCGAACACAATTTGCGCCTTGTGGACCGCTCCGATTTCCGTTTCCCTGTCATCGTCTATACCTCCAATATTAAGGTGTTGCGACGACCGGTTGAATCCGCCGGCTGGTGCATGAAACTGTCGCTGCACCAGATCCTGTGGACAGGGCCGTGCCGGATCGGGGCGTGTGGTTCTGCCCCCCTTGCCACGAATGACGCCTTTCAGCCCCATCCGGCGCATCAGCCGCTCTACCGTGCAGCGGGCGACATCCATGCCTTCACGTTTGAGCTGATGCCAGACCTTGCGCGCTCCATAGACGCAGAAATTATTATTCCACACTCTACGGATGTCATCGCACAGCTCTTTGTCTTTCTGGTTGCGCACACACGGATTTTTCTGTCTGGCAACAGTTGCATAATAGGCAGATGGTGCAATCGACAGAACCCTGCAGATTGACCCGACACCAT
>NZ_VHON01000094.1:0-844 GCF_008690365.1 Acetobacter sp. DmW_136
CACCGGAATGGTGATCAGAAAGATGATCAGCAGCACCAGCATCACATCCACAAGCGGTGTGGTGTTGATGGCGGAGACGACGTCGTCTTCCCCGCCACTATCGCCAATCTGCATGCCCATAAGCGCTCTCCTTAGGCTTGACCTGACCGATTATCCGACGCGGTTGGATACCGTGGCTGTGGTGGGGGAGTTGTCCGGGCGCACCTCAATCTGCTCTGCAGCCGCACCGTGGCGCACACCCCCGATCAGGATGGACTGCAGGTCAGACGCAAAGTCACGCACTAGATCCATGGCTGTCTTGTTGCGGCGTACCAGCAGGTTGTAGCCCAGAACGGCCGGCACGGCGGTTGCCAGACCAATGGCCGTCATAATCAGGGATTCACCCACAGGCCCCGCCACCTTGTCGATGGATGCCTGACCGGCAATGCCGATAGCTGTCAGCGCGTGGTAGATCCCCCACACCGTGCCGAACAGACCGATGAACGGAGAGGTGGAGCCCACCGTGCCCAAAAAGGCCAGGCCCTTTTGCAGGCTGTTCTGGATGTTGTTCACCGCGCGCTGAATGGACATGCCCGTCCAGCTATGCAGATCAATGCTTTCCTGCATCGTGCCTTCATGGTGCTCGGCCGCCACAATACCGGTATCAGCAATATAGCGGAATGGGGATGTGGAGGTGAGAGCTGAAGCGCCTTCCTGAATACTGTGTTTGGTCCAGAAGCTTTTGGTGGCTTCCTTGGCGGCGGCAAACAGGCGAGCCTGCTCAATGAACTTGGTGATCATGATATACCATGTGCCCAAAGACATGATGAGCATGATCAGCAGCACGCCGCGGGCGATGATATCA
>NZ_VHON01000095.1:0-855 GCF_008690365.1 Acetobacter sp. DmW_136
CTGCTGGGCATTCACTCCCGTTCCCATTGTGGCTGTTGAACCGATCAGGATACGCTTACGGCCTGCATTGAGATCACCAAACAGACGCAGCTTGGCTGCTGCCTTGTCGTAGTCCTGCATGAAGGCAATCTGCTCGGCCGGGATACCCATGCGGATCAGCTCTGACCTGATCCAGTTATAAGCCGAGAACCCACGCTTGCTCTGGGAGGCCTGCGTGCCGAGATCGGAGAAGATCATCTGCACCGCTCCCGGCAAATCATAAGCCCTGCCCGTTTCGGGGTTGGTGTAGCGACTGGCAGATGTTTCCTGCCAGATTTCAAACACCTTCCGGATCATCACATTCAGCTTGGAATGTGGGTCATCATCCGCCCACGGTGGGATAAACCGCAGATCGATCGCGCCATGCCGGGCATCATTCATCACACTCAGAATGATGTCGTCCCCCTTCTGAGGACGACCTGAACGGGCTTCAATCGCGCGCATCCGTTCTGCAAGGGTCTGCTGGAATGCCCGAAAGTCTTCTGTGCTTTCGGCCACCACAATCTGTCTGTTGCCGCCCTTAACAGAGGGCAGTTTGACATATCGTGCCAACTCGTCTGACTGAACGACGTCCGCAAAGTCACGATACATGGCCATCAGATCGGCCACATTGACGAATTCGGTAAAGCGCGTGACCGGTTTGTAAAGACCGTTGGGCTGAAGCTCCAGTTCGGTGCGTGTTTCCCCAAAGTTGGCTGCCCAAGCATCAAATTCATGCAGATTGCGTGCGACAAGAGCATCCAGATCCATATACCGTCCGACATTCCACAATTCGGCGATGGTATTCGTGATAGGTGAGCCTGACGCCATGATCAG
>NZ_VHON01000096.1:0-302 GCF_008690365.1 Acetobacter sp. DmW_136
GGGCGTTATCATAGGAATCCCCAACACTGCCGACAGAAGCAACGAGCCCCGCTTCAGCCAGTCTTTGCGTGTAGCGAATGGACACATATTGACAGCCGCGGTCGGAATGGTGGGTCACTTTTCCCTCAGGTCGCCTCTGGCACAGAGCCTGCTCGAGAGCATCCAGCACGAAGTCGGTATGGGCCGTTGAGGAGACGCGCCAGCCCACAATAACCCGTGCGAATACATCAATGATGAAGGCCACATAAACAAAGCCCTGCCATGTGGAAACGTAAGTAAAATCCGAAACCCACAGTCTGTTG
>NZ_VHON01000097.1:0-1445 GCF_008690365.1 Acetobacter sp. DmW_136
ACGCCGTTGCGGCCAGCCGATCGAGGCGCAGCCGGTCTTCGGCTAGATCAGCCATCCGACAGAGGCCATGGTGTGCGGACCCGCCAGCCCCATGGAGAGACGATGCCGGCATGACCGGTCCGACAGGTGGGGAACGTGCGACATAGGAGGATATCGCGCTCGCCCGGTGTGACCGTCTTCCATGCTGGTGGCGCGGATCACGGCCTGACACCCGCCCCCGACTGCCGCGTCCCTGCTGCGAGCGGTTCGGGCCGCATCCTATGGACCCGTCGTTCCAACGAAGGCAGGCCAGCCGGTTGCCCGCTGGACGATCCCTCCTTCGCCGCTGCTGTTTCGACCTTCACCGACGAGGAAGGGGGCCATCGCTCCCTCATCCATCGTCCCCGCAGCCGGAACGGGGAAAGAGGTCACGCCCCGCACCCGATCTCTCCGGGCGGGGCCTTCCGGGGCGCGATCAACCCCGTTTGCTTCAACCGGCAGCGCGGGCAACTGGGAGCCCGACAGATAGTTCTGATCGATCGGTGTTCCGCGAAAAATCGGAAGTAGCGATTATTGTTTTCGGGATGCATCGAAAAAGACAATGGCGCTTACGCGCCACTGTCCTTGCGGAACCGCCAGACCGGGATGCCCATCTGTTTGGCCTTGTCGGCCAGATTGTCCTGAATACCCGAACCCGGAAATACCATGACCCCGACGGGCAGGACTTTCAGCAGGGCGTCATTCCGCCGAAACGGGGCGGCCTTGCCGTACCGGTTCCAGTCGGGCTTGAAGGCAATCTGCGCGACCTCGCGATGATCGGCCCAGCGGGAGGCGATGAATTCCGCTCCTTTGGGTGAGCCGCCATGCAGCAGCACCATATCGGGGTGTTTCTCGCGCACCTTGTCCAGCCGGTTCCAGATCAGGCGATGATCCTCGTAATCGAGCCCGCCGGTGACCGCGACCTTTGGCCCCGGCGGCACGAGCAGTTCCGTCTCGGCCTTACGGCGGGCGTTGAGGAAATCGCGGCTGTCGATCATCGACGCCGTCAGGGTGCTGCGGCTGACCAGCGAACCGGAGCGCGGTCGCCAGGGCGACATCATCAGGCGCTCGAACTGGTCGCAGGCGAGGTCGCGGAATATCTCGTAGGCGTTGCGTCGTTCCAGCAGGGTCAGCCCCTCGGCAATGAGGCGTTCCAGTTCCACCGAGCGGATCTCGCTGCCATCCTGTTCCTGCTGGCTGCGTTTCTGCGCCGTCTCGTTGCGGTCAAGATCGCGTTCGACCTGCCCGACCATGCGGTGAAAGACATTGACGGTGGACCAGAGCAGCGGTTCGAGATCGGGTTCCAGCCGCGTGTCGGTCAGCGTGGCTGACAGGGCGTCGACGCGGAAATCTCACAGAAGGGTTGTACATCGGGTTAGATTATGAAAAAGTCTGTTTTGCACAAAAGAAATTTTCGTAAGCTATAA
>NZ_VHON01000011.1:0-39584 GCF_008690365.1 Acetobacter sp. DmW_136
ATATGACCGGTGCGCTCATACCTTCATGTCTGCAATCCATATCGCAGCAAGCGTCATCTTCTATCTCAAAGAATGAGTCCTGAGCCTAGAAGAAAAAGACATACCAAGGTGCTTATCACGTCGGTATGAAATTTCCAGCCAGAACGCTGGCATTCTACAACTCACATAAAAATACAAATTTACTGAGGCAAGTTCTTTGCCAGTCTCAGATGCTCTTCAAGCGTTGGCACAGTGCTTGCGGCCCACTTTTTCAAGGCAGGATTATCCCCATTTTTTGCATAACGCTGGAAAAGTGAGAGAGCATTTTCATGCGCCGTTATCTGATCTTGCCTATACCGCCGCACAAAGCTTTCACCATGCAGGCCGTGGAGCGTATCAAGCTTTTTTTGGCTTGATACATCAACGTCAACCGGAATCATATTGTTTATGTTGTTATCACTTACAATCTGCTTCAGTTCTGCTGATGTCTTATGATGATCTTCTATCATTTTAGATGCAAAATCTTTAAGAGAAGGTTCTGAAAGTGCCTGTTGGCTGGATTGAATCTCGAAAAGATCGCTCCATACAGCCCCTTGAATAAAATCATCCGTTTTAGGGGCTATACCCATTGCAGAATTTATGCCGGTTCGTTCTGGTAAAGATTCTGCAAATGCTGGCGTCGCAACACACAAAGCCGCAACAAGAAAGTACGTCTTTTTCATGAGTATTGTCCTTTTGAAAGCGGTAATTTCTTGAAAAAAGATACATCCGCAAAGTACGCACTATGTTGAACGGCGCCCTTTACTAAAGGTTTCACGCAATCAAAGAACAATTCTGCTATTGAATAATTTTTATTTACAAAAAACTTTTAAAAATTCTAGAACTCCCTTTATTAGAAAAAATTCATGGTCCATACAGTAATAAATCGCATTTACCCATAAATAAAGCCGGATGCTGCACTGTCTATTGAGCAACATCCGGCAAAAAATGGTATTATTTTCTCATCTACCGTTATCAGAGATCAGCACTTACAGAAAACTTAAATGTTTGCGGATCCCCCATAACCAGATCGCTCTGATAAACAGAAGCCCAATACCGTTGGTTTCCAACGTTATCGACTTCAAACCGTGCCGTAAGGGGCTTGTTATGAACCAAAAAGGTATAACGTGCCCCCAGATCAAACCGAGACCATGCAGGCAGGTGGGCTGAATTGACGTTATTGAACTGCTGCTTGCCAGTACTAACAACACGGCCAACAAGCGTTAGCCCTTTTACGAAGGGCACATCATATTCCAGATTTCCGTTAATTGTATAGTTTGGAACACCAATAACGGTCTTGCCATTATATTCACCTCCGGCTGTATGCACCTGTTTGGCATCAATCAGCGTAAGGCCTCCGTTAAACCGCAACCCGCGCAGGATTTCTCCATTAAATGTCAGTTCCATACCCCGGTTTCTCTGCTTGCCGCTTTGGGTATAGATAGATTCACCTGTATCTCCGTAAGGTTCTGTCATACCATACGGCATGGATGTCTGGAAAAATGCGACACCGGCAGAAAAACGCCCCACGTCGTACTTGGCACCAACCTCGTACTGCGTGCTCTGATACGGCGCAAAGGTTTGCCCTGCATTTACATAGGTAGAACCAACAGTGGTGCCAGCAGAAAGCCCCTGAATACGGTTGAAATACAACGCAACATTCTTAACCGGATGCACTACAAGGCCGATAACAGGCGAAAAAGCTGAAGCATTATAATGCGAAAGCAGACTTCCGCTCCCGTAATTATAGGAATCTGATAGGATATCCTGATACCGGAAGCCACCTGTCAACGCGATACGGTCATGCCAGAATGTCATCGTATCAGACAAAAACAAGCTATAGAGTTTGTTCCATGAAACGCGCCCGGGGTTGCGCAAATTGCCTCCGGCAAACGTCTCATTGGGCGTAAACTGAGTTGGGTGATAAATATTCCCGGACTCCCCTACCAGACTCATAGCATAAGCTGCGTCTGATTCTTCCCAGATTGCAGAACCACCCGCATTGATTTCATGCTTGATAAAGCCTGTATTTACATGAGCACGCACCCCAGCCTGCGTTGCCTCGTTCATAACATTATAAGCATCCGCCATAGCCCCCACAGAGCCATCCCCTGTACGAGAATTGCTTAGTGTGGTTGTGGCGTAATTACCCATTTCGTTTCCACTTTGGGCACCAAACTTTGCGTAGGTGGTAATGTGCTCGCCAAAGTCATGTTCAATATTCAGCGTGCCAAACAGATAGGAGAGATCTGTGTAAGCCCAGCGCTGCCCCCAGTTTTTGGAGGAAGATGTGGCCTTTGGTGTAGGCATATCTGTTGCAAGGCTGGAAACAATAATGGCGCTACGCCCACCAAAAACCTGCTGTTTCTGGTAGTTCATATTCATATTGATGCGCGTATCATCATTATGCCAATCAAAGGAACCGCCAAGGGCAATGTCATCATGCCGTTCTCCTTTGATAGGTGTTTCACCATCCATGCCAGCAGCATTGAAGCGGAAACCATAGGCGCGATCTTTACCAAACCGACGGCTTAAATCAAAAGCGCCACCGCCCTGCCCGCTACTTGTATAATCACCTGTAACGCGGGTGATATCGGTAGATGCCGCACGTTTGGGAATAAGATTTACATTCCCGCCAATGGCAGAACCGCCCGGCGCCGCACCATTCAAAAACGCACTGGCGCCATTAAGAACCTGCACTGAATCATAGAGCTGAGGAGAAACAAGTTGGCGCGGTGTAACGCCATACAAGCCATCAATCGCAATATCATCGCCATACAGGGTAAAACCACGTATCTGGAAAAGCTGGGCGTAATTACCATACCCCATAGTTGTGCGAACGGTTGGATCATTCAGCAAAACATCACCAAGCGTTTGAGACTGCTGGTTCAAGATAAGGCTGGAATTATAGCTTCGTATATTAAACGGAACATCTAAGCCCTTTTTATGCCCTAAAACCCCCAGATCTCCTCCATTCGTCACATACATACGGTTACTGCGCGATGCTTTAACAACCAGATCTTCTTGCTTGGCTGCAACTGTATCTGTTGTTTGCTTGTTTTGCCCCTGTATCGTTTTTTTTGTCTGGCCTGCACTTGGCTGTTTTGTATCCGAAAGAGGTGCATGAACTGGCTTATGTGACGGCTTGATATCTTCTGCCTGCACATAACCAGGAAAAAAAACGCCTTCTGCAATGCCTGCAAGCAAGCTGGAAACACAAAGCGTATTCAAACAAAACACACGAAAACTCATGGCAAGGCTCACTGCATGGGAATAGCCTGCGCCTTATCTAGCAACTAAGAATAAATTGCAAGTACGTAATCCCATGAGTTTCCGCTGGATCCTCCGCAAGACACGCAACACCCCATAGAATCAGAAAGGGGTAGGACAATGCCTACCCCTTCGCCTAAGCAGATGGCTCTTATTAAGTTCCTAACAAGAATACCCTGAATTACGCGGCAGCTCGTGCAGTTACCCCCAAGCGGTAACCTTCCCGCTGAAGCACCTTGATTGAATCCTCGGAATATTTTGCCACGAGAGAGGAAACATCACCAGGAGCACACCAGAACCCCAGAGTAACCTGAATATTTGCAGGCTTGGGCAAAAAGGAAACCGAAGCTGCCGGGTCTTTCAGAACCTGCGGATCTTGCTCTGTCAGCCCCAGCAATAGTGTTCGCGCTTTATCGAGATCATCATTGTAATCAATCAGCAAACTGACCGAGCCCAGAAGCCGATCTGATTCCGAGCTGTTAATAACAATGTTGTTTGAGAGGGTTCCATTAGGAACGTAAATAATCTCGTGGTTTGCATCCAGCAGCACAGTGCGGAACATTTCGATTGATGTTACTGTGCCCGAGCTACCACCCGCAGTAATGGAATCCCCTACCTTGAAAGGACGGAAAAGCAGAATCAAAACACCGCCGGCAAAGTTTGCAAGACTGCCTTGCAATGCCATACCAACAGCCAAGCCCGCCGCACCCAACACCGCAACAAACGACGTTGTAGCAATGCCAACCATAGAAGCTACGCTGATAAGCAAAAGAGCTTTTAGGAATAGGCCAACAACACTTAGCAAAAAACCACGCAGTGTTGGTTCTATATGGCTGGCCGTCATCATCCGGCCCATTGCCCGCGTTACAGCGTTAACAACTTTCCAGCCTACAAAAAGAACGATCAATGCCAGAACAAACTGGCTTGCATACCCTAACAATACAGGCAACAGCCCGCTTAATTGCGACCAAATTGAATGAACCTGATTTTCCATAATCATCCCTAAATCATATTTCGCGTGCGCCACACGACAGCATGCAACGCCCGTACCTTCCTGACATGGTAAGATATCCCACTGCTATCCGTCATCATTATGGCCTGACTAAAATTTACACACATTGTTGTAAATTCATTAACTATACATCGCCACCATATTAGGAAGGCCGGGCCAAGCCATACAGACTTCTTGGCAAACAAATAGATAGCCGGCGCGTACGCTTCCATCACGTTGAAAACATACGCATCTGTTAAGCACCAAAATCACATAACTGTGATATTTATTTTATCATCATGAATAACAGGAAAGGTATTCAAAACAATTATCATTACGGGTTCTGGCCTATGACACGCCACACAACATTGCCAACATCATCAGCCACCAGCAACGCGCCTGCACGATCAAACGCAAGACCAACTGGTCGGCCATGCACATGTGATTCATCTGGTGTCAAAAAGCCCGTAAGCACATCAATAGGCATTCCTGCTGGCCGCCCATCGGCAAACGGCACATAGATTACCTTATAGCCACTTTTAGGCCTACGGTTCCAAGATCCATGTTGCGCCACAAACAATCCATGCCGCCATACGTCAGGGAGTTGCATGGCATCATGAGAAAACGCAATACCAATAGAAGCTGTATGCGCACCAACAGCATAATCAGGCACAACCGCTTGCGCTACAAGATCCGGACGTTGAGGTGAAACACGGCTATCAACATGCTGGCCGTAATAACTGTAAGGCCAGCCATAAAATGCGCCTTCCTTCACGGCGGTAATGTAATCGGGCACAAGATCACTCCCTATTTCATCCCGCTCATTCACCGCCACCCATAGGGCTCCGCTGTCTGGCTCAAAGGCCAAGCCATTTGGGTTACGCAATCCGGTTGCATATGGAGTGAGCTTTCCTGTGGACAGGTCAAGTTTGTCTATCCGTGCCCGGCCCTCTTCAACCTCCATTCCATTATCAGCAACATTGCTGTTAGATCCGATAGTTACATACAAAAAGCTGCCATCTGGGCTTGCAAGCAAGTTTTTGGTCCAATGATGGTTATATCCAGCAGGTAGATCCACCACTTTGGTGCCGGGTGTATTAATCTGCGTATCACCATCGTGATAAGGAAAGCGCAAAATCTCATTGGCATTAGCGACATACAGATTATTCCCTATAAGCGCCATTCCAAAGGGAGAATAAAGATGATCCAGAAAAACCGTGCGCGTATCTGCGGCTCCGCTCCCTGATGTATCACGCAGCAGAATAATCCGGTTCGGGCTGCTATCGCCCGCACCGGCCTTGCCCATTACAAGCCCGGCAATACGATTTTTAACGCTTTTAACGTCCGTTTTGGGAGAGTTGCTCTCGGCCACCAGAATGTCACCATTGGGTAACTTATAGAGCCATCGGGGGTGGTTCAGGTTTTTTGCATAAGCTGTAACAGCCAACCCCTGCGCGGGCGATGGTGTTTGTGTGCCCGACCACCCCATAGGCGTTGCAATATTAACTGTTGGGAACAAGGTATGGTTGGGTTTGGGAAGATCAGGACTAGGGCCCAACCCGGCTGCAATGGGCAACTCTGCTGCTTCTGGATGCAGCAAAAGTTTCCACCCAGCGGCACTCATAACCGCAAGGCTCAGCACTCCGACACCGCCCCAGCACACCCATGTTTTCATAACATTCTCTCGGTTCTATGTTACGACCAAGATCATGCACCCAACAAAAAAACCTTTGCCCTATTTTTTGGAAGACAAACCAAGAATAAAGCAAGCGTAAGCACAACAGCATGATCGTCTGGTCAATGCGTAGTGCGTGTGTAACATCCGAACATCTCAGGGAGTTCCACACCCTGCCAGCTATATTATCTGCTTAACCTCATAATCGCGCCACCCGCATCTGCTGGGTGGCGCATTTTTACTTATGGAAACCAACGCCGTCCGCACCGGTAAGCAATCAGGTAAAGGCCCATATATACAACGGGAATAAAGAAAATAATCCGCTCAAGATCACCCATCATGGTTAGATTTCCTCATCGGATGAAAGGTTGGATTGGGCATCCAGCATAATTGCCCCGGCCCCGGAAATCAGGATGATCATGACCGTACCAATCACCCACGCAAAATACCATGGCCCCTGATCCCCCACAAACACGGCAAACAGCAGAGAAACAACAAGAACAACAGCCAGACCGGCCAGACGCAAAAGCTTTGTCATCACGACCTCACAATCAGTAGCTATGGGTATCATTAACGACATCAGCGGTATGAACCTTCCCGCGCATGACGTAATAACACCACGAAGTATAAGATAGGATAATCGGCACAAAAATGGCAGCAACGGCCAGCATGCAGCCTAAGCCGTATTCACTTGCCGTGCTGTTCCATACCGTCAAACTTTGGTTTGGCACGGTGGAAGACGGCATAAGAAATGGAAACATAGCACAGCCGACTGTCATGATAGTACCGGCCCATGCGCCCAAACCTAACCACCACGCAACCACAGTACGCCCAGCCGTCAGCATTGCAGAACCTGCCAGCATGCAGCTTACCCCCATAAGTGGTAACAGCCATAAGGCAGGATGATGACGGAAATTATGCATCCACCCCCCAGCAACAATTGCCACAGATTGACCATGTAGAGGATTTGCTGGCATGGCCGGATTAACCGGACCTGTCATAACAAATCCGGGCAGAAACTGCATCCATATGCCACCAGCCACAAACAGGATGGCCGCAAATATACCTCCGGCAATGGCATAATGCCGTGCACGTGCCCAAATGGGATTATCAGCCCGCAACATCAGCATGGCGCCGCCTTGATAAATACTTAAGCTGACAGACATAAAACCACATAAAACGGCAAAGGGATTAAGCAGATAAGACAGGAAGGATTCATCCTGATAATACTGCCCCGTCCAGCCAAAATGGTATCCTACTCCTTCCAGAATATTCCCAAACGCTGCGCCATAGATAAACATTGGCACAAAGCCCGAAACAAGAAATACCCAGTCCCAGCTTGCGCGCCACAACTTGCTATCTGCCTTGGAACGATATTCAAACGCTACAGGCCGCAAAATCATGCTGAACAGCAGGGTAATCATAACCACATAAAAAACCGAAAATGATGTGCCGTAGAGTGTAGGAAAAGCGGCAAAAATTGCCCCTCCCCCTAAAATAAACCAGACTTGGTTACCATCCCAATGCGGGCCAATAATGTTGAGTGCTGTACGGCGTTCGGCATCATTGCGCCCTATAAAGCGCAGCAATGTGCCTACCCCCATATCCATACCAACCATGGTGCCAAGGCCAATAAACAACACACCCAACATAACGGCCCAAACTATCTTCAGTATCGCGTAAAGTTCCATATCACCGTTTCCTGTCAGGAGGCCGTAGGGTGCATGTCAAAGGCTGACGGTTTGGGAGCATGCAGTTGAGCATGTGGTTCCATGCTGTCGTGTTCTGGCCCCAGACGCGCGAACTTGAACATGAGGTAAAGTTCTGCAGCAATAAACACGCTATAAAGCAGCACAAAACCAATGAGCGAAAACACCATGTAAGACACACCATGGCTTGAGGCGGAAAGGAAGGTGGGCAACCATCCGAACACTGTCCACGGCTGACGGCCTGCTTCAGCAGTAAT
Organism: Acetobacter sp. DmW_136; assembly: GCF_008690365.1. Classification (NCBI taxonomy): domain Bacteria; kingdom Pseudomonadati; phylum Pseudomonadota; class Alphaproteobacteria; order Acetobacterales; family Acetobacteraceae; genus Acetobacter; species Acetobacter sp. DmW_136. Next base: position 7,921 of record NZ_VHON01000011.1, read on the forward strand.
CCATCCAAATTCTGTTGCCAAAATTGGCAAAGGAATTGACCACATGCAAAGTTTTAGAAGCAGCTTGTTATGCTCTAGCCGACGTTTCAGACTGACATAGGCTGAGATGGCAAACAGCGCGAAAAACCATAGAGACAGAAATACCATAAACCGAAAAGACCAGAACGTAACAAATACGTTGGGGAGAATATCGGGCTGAGTTGCTTTCACCACAGCGTCAATCTGATCTTCGGGAATGTTCGTAACATCCTGATTGGGGGCGTGGCGTGCGGCCAACAGGCCGTATCCCATATCCTGCTCATGCTGTGTAAACAGAGTGAGATCTGCATCGCTATGCGTAACACCATAGCGGCGCAAAGCGCTCACAGCCTCGATACCCGCACGAATACGCGGTCCGGCTGCATCTTCCAGCTCATGCATACCGGTAATGGGTTGGTCAAACGTATGGGTAATCAGTGGAGTGAGCACAAGCGGCACACCAACTTCAAAATGGTTTTCCTGCTTGGCATCATCTGGCAAAGCCGCCAAAATCCACGGTTCAAACGGCGGTTTACTGGTGTGCCAAAGGCCTTCGATTGCCGCAATTTTGGTGGGCTGTTTTTCATAATCCAACCGGCCCAATACATCTCCCAACGTAATAACAGCCACAGTGGAGATAATGCCAAATAGCGCTGCCATACGGAACGAACGTGCCGCAAACTGCCGATGCTGACCGCGTAGTAGGTAAAAAGCACTAATACCCATAACAAACATTGCTGCCGAGACGTAACCAGCAACAGATGTATGAACAAACTTGGCTTGTGCATCTGGATTGAAAACCAGATTTACAAAACTTTCAAACTGCATCCGCATTGTTTCAGGATCAAAATGTGCACCTTCGGGCATATTCATCCCGGCGTTGGCAATTAAAATCCATAAGGCTGATAAATTAGAGCCCAACGCCACCAAATAAGTGATAGCCAGATGCGCCTGCTTGCTCAGCCTATCCCAACCAAAAAACATGAGACCTACAAATGTAGATTCCATAAAAAAGGCCATAAGGCCTTCAATCGCTAAGGGTGTACCGAACATATCCCCGAAAAAATGAGAATACATGGACCAATTGGTGCCAAACTCAAATTCCATTGTGATGCCAGTTGCAACACCAATGGCAAAGTTTATTCCAAACAGTTTACCCCAAAACTGCGCCATATCTTTATAAATCTGCCGGCCAGTAACAACGTAAACTGTCTCCATAGCTGCCAGCATAAATGTAAGGCCGAGGGTAAGCGGCACAAACATAAAATGGTACAATGCCGTCAGCGCAAATTGAAAGCGCGACAGATCAACGACATTGGGATCAATAAATTCCACCGTCAGATCTCCTGATTACGGTAAAAGCAAATAAAGGTTTGGGGAGGATCAGGTCATCGTCGGATCATGGCGCTCTCCCGACCTCATAAAACCGGCCTTCTGCAACGCGCACGATACGGTCCATCAATCCCGCCACTTTGCGGTTGTGGGTAATGCACATGATGGTTGCCTGCGGCGGTAGTGCAGCAAGTAAGGCAGCCATAAGATCCTGCTCCGTCTGTGCATCCAGCCCCTCCGTTGGCTCATCTAAAATGATCCATGCAGGCGCACGCAGCACAACCTGCGCTATGGCCAACCGCCGCGCCTGGCCGCCAGAAAGGCAAATACCTTCTTCACCAACCAAGGTATCAAGCCCTGCTGGCTCAGCCCGCACAAACTCGGCTAGCTGCGCAATTTTTAACGCCCGCCACATTTCATCTTCTGTGGCATTGGAGCGGGCGATCATCAGGTTACGCCGAATACTGCCCAGAAATAGGTGAAAGTCCTGCGCAACAATGCCAACATGTTGCGACATGGTATCTGCATCTACGTTTTTCAGATCAACGTTGCCAAAACTGGCTGTTCCTTCCTGATAATCATAAAAACGGAACAGCAGATTTATCAGCGTGCTTTTACCTGCCCCTGATGAACCAACCAGAGCGACATGTTCCCCTTGCCGGATCAACAGATTTGCATGCCGAAGCGCCCAGTACTTTGCTTCTGGGTAACGCATTCCCAAATTACAAAAGCACAGATCCAATGGTTGAACTGGAGAGGCTGTTACAGCAGGCAGAGGCACACATGGGGGCTGATCACATACAGCAAATACGCGCTGCGCTGCCACACGCACATGCCCCAGTAACTGCCATGCTGCTGGCAAAGGCCCCACAACATCAAACGCAGCAAGCCCACCTAACGCCAGCATAGGCAAACATGCCGCAGAAAGAGTGCCTGCATGATAAGCATGCATAGCAAGAGCCAGCATTGCTACTGCACTTAATGTGCCGATAAGAGTAATTAGGAAGCGAGCACCTCCTTCCAGCAGCAACACTTTTTGGCGGCATACGCGAATATTGGTTTGTTGGCGTGCAATATGCTCCTGCACGCTGCCTGCAGCGCCAAGAAACATAAATTCACCCATGCCCTGTAATATCTCTGTCAGATCCGCATGCATAATGTCTTGCTGAAGGCTGATCTGTGCGGTTGCACATGCTGAAAATTTGGCCGCTATCAACGGGATGATGGTTCCGCACAACAAAAGACTTGTCGCCAGCACCAAGGCGGCTGAAACAGAAAAAAGGCCTGTTATCACCACATATGCAGTGCAACAAATGGCCGCCACAGCAAAAGGCAAGATGACTTCCAGATAAAACTGCCCCATCCGGTCTGTGTCAGACACAAAGCGGAACAGCATATCCCCACTACGTTGCCGAGCCAGAACAGCTGGAGCCTGAGGTATAAGGCTCTCAAAACTCCATGCCCGCACACGCCCAATAAACCGCAGCGTGGCATCATGCGTCACCACACGCTCTAGGTACCGAGAAAGAATACGCACAGTGGCAAAAAACCTGACGCCTACCGCGGGCAGAAAAATATTGAAGGCATTTTGCGCAACAATCCCTCCAAGTCCGGCTACAGCCGCAGCCGCCAAAAGCCATCCAGACAGAAACAACAGCCCAAAATTAGCCAGAGATGCCAACACTGCCAGAGCAAGCCCCATCAGCATTTCACGCCGGATAGGTCTCATAAGCACTGCAAGGCGTGAAAACTGCGTCATGCTGCGTGCTCCAACAGATGTGGACCACTAAAAACCTGCCCCTTATGCACCCTCAATACTTGCTGTGCGTGAGTGATGATTGCCCCACGATGAGCGATCACGATGACAATACAATGGGTTGCAACATGCGCGATGGCAGTCGCCACACGTCGCTCACTTTCGAGATCAAGGTGGGCAGTAGGTTCATCCAGAATGAGAATTTGCGGCTTCCGCAACAACACACGCGCCAATGCCAGCCGCTGTACCTGCCCACCAGAAAGACATGTCCCACGCTCACCTATCAAAGTATCAAAACCTTGAGGTAAAGCTTCGATAAATGAGAGCGCATCGGCTTGTCGAGCTACATTGCGAAGGCTTGCAATATCTGCTTGTGGGTTTGCCATGCGTAAATTTTCCGCCACTGTGCCATGTACGAGACAAGGCCGTTGTGGCACCCAGCCAATATTAGATTGCCAATTCTTATGTGCTATGCCGCAAGCATCTTCCGCAACAATGCGCCCTGTAACGGGTGACAATAGGCCAAGCAGCAGGCGCACTAACGTTGTTTTACCTGCGCCACTTTCGCCGGTTATCAGGCTGAGTGTGCCACGTGCAAATGTGCAGTTTATGTTGGATAAAACTGGTCTGTTTGCTTCATATTCTGCTGACATATTCTCGCACTTTACAGATACCAAAGTCTCTGTAAGGAGCTGATTTTCATGACGTGCCGCCATCGCTGGGAGCGCAAACAGTTTGCTAATACCTGCCATAGCTGCAGTTGCATTTTGCCGTGCATGATAACTGACAGAAAAAGCCCGCAGAGGCATAAAATATTCTGGTGCGAGAAGCAGCACCAGAAAAGCAGACTGAAAATCTGCTTTTCCTTCTAGCAAACGGGCACCAAACACAACAGCCACAAGAGCAATGGACAGGCTGGCAAAAAACTCCAATACCGCAGAGGTAAGAAATGCCACTTTCATGACAGACATAGTTGTGCAGCGATATTCATCTGCCATGTCAGTCACCGCAGCAACAGCATCCCGCGCACGGCCAAATAACCGTAAGCTTGTCATTCCTTGCAATGCATCCAGAAAGGATGAACCCAGCAGAAGCAGTTGGGTCCATTGTCGATCCATAATCGCCTGTGCCCGATACCCAACCAGCGCCATAAAAACGGGAATAAGCGGCCCAGTGCAGGCAAGAATTAGGAAGCTCCAGCCATCTAGATGCAAAACGGTTGCCAATATCATAAATGGCAAGACAACCATCATGGCAGCACGTGGCATATACTGGGTAAAATAAGGTTCCAGCCCGTCTAGCCCAGCATCCAGCGCCGTAACTGTCGCCCCTGTTGCGTGGCCGGCCATACCCACTGGGCCAACATTAAACAAATGTTGTAACAGCTCACTCCGCAAATTAGAGATCAAGCGCAGGCTACCTTGTGCGGCAACCATATCGGCAGCCCATTGCAACAGCGCACGAGCAACCAGAAAAAACACCAACCACTTTAAGGCTGGAATCTCATCTGCCAAAGAGTGATGCTGAAAAGCAAGACCAGCAACAATTTGCGCGAAAACAGTAAGTTGTAGCACCAATAATACGGCAGCAACGCCACCAAGCAGCACAGATGCACCAAGCCAAAAGTTTATGCGCCGCGTAAAGCCCGCAAGAGTTTTGTTGCCCGAAGATTGCATCATCACTTTCACACTCATTGACCCATACCCCCACCATCACAAAAAACCGGATGAGGATTTGGAATGCGCCACACCTCAATTCATAATTAATGTAATTATGTATTTATTTATGTCAAGATATCTTGGGAAGGGATATTTTCGAAAATATGATTTATAAAAATATAGAATATCTAAAATTTTTGGGATTATGCGCCCTTTAACTTACATATTTTTATTAACTATCTTCACGCTAAATAGGCATGAAGAAAGATTTCTGGTTATGCAGGGTTATGAATAGATAAGGCATATGATCGAGGCACAGCCTACAGAACACATGATGCTAAAGAAGAACGCTTTTAAGGAACAACACGGCACACTCCTCCGCGTGTTCGTCATGACCCAATGCGTAATAGCGCACATGAGAATACCCATGTACGCTTTAAACTGGCCAACACGCTGATAATAATTAAATTAAAAAATAATACAGAAGAGTTATATACTAAAATACTATAAATAATTATGATGATAAATATACGTTTATTATGGTAATTATAAATTATTTATTACAGAATACACCACTGGCGCATCAAATTATGATAAGTATTTGTAAGTGCTAAAACAGTATGATCCGTATCCCCTAACCTTTCGCGCAGAGATATAATCTGTGTATCCAGATCAAACATAATTTGCCGACGGCTTTCTTCCGCTATCATTGATTGTGACCAAAAAAATGCAGCCAGCCTTACACCCCGCGTAACTGGTGCGACACTATGCAATACCGTGGTAGGATATATAACCATATCACCAGCAGACAACTTGACCGATTGCTCCGTGCCATTGGCATACATAATCAGTTCTCCACCATCATATTCTTCTGGTTCAGAAAAAAATAATGTTGAGGAAACATCTGTACGAATGCGCGTATGAATGCCGCCAGCAAAAACACCCCGGATAGCATTATCAACATGAGCACCAAAATTCATACCTCCTTCATATTTGTTAAATAAAGGAGGCGTTACTTTGTAAGGTAAAACCGCACTATTAAACGTGGCATTTCGCCCTAAAGCGCGCAAAACCACTTCACCCAACTCCAAACAGATTTCTGAATGACGCGGCAACTGCAGATTGTTCTTGCTTTTTGCAGATTGCGCTCCGGCTGTTTCCCGCCCATCCGTCCATTCCGCTGCCTCCAACTTCATCCGACAATAGGCAAGCTCATCAGCCGTCAGAACAGAAGGAATGCGCAGGAACATAGTCAAAAACTTTTCTAATAATTGATGAATGTTCTATTTTTATATTAGAAACGGAAGGAGCACTTTTTATACGCTCCCTCCGTTATTTCTGGCCGCAAGCCTATCAATAATCCGCTGCCAAATTGAACAAAAATGCCCGCCCAATAGATGGTGTAACACGGTTACTGAACAGATTTCCGTAATTCAGACGATTAGCAAGATTGTAACCATTCATCGTAACTTTCCAATGTTGATCGAAACGATGGGAAACAACTGCATCAAACTCTAGGTTTGCTGGAACACGCGCTGTATTGGCGTTATCAAGAAACACACCTTCCCGCCATGTCATCCCTCCGCCTACAAGAAAATTGTAGGGCTTAGAAGGCGCAATCTCATATGTTGTCCAAACTGTTGCCTGGTTTCTGGGAACATACTGCACCTGCTTACCAACATCTGTGGCTGTGCCAGAAAGCGTTTTGCTATCATACCGTGCATAAGTGGCAATCACGTTCCAGTTTTTCATGATCATGCCAGAAACACTCAGCTCCACACCTTGGTTGCGCTGCGTATCGCTGGTTGGCGTAACAGTACCAGAGCTTGGGTCTGTTTGAATGGAATTACCCTTTTCCAAACGAAAAACAGAGGCGGCAAAACCAATGCGATCATGAAAAGCTGAATATTTAGCTCCTAGTTCATAAAGCCGGCTACGTTCTGGTTTGGAGCCTTGATCCTTCAAGTTCAATGGTTCAGAACTGTTTGTAACATACAAGCCCAATGGCGTTGTTGATTCCGACCAGTTAAAGTAGATCATGCCGTGATCATTAGGCGTGTACATTAAGCTCACGTTAGGGTTAAATGTATCCTGCGTTTGCCCCATATGCACATCCGGTTTGGCGTAGCTTCCGCCAGTCATGCTGTAATGCGTATCCCAGTGATCCCACCGAAAACCTGCCCTAACAGAAAACCACGGGGCAAGCTGGGCCTGTTCTGAAAAAAAAGCCCCTACATCTGTTGCATCGCCTGTTTTCCATTTTTTCTGCCCGGCTGTAGCTGTGTTGACCAACCCTCCGGGCATAGAGGACCCATTTACAACATTCAGCCCCGGCACGATTGGAGATGGATCCAGAAGATTTACGTATTGACGCGCAACTGCATTATTATAGGCAAAATTTTCGCGGCGATCATACACATGCATGATATCTACGCCGCCAATCATTTCGTGCTTCACGCTACCTGTATCAAACTTGGCAACTGCAGAAAGCACATTTTGCACAGACCAATCATTTTGCTGATACGGATTTGGCCCAAACACGCCACCAGTTCTGGAAAGCTTGGCCGCTGCCGCATTCCCACCAAAGAAATCGGTATTACAATTATAGGCAGCCCCATTCTTGAGCCCACCGCTGGCATTATAAGAGAGCTGACTGCTTGTGCAGCCTTCCTGTGAAGCAGAAAAATACCGGCTATAAAGCCCACCGCGTGTATCATTATACACAGTAACGTAGGGAGAAGCCTCCCACTTCAAACGCCCTGTTAGCATATCCACACTGGAGTTATCCTGATCAAACGTGGTGCCATACCAATTGGTGCGTTTGACACCATATTCTGTGGCTGGTTTGCCATAAGCCGCTCCCGGTTTTTTCAGCACAGGCACACCGTAATCTGGAACACGATTATCTGTTTGGTGAAAGTATTCTAGGGTATAAGAAAGCTTTTTTCCCATACCGAATGTAATAGACGGTGAAATACCCCATCTGTGAGAATAAACATAATCTCGCCCGACAGTATTGTTTTCATTCCCCATGCCTGTAATACGGATACCAATACTATCCGTAAGCATGCGGTTAAAATCCAATGTGCCACGATAATATTGTCCGCTTCCGCCAGAAAACGAAGCACGAATATGATTTTTTAATGTGGGTGTTTTGGTTGTAATATTAATAGCGCCGCCTGTGGTGCCATTACCAAATACCTGTGATGATGGACCTTTAATAACGGCCACATTTTCGTAATCAAAGCTATCACGCGTATAAACACCAAAATCGCGTAAGCCATTTTCATAAATATCATTCTGAGCGGCAAAGCCTCGGATCAGAAACTGATCTCCTGCCATTCCGCCTTCACCTTCCCCAACGGAAGCCGTAATACCCGGAACGTTTTTAAGAGCCTCATCCAGAGATTTCACATTCTGCTGCTGCATGAGAATTTGCGGCACCACGTTAATAGTTTGCGGGGTATGCAAAGCATCATGCGGCATTCGGCTAATACCCATGGGTGTCCGAAGCGTGTTCATGGGGGATGCAGTAACCACCCATTCCTCTGCCTCTGAGCCATCTTTCTGCTTGGCAGAATGCGGCCCTTTCTTACCGGATGTGGCAAGAGTTGCTTTGGATGAAGCATCTATGGCTTCCGGGGCCTTCTGATTTTTAAGAGACTGCCCTTCTGCTGCGGCAGACGCTGCGTATGCATCCCCTGTTAGCAATGAAAGTGTACCCCACCCCATAGCCAAGCCAAACATAAAAGAAGATGTAGGTATCTGCCGAGATGAAGATAAATCTGTCATGAGACTTTACAAAAATATTAATGCGAATGAGTTGCATATAGAGTTTTCCGCGAATGATTCGCAACTTAAAGATTATTAAAATAATTTTATGATATCTATATTCCTATAAATATATTAATATTCGCACTCAATTGGAAAAATATATTTTATTAATTATTATTTTTATTTGAACGTATTCTTTTTTCTATCATATTTTTCAAATTATAAATTGAACTGTGTTGCAAATGTTGCGTAATATCTTGTATTGCAAGCAAAACATCTAATGTGGCTTGCGGTACAGCTTGCTGCCACCATAACATTGCTTCTTCAATATGCCCTTGCTCTGCCAGCCATACCGCGTAATTGTGCTGGCCTCGGTAATCACCTTTTTGTGCCGATTGCTTATACAGCGTGATCGCTTTTTTCTTATCTCGAGAAATAACCCACCCCTCTTCGTAAAATCTTGCTAAAATATTCATGGACTTTGCGTGCCCAGCTTGGGCTCCTTCTTGAAAAAGCGCAAATGCAGACGGAAGATCCTGCGGCATGCCAATACCCCGCATTGTCATGATCGCCAGGTTATAGCGCCCCCAATTATCATGTAATTTTGCCGCTAAAGTGTAATGGGTAATGGCTTTCTGATGGCTTTGGGTACATCCCCAGCCAAAATAATAACAACGCCCCAGCATGTTATGTGCTGGCCCATACCCTGCCTGAGCAGCCATGCGAAACCATATAACCGCCATTTCGGGATCTGAAGGTAAATATACACTGTCTAAAAGGATTTTACCCCATAATACCTGTTCCAAATGGTACCCACGCAACGCTTTCTGGCGAATAGCTTCTATCTCAGAGGGTAATTCCACAGGTTTAGAAACGTCTTTCTTCCTTTTTCCATATCTCCAGAATTTTCTAAAATACATTACCGTAAACCCTCCCTGATAAGGGGATGCAACATAAGGATAATGCAAATTATTCTCAATAATACATATACTGAGATTTTTTAATTCTCACGTTGAAATGAGCATCCAGCAACAAAATATCATTGAATTGTTATGACAGGTATCTGGTTAAAATCACCAAAGCAGGTCGCAGACAAGAACACGGCATCCACCATTGTTCTTGTCATTACAAGTGTTACCTATAAAAATTCTGCTCGCGTTAAAGCAATACTCAAAAATCTTACAAAGCTAACCTCAGAACATGGCATTGACTGCAAACTGTGGAGAAACCTGAATACTCTTATTGTGTCCTGCAAAATAAAATGCCGAGCCCACAATAACCCCCCAACGTGCATTCCAGTTATATTCAAACGCAGGAGCAATTTGCCAATCCGTTCCGGATGTTCCTGTTTTATGGATGTAATTGCCATTACCATCATGCCCACGAAGCGTAGACCCATTAGACCAGTCTCGTGCAAGATCCATGGCCAGAACCCATTTCTGGCTTAAACCATATTCTAATGAAAAACCCGTCTGGCCGCTCATTCCCGGTTGACCACGACCACGGAACCCGTGAGCTGTGCCATAACTGGTCACATCCGTAAGTTTAGCTGATGTTACAGCACGCCGGAACCAGTTCCATACACGCAGGCGCAGTTCATGGTTGCCCGGTAATGTGTAAGTAGATTGCTCAGTCAAGGCAAAGCGGAAAACGTATGCACCACTCCCTACTCCGTCCTGTGCATCACCAAGTTTTTTGTAATCCCCTGTAGGAAAAATCATGCCTGCAAACAGGTTAAACGCCGGAATGTAACGTTTAGGATTAGGCCGCACCAAACGATAGATAAGATCAACAGGCACATCACCTGTTTTGGGGCCATGAGAATGGCCATCTGCATGTTTCCATCCATAATCTACAATGGTATGGACTTGAATGCTGAAATCCTGAGAAATCCCGTATTTCCAAAGAGTTGAATTGGAAAACATGCGTTGCATAGGGTGAGATGCAGGCTCTGCCCGCCCATGCGCATCAAAAGACCCTAAGGGCTGGCTATAGGAATAATAAGGTTCAACATTCAGCACCCCTTCCCGCGTTGTGCCGGAAGGGGAAACGAGCGAGCCTGTATACCACTGATCTGCATGGGCGGATGCAAAGCTCCCACCAGATGCAAGAAAGCAGACAAACGCTTTTCTTACGGAAACCTTGCCACCTGCATATGCCCATTGCTTAAGGCGTACTCTCATTCACTTACTCATCCTGCTGAGTTCTTTCTGCTCAAAAGCCTGCGCTGAAAGCTTTTTGAATATCTGCTGCTGAGGTTTTTCCATTAGCCAGCAAAAGCTGCAAAAGTATCCGTGCCTTTTGTGGGTTCAAATCCATAGAGGCCACAAGCCCGTAGTGATCATCATCCACTTCCACATCGCGGTTTACAAAACCGTTGCCTACGCGGGTAGAACGCACAACAATCACACCAGACTTTGTGGCGCGTTCTATGCCTGCCAAGGCATCTGTTGAGACATTTCCATCCCCCATACCTGCAATGACAATACCCCGAGCCCCATTTTTTACGGCATCATCAATTTGCTGGGCATCCATATCTGCGTGGGCATATACAATTTGCACCCGTGGCAATGTATGATCTGCCGGTAAATCGAGATGCTGCTGAGGTTTGGCTGGAGCAACAAAACGCACGCTTGCTGGATCAACATAACCCACTGGGCCCAGATTAGGTGAGTGGAATGTTTGTAGCGCAGTTGTATGCATTTTGCTCACGCCACGTGCAGATTGCACTTCATCATTCAGCACAACCAGAACGCCTCTTCCGCGGGCCTGCGGGTCTGCCGCTACCTTTACGGCTTCATACATATTAGCGGGGCCATCTGCACTAATGGCCGTGCTCGGCCGCATTGCTCCAGTTAAAATAACCGGGCGTGCATCCCCAATCACATTATCCAGGAAGAAGGCCGTTTCTTCCATCGTATCAGTTCCGTGAGTGATCACAACGGCATCAACTTCGTTATTGGCAAACGCTTGCCGAATACGTTCAGCCAACTTAAACCAGACCTGACTGTTCATGTTCTGAGAAGCGATGTTGGAGATCTGCTCCACCTGCAATTGGGCCAGTTTTTCAACTCCTGGCACACCTGCAATCAACTGCTCACCAGCTACGGCACCAGCATCATAGCCAATAGCAGAACGGGTATCGGCCTTACCGGATATTGTGCCTCCTGTAGCCAGCACAAGCACACGTGGCAAGGAAACCTGCTTATGCGCAACAGGAGGTGCACTGGCCCCTTCTGCGTGGGAAAAAACAGGCATAACAGAAGCTACTCCCAAAATTGCAGCAAGAATAGGCAGGCCGCGCACAGAAACCATAAAAGAACACTCTTTCCGACACAGAGAGATAAGGGAATGCCCTTACCTCTCTTTCTCATCGTTAAAAAACCAAACCTACCGAAAGAAGAACCTTATCCTTCCAGACACAACGTTCATTACGCCTGAGTCTTCACAAACTCAGCATGATATTCCTCAACCATCTTGCGCAATGAACGACCAATTGCGGCATACTGGAATTCATTCAGATTGGCGAGAGATGCACGGGCTGATGGGCGTGTGGTTCCAAACCCTGCGCCGGGAAGCAGCACAATACCAGTTTCATCTGCAATCCGGAACAGAATTTCACCTGTGCTGGCGCGCTTGAGCATCCACTGAGCAAAGTCTTCGCCATACAGAGCACGGCAGGTGTCTTCCAGATCAATCAGCGTGTAGTAATCTACCGCGTTTGCATCTTCTGATGGCGCCACACCTAGTTCATGGTAGAGCGCAGCTTCTCGACGGCGGATAACACTCTTGAGTGTAGCTTTATAACGGCCTTCGTGATCCATGAGTGCAAACAAAGAGAAAAGCACCATCTGAACCTGCTGTGGCGTAGAAAGGCCCGCCGTGTGGTTAAGTGCTACAGCACGGCTATCCGCCACCAATCGGTCAATAAACTTCAGATCAGCAGAATCTGTGGTCAGGCTGGAATAACGCTTTGCCAGTGCTGCTTTTGCATCTGCCGGAAGCTGCGCCAAACGTGCATCAATCGCGTTATCCTTGTGCATGCCGATAACGCCGAGACGCCACCCCGTTGCCCCAAAATATTTAGAGAAGGAGTAAACAAGGATCGTATTGCGCGGGCAGATTGCATACAGCGAGCGGAAACCATCAGCAAACGTGCCATAGACATCATCTGTCAGGATCATCAGATCTGGACGATCTTTAACAATGGATGCAATTTTCTCCAGCGATGCATCATTCATTTTGACTGATGGCGGGTTGCTGGGGTTCACACAGAAGAACATTTTAACTGCTGGATCACGCAGCTTTTCCAACTCGCTTTCCGGATACTGCCAATCCAGAGAAGGGTCTGCCTGTACAGGCACAACTTCAAGGCCATATTCTTCAAGCTGTGGAATTTCGATATAGGGAGAGAAGATTGGCATACCGATAGCCACTTTATCTCCCTTTTTGATCAGATCATTCTGCTTGAGCGAATTAAACACATAGGCCATAGCCGCCGTGCCGCCCTCTGTTGCGAAAAAATCTGTGGAATCCAGAGATATCCGGCCCCCCACCATTTCACGCAGCACATACTGGCCAACAATTTTCTCGCTCAGTGTCAGCATACGTGGGGGAGTTGGATAGTAACAGCCCAGAATACCTTCCACCATTTCAACAAGAAATGTATCGGCAGGCAGCCCCATCTGATCACGCACATAACTTAGGGCATGCCCCAAAAGTGCAGCTTCTTCTTTCTCTTCATTGCTTTCAATAAAGCGATCAAAGCGTGCTTCAATACCTTCAATCCGTACCGTGCCCCCAAGCCCTGGTGACAGATAGGAAAGAGACAGGCGCGCTTCTGCCAAAGCATATTGTCCAAGCAGGAAAAAAGCAGCACGTGGAAGTGTTGCCAAAAAGTTGGGGTTCCCCCGGCCTGCATTTAGCATAACGCGATCAGCCTTTGATGAAGCAAGACTGATAAGCGTATCTTTGAGTTCAAATGGGCTGAGATCACGAAACTTCGAATAGTCGAGTGTCATTATTACGTTTCCTTTTTTTCAGTATTCAGGAAAATGCGACCACAAGTGGTCCAAGTAGCGTAAGCAGTACGTTTGCAACCGCGTAAGTAATGGCAAAGGGTGTGGTGGGAACAGCATTACCCGCCTTGTTCAGCACTTCACCAAAAGCAGGGTTGGCACTGCGAGAGCCAGCCAGAGCACCTGCAAAAATGGCCGTATTATTATAGCGCAACACATAGCGCCCAAAGAACATGGTAAGAATAAGTGGCACCAGTGTAACAACCACGCCCAAGAGAAAGAGCGTTATGCCATGCTGCATGATGGTGGCAATGGCTTGCTGGCCCGTTTGCAAACCAGTTACAGCCACAAAGCCAGCCAACCCGAAATCTACCAGAAAAGTTGCGGCCCCTTGCGGCATATTCCCCATAACGGGATGTCGGCTTTGATACCAACCAAACAGCAGCCCGGACAGCAAAGCTCCGCCACCACTGCCAAGTGTAAGCGGAACAGACCCCATATGCACCACCCCCAAACCAATCAACAAACCAAGGGCTACACCCAGAGAATGGAAAACAAGATCGGTTTTGATACTGGGAAGAAGGATTGTGCCAATTTGGGCTGCTGCCCTCTGCACATCTGCTGATGTGCCAAGCAACGTCACAATATCTCCGTCTTTCACCTGCATGGAGCCCGTAATAGGCACGGCCTTACCAGCGCGGGAGAGCGCAACAAGGTAAACACCATGGCGCACAGCAGCAGAAAGAGACTGCACGCATTGATCAACAGTTTTTCCTACAAAATCCTTACGAGACAAGACAACATCCCGGCGAATGAGGGAAAGATCCAGCCCCGGAACTTCACCAATTTCCTGCCCGATGCTCTGCCCAGCGGCCAGAACATCTGGACGCTGCCCAACAAGCAAAATCTGATCACCCGGCAATAGCGGCGTGTCAGCCCCTACTCCGGCTGGTTTACCATTACGCAGCACCTGCTCTACCGTAACGCCAGCGGCCATGCTTTCCACGCTTGCAACAGTCAGATCAGACTGTGTTAAACGGTACGCACGCCCAACAAGATTAGGGAAAGCAGAAACCTCACCCTCGCCCATAACATGCACACCGCCTGCCTGTTCGGCTTCAGCACGGATGGCATCTTCACGGATACCACGCTTCATGAACCATGGCAGAACATTAACGCATAGAAGAATAGGCCCGATGGAACCAAAGATATACGTTACGGCATATCCAACAGCAACATTGCCTTGAAGCTGCTGCACCTGCGCAAGCGGCAGGCCAATTTTTTCCAATGATGATCCTGCCGTGCCAATAATGGCCGACTGGGTAAGCCCACCTGCAGCAAGCCCCGCAGCAAGCCCTTTATCAAGATGGAATATACGCGCAACAGCTACAACGGTAATTAACCCCGTAATAGCCAGCACAACAGCCATCAGAATTTCCTTAAGAGACTGCCGCCCCAAGGAACGGAAAAACTGCGGGCCACTTTGATAGCCTACAGCATAGATAAAAAGAGCAAACAGAACGCTCTTGATGCCAGAATCAATATGAACGCCCACTTGGCTAATAAGCACGGCCGCCAGAAGCGAGCCTGCCACACCACCAAGCTGGAACGAACCGAAACGAAAGCGTCCAATCCAGCACCCTATAACCAGCGCAAGAAACAGAGCCATTTCCGGACACGCACCAAACAGGCCGGATAAAAGAGCAGTGAATGCGTGCAAAATGAAGTTCCTTAGAATTTATTCTATCCGAACTGCGCAACATATATATGAACTCACGCACTTGTAATTGATTCGAGTCAATTAATTTAATTTTATTTTTGTTATTACATTTCATTTAAGTAACAATACTTAAAATATTCTAATTTTATACTTATAATAAATATTCCATTTTTATTTATTTTAGTTTTTACCATTGTTAATATACTGATCTTAAAGTTATTATTTTTATTTTATTAAAATATAAATAAATAATACATTATTGTTTTCATGAAATAACGTATAAACATAAATTATTTAACTATATATAAAAAATGCAGATTCATAATTGTCAAATTAAAATAGACAAAAATGTCAAGTTTTCCTTATATACCTGCCACGCAAACCATGAGTAAATAATGTAATTATACATATATCCACTTAACTTTTACGATAAAACTCATCCTTAGATTCTTTCATCAATCAGCAAAATATTCAGAAAACCAAGATGTATCCGTATGCTAAATTCTCATAATCAATTAATTTCCTGCTTTACAATGAAAAATAAAGTAGAACATGATGACCAAGAGACTGTAAATTCTCACAATACTTTAAAATATTATGTGTCCATCGCTATCAGAGCCATGAAATATTAAATTGAACTTTTATGCCTCTGATATGTTTAAAAAAATCACCTTAATCTTCTTTGACAAGGCGTATCATTATGTCTTCAGAAGATCCTGATAATCCGGCTTTATGTATTCTCTATATTGTCTACCGACAAAACCTATTTTGGAAAAACAGAGAATTATCGCGCAAGATAAATATATTGATGATGCTTTTGAGGTGATATCCAGACAATTATTTCGCATTGGCGTTCATGCGGATTGCCGTAAATAGTCTCCGGCTGAGGCAAGAATACAATCTGGAGAAATAACAACATCTGTAAAATCGTAGGCACCTGTACCGCTTGCTTGATCATAACAAGGGGGCGCCATCCGTAACCCAAATGCCTGCTAATATTCCGCTTCGGAGGCGCTAAGCAAATTCATGGCGTTGCTCTGATTTACCATAAAGCTCCATCAATCGGACAACATTGACATGTCCTTCTAAACATCGCCCAAATGGAAACACTATTCTTTCTTCTACCTGTATCCAAACATGCCGTGCCTAGAGGCACCAGCAATCTTGCTGATGCCTCCAGTATTTAGCACGAAGTCAGGTGTTTTTATGACTCTGCTGGCCAGCTTTAACATGTTGCTCATGTGTGCCGCCCCGTGTGCCAGAACTATGTTTGCCCGTGTTCCTCTCATCGTGCGATGTGCTTGTATTTTTGTAGCTCTGCTCACCAGCTTTTACATGCTGTTCATGCGTGCCGCCCCGCGTGCCAGAGCTATGTTCACCCGCATTCTTTTCAGTATGCGAGCTACCGGTGTTTTTATGGCTTTGCTCACCAGCTTTTACGTGCTGTTCATGGCTGCCGCCTTGATTGACCATTGCGCTCTTCCTTTTTTTGAGATGAGACGGTCTTTTAATCTAGCCGCCAGACACAAAACCTCTCGGTCTGTGTAAAGTTTCAAAAACGGGAAATGATTACAAATATTTTATAAGAAAACCGATACGATACTAAAATAAATAAGATATTTTCTTTATGTTTTGATGCATTTACTACAATGAATATCCATAATATTTTGAAAAATATGTGAAAAGATTAACTCATTCTCTTACGCGGCTCATGCAGCCAACAGATTTTTATTCACATGGACCGAAAAAACTTACTCTTCCAATCTTCTACCTATTTAGCAACTCATCTACTCTTATTGCGCTACAGGGCAGCACAATCGCCCGCACTTCTTACAGAAACCATGGTAAGCTCATGGTTGGAAATCTGTAAAAGAAGATACGGGCCGAACTAGGTCGGAATAAAATCCAAATTCAGTTTGAATAATGCATTACTCATGCAGTCCTGGAGCTTCACGTCCGGTTCGCGCAACGTATTCCGTATATCCACCATCGTAACGGAGAAGCCCTTCTGGTGTAAGTTCCAGAACACGGTTGGAAAGAGCAGCTAGAAAGTGACGATCATGGGAAACAAAGAGCATTGTGCCCTCATAATCAGCCAAAGCTGTAATCAACATTTCCTTGGTTGCGATATCAAGGTGGTTTGTTGGTTCATCAAGCACCAAAAAGTTCGGCGGATCGTACAGCATCAATGCCAAAACCAAACGTGCCTTTTCCCCTCCGGAAAGAACGCGGCATAATTTATCAATATCATCGCCAGAAAAGCCAAAACTTCCCGCTAATGACCGCAATGATCCTTGAGATGCAAGCGGGAAAGCATCATTGAGAGTTTCAAAAATAGTACGGTCACCATCCAATAGGTCCATGGCATGCTGCGCAAAATATCCCATCTTGACGCTACCACCAAGGGTAACCGTGCCAGCATCTGGTTCTGTGCTTCCGGTAACAAGCTTCAACAAAGTTGATTTCCCTGCCCCGTTGATACCCAGCACGCAACAACGCTCTTGCCGACGGATCAACAGATCAAGGTTTTTGTAAATCACTCGGCTGCCATATGCTTTATCCACACCACGCAAGTTAACAACAACATCACCAGAACGTGGAGCAGGAGGAAAAGTGAAGGAAAGCGTTTGGCGGCGTTTTGGTGGCTCAATACGGTCAATCTTATCTAATTTCTTAACGCGGCTCTGCACTTGTGCAGCATGAGAAGCCCGTGCCTTGAAACGTTCGATAAATGCCACTTCCTTGGCCAGCATAGCCTGTTGGCGCTCAAACTGAGCCTGCTGCTGCTTTTCATTTAAGGCACGCTGCTGTTCGTAAAACTCGTAATCACCTGAAAAACTGGTGAGCACACCGCCATCAATTTCAATTACTTTATTGATAACGCGGTTCATGAAAGCACGGTCATGCGAGGTCATCAGCAAAGCGCCATCATAACCAGCCAGAAATTGTTCCAGCCAGATCAGGCTTTCCAAATCAAGATGGTTGCTTGGTTCATCCAACAGCATGACGTCTGGTTTCATTAACAGAATACGCGCAAGTGCCACACGCATTTTCCACCCGCCAGAAAGACGGCCTACGTCACCGTCCATCATTTCCTGGCTAAAGCCTAATCCATGCAGAACTTCGCGCGCGCGGCCATCTAACGCATAGCCGCCTAACTCCTCAAACCGCCCTTGCACTTCGCCAAACCGTTCGAGAATGGCATCCAGTTCATCCAAACGTTCTGGATCTGCTAGCGCGGCCTCCAGCTCGGCCAGTTCAGCTCCAACCTCGGCAACCGGGCCAGCACCATCCATAACCTCTGCCACAGCGCTGCGGCCGGCCATCTCCCCCACATCCTGATTGAAAAAACCGATTGTGATGCCCCGATCAATCAAGACATTCCCTTCATCGGGCTCTTCCTCTTTTGTAATAAGACGGAATAGTGTTGTCTTACCGGCACCATTTGGCCCGACTAACCCGATTTTCTCACCTTTTTGGAGCGAAGCAGAGGCATCGACAAAAATGACACGATGGCCATTGTACTTGCTGATAGTGTCAAGACGGATCATTGGGCCTCAGATAACTAAATGGAATAAGCAAAACCGGAGGCCTCTTATTGCGTAACCCTTGCTGAGCGTAAATAGGGAAGCTCAAATTTACATATGGAGGGGCGTAACTGCGCGTAATCTGGCCCAATTACCAAGAATATCAACAGAACAATGAATATATATTTTCTTAAATTGTTTTTGTTATTTTATTAACTATAAAATCACTGACATATTGTGCCGCAGCGCTAAGTTGCGTTTCCTGCAAATAGATCATTCCTGCTTCCAACTGCATCTCAGGTAAAAATCGTAACTTTGTTTTGGGATCAATAATATCGCGCCAAGCTCTCTTAGCATCGTTACGGAAAGTAGGGTAAATGCATCTGCAAGATTTACAAAAACAAAATCATAATGGTTGGTCTCCAAGCCAGACAAAAATTATTGGCACGATGCAAGATTTTTAAGTTCAGAATCAATTCTTCTACCCGCAATAATAAAGCGTTCACAAATAGGATCTACAATCAGACCGCCTTTATTTCTAATGAAACAGTTTATACGTACCAAAGTGTGTTCTCTCAAATGTTGCAAATCCGCCACAAATTTAAAGTTCCTCCATATAATACAAAAAATATGTTGAAAACATTAATCTACTTATATGATCGTGTATATGAATTCTATGCGTTTTTTAGGAGCTTATTGTGCGTTCATCCCGTTCGATCATGGCTCGTCCAGCTAACATCACACGCCCTCTCTTTTTGGGAACAACCTCCATATTCTGCTTATTGGCTGAACCGGTACATGCCCAGAATGAAAGCAGCTCCTTACCTAAACAGCATCAAACCACAGGGAAAAAAGCCCCTTCGACCTCCCGCGCCCGGCAATTAACAGTATCCGATCCGCATCCTGTTGCTGCACAACCCGCAACTGGCGGTACTGAAGCTGTTATTGTGACTGGCACCCGTGAAATTGGCAAAAAGGCACGAGATAGTATTTCGCCTGTAGATATCATTACGGCACGCCAGCTTTCAGAAACAGGCATGCCCTCCCTCCGTGAAGCACTCACCCAACTTGCCCCTTCTTTAACCATGCCAACCAGTGGTTACGATGCAGGAGCCCTTACATCGGCCTTCAGTCTGCGCGGGCTAAGCCCGAATGAAACTCTTGTGCTTGTGGATGGTAAGCGTCGGCACACCACAGCCAATATTTATGCAGACCCCGGCCCTCAACAGGGAAGTACGCCTGTTGATGTAGACATGATTCCACTTGCTGCCATTGATCATGTTGAAATTCTGCGAGATGGCGCATCAGCCCAGTACGGGTCAGATGCTGTGGCTGGTGTGGTGAACATCATTCTTAAAAAGCAGGATCATGGCTTTCATGCCCAATCCCTTACGGGCATCACGGCCTCAAAGGATGGGTTTGAGCAAGGCATTTACATGGATGGTGGCGCAAAGCTGACAGATCGCGGGTATATCCATGTCAGCGGTGATTATGTGCATGAAGATCACACATATCGCAGTGCGCCAGACCTGCGCACGAACACAAAAATCAACAAACTTCTAGGCCAGCCTGAACAAACGCGCGAGACTGTAGCTGTAAAAGCCGGATATCATATACTGGATAATCTGGAAGCTTATGCGGTAGCCACCTATGCGCACCGCCATGCTGAATCCTTCCAGAATTATCGGACAGCCAGCTCTTTGGATAATTACCCGGCTTACGCCGCCATTTATCCAAATGGTTATTCCCCTGTCATGACAATGGATGAAAATGATTGGGAAGTAACGGCAGGCCTACGTGGCGAAATTGATAACTGGCACTGGGATCTGTCATCCGTTTACGGGCGTGATTATGACCGGATCGGAATTGCCAATTCAGCCAATCTTGCCCTTTCAACAGATACAGGCCGCACACCTACAAATTTTAATGCTCAGGGCTACAATAATGAGCAATGGAGCAACACGTTTGATCTCAGCAAGGCCTTCCATATTCCCGGCTGGCCGTATGCTATCAACGTAGCTGGGGGTGCATCCTATCGCTATGAAAGCTACAGCATTGGCACAGGATCTCCAGATTCCACCTATAGTAGCGGGTCTGATGCATTGCAGGGCACAGTAGCTGCCAATGCAGGCAATTATAGCCGCGATGTTATTGGTGGTTATATTGATATTGCCACTCATCTTGCCAAGAACGTGCAACTCGATCTGGCGGGCCGTTACGAACATTATACAGATGTAGGCGATACGGAAACAGGCAAGGCAGCGCTGCGTTATGATCCTCTGCCATGGCTTGGCCTCCGTGCGACAATATCAAACGGGTTTCATGCCCCCACATTGGCGCAAGAATATTACAGTGCTGTTGCTGTTTCTCCCACAGCGGCTCGCGGCATTATTGCAGCAAACTCACCTGGTGCGCGTGCAAATGGCGCCAGTGCGCTTAAACCAGAACGCTCCACCAATGTTTCTGGCGGTATTGTGCTTGAGCCCGTCAAACGGCTGCATATCACGGCAGATGTTTACCAGATAAACCTACGCGATCAGATTCTGCCGGGCGGTAACGTATATGGTACGGATGCTCTTTCTGCCTTGCAAATGAACGGATTTACACTTCCGGCTGATGCCGCCACGTGGGGCAGTTCTCTTTCCACTCACTGGTTTGCAAACGTGGCCAGCACGCGCACGCAAGGGCTGGATATTACCGCCACGTATCCAACGGAATTAAGCCCTACAATAGGCCGTATTGACTGGGATGTGGGTATCAACCTGAACCGCACGCGCCTGACACACCAAAGCAACGCAGCAGATGGCACGCCTCTGCTTACGGCCCAAAGTATTGCCTACATCACAACAGCTTACCCACGTAGCAAAATGATCTGGGGTGGCCGCTTTACCAGCAGTGATGGCAAATGGACTGTAGGCGTGCATGAAATACGCTGGGGGCAAACCACTTCAGAACTTACTGACTATACAGGGCCAACCAATAGCGCCAGCGTAAGCGCTTATTCCTTTACGCAATTCCATAACACGCCCAAATTTGTAACTAATCTGGACATTACCTACCGGGTTATGCCGCAACTGTCCTTTACGCTTGGGGCAAACAACCTGTTCAATGCCCTTCCCTCACGCGTGCCAGACAGTAACCGCTACCTCGGTGTGCCTCAGTATTACATGAGCACATCACAACTTGGTATTAATGGTGGTTTTTACTACTTAAAAGCGGATGTGAGATTTTAGAAATATCGTATCCATCCCGCATCTACGGGGCCATCATGATCTGGCCCCGTAGAAAAATAGCTGCAAAACTATGCTGCACGAAAGCTGTAATGCCCTCGTGTTAGGCTGCAGCACTGTTCGGCATAGAAGCCATATCTATAACAAAGCGGTATTTTACATCAGAACGCAAAACTCGCCCATAGGCCTCGTTAATCTGATCTGCGCGCACAACTTCGATATCACTTGTAATATTGTGTTTGCCGCAAAAATCCAACATTTCCTGTGTTTCCTGAATGCCACCGATTGCTGAACCCGCAAGGCTTCTCCGCTTAGCCACAAGGCTGAATGCGCCTATAGACATCGGCTTTTCTGGCAGACCAACAAGAACCATGTGTCCGTCCTGCTTAAGCAACGCAAGATAGGCATTAATATCGTGCTCGGCAGAAACAGCATCCAAAATAAAATCAAACTGGTTGGCTTCTGCTGCCATGGCCTCTGCATCCCGCGAAATAACTACGTGATGAGCCCCCAAGCGTTTGCCATCTTCCACCTTATTTGCAGAGGTGGTGAAAAGCGTTACTTCCGCCCCCAGTGCCACAGCAAACTTTACTGCCATATGGCCAAGCCCACCTAACCCAACAATGCCAACCTTATGGCCAACCCCCACTTTCCAATGCGCCAGCGGAGACCATGTGGTAATGCCCGCACAAAGCAAAGGCGCTGCGGCAGCCGGATCCAAATTTTCTGGTACGCGCAGCACAAAACGTTCATCCACCACAATTGCGCGTGAATATCCACCAAACGTATAGGCATCCGTTTTGGGAAAATCCGGGTCTGGGCTATTGTAAGTCCACGTTGGTCCGGCATCGCAGTATTGCTCTAACCCGGCTTCACAAGAAGCACATGTCTGGCAGGAATTAACCATACACCCCACACCCACCAACTCACCCAGCTTAAAGCGCGTAACATCCACACCCACGGCAGCAACTCGCCCGATGATTTCATGCCCGGGCACACATGGATAAGACGCAGGGCCCCATTCGCTCCGAACAGTGTGAATATCAGAATGGCAGATACCACAATGGGTGATATCAATCTGCACATCGAGAGGGCCGCAATCACGACGCTGGAAGGTAAAAGGAGCCAGCGGAGTAGTCGCGCTGGAGGCAGCGTAGCCGACGCAAGTAAACATAAAACACCCCTATTAAAACTGAAAACAGGTTTCAGATAACCAGCCAAAACTAACAGAAATTTCCTGCCTGATGTAAGCACATCAACTTGACCTCTGCATTGTCATTTTGGACAGGCATATAACATCGGCGCTTCCTGTGTTGTATGCGCAGCAAAAATTGCTCCCGTAAAATGAAATACATATAAATAATAAATTCTTTTTCAAAACATCCATGTTCAGACTATAATTCTTACTCACTAGATAACCTGTGAATTCAAACACTGTGCTGTAGCAACGTTAAATGCTGCATCAGATCAGGAGTCCACTATGTCACGACCGCCCTTTCCACCTTTTGATATCGAGAGCGCAACACGCAAAGTCCGCCTTGCCGAAGATGCTTGGAACTCCCAAAACCCTGAACAAGTGGCACAGGCCTATACTGTAGATAGTCAATGGCGCAACCGAACGGAATTTATTCATGGCCGTAATGAAATAGTAGATTTTCTAAAGCGCAAATGGAAAACAGAGCATGAGTATCGTCTCATCAAGGAACTCTGGGGTTTTCGCAACAACCGCATGGCTGTTCGCTTTGCGTATGAATGGCATGATGACGCGGGACAGTGGTTTCGATCTTACGGCAATGAGGTATGGGAGTTTAACCCCGATGGCCTGATGCTCCGCCGCTTTGCATCAATTAATGATTTACATATCGAAGCAGAAAACCGCTTGTTTCATTGGCCCCAAGGACGTCGGCCGGACGATCATCCTGAGCTTTCCGATCTTGGACTTTAGCAGCATAAAAAGAGAACGTTTTCCAAACTGCTATTTAATAAAGTCGAGTTTCTTCATAAAATTAGCTACTACCCCACAGGATACTTCTGTTTATGGTTCTGAATTACAGGGTTTTTCATACCCATGGCCTGTTTGAGAGTTTTCGTTTCAGTCCCAGCAACAAACATTACACATGGCTTACATGAATATCTAACCGGGGCATCCTAAGGAACAGGTGGTTGTGCTTCTGCATGGTAAAAACTTCTGTACAGCAACATGGGAAAACACAATTCATGTTCTTACTAATCGAGGATATCGGGTTATTGCTCCAAACCAGATTGGGTTTTGAAAGTCCAGTAAGCCACGAGCCTATCAGTTCAGTTTCGGGCAGCTTGCCTGCATGTACCGGAGGCCTGATGCCGATATTGTCGCATGGAATTCTGCTTTGCTGTACGACATGACCGCAACACAGCCGGTTATCTATGAGCTGCCACGCCTCAAATCCCCTACAACCTTGATGATCGGGGACAAGGATGTGACCGCAATAGGGAGTGATAGCGCGCCTTCTAACGTAAGTGCAAAGTTGAGGCATTACCCTGAACTTGGCGGGGCAGCGGCATCCGCCATTCCTAATGCAAAACTGGTTGAATTTCCCAATGAAGAGCATACACCCCAGCTACAGTATCCAGAGGTCTTTCATAAGGCGTTTCTAGGCACTCATCTAAATGCTCACAGTCTTCAATAACCGATCCTCACGGACAAAGCGTGGTTTATTATCTGGCTTTCATAACCTCTTCTGTTTTTTGGTGCTATTGCTTATCTCGGATAACACGGCGAGAAACGCTGAGAAGAGCACCGGTAAAGGCAAATCCTGTTGCCAGTTCTAGGCAATGAACAGCCCCAGAACTTCCATCTGACAAACCAAAAACCAGTGCCACCAAAGCTGAGCCCAGCGCCCAGCCCATCGTACGCGCAACAGCTAACATACCACTGGCCGCGCCACTGCGCGTTGTCGGGCCAGAAGTCATGACTGTAAGATTATTGGGTGTTTGATAAAAACCAAACCCAATGCCGCACAACCCCATTCGCCAAGCGACATCCCAAAATGGTGGGTGCGCAGGCATAATGCTCAACATGGTTAATCCAGCCGCCAGAATAGTCAGCCCAATACTGCTTAAAACAGATGCAGGGTGGCGGGCTGCCAACCGGCCAGCAAAAGGTGCGGCCACGGCAACAAGCAACGGCCAAGGCGTAACAAGCAAGCCAGTTGTAACCGCAGACTGATGCATAACTGTTTGAAACAGAAATGGCAGAGCAACATAGGCTAAAATTTGTGCTGCATAGGCACAAACAGATGTGAGGATTGAGAGCGAAAACAGGGGGATGGCTAGAAGATCAAGGGGGAGCATAGGGGCCTTCTGGCGGCGCTGCTGCATATACAGCATAACGGCGCACAAAAAGCCTGTTCCAATCTCAATACCCGCCCATCTGGGCTCTTTCTGCCCAAGCGCATCAACACCAAGAACACCGAGCCCCAGAGCACCAACATTTAGCAAAGCGCCCAGCCAATCAAATGTAAATGAACGGCGTGGGCTGTGTGGTGCCACCCGGAGGAAAAGTGGAACCGCTATAAGGCCGATTGGTAGATTGATCAGGAATAACCAAGGCCAAGTAGCAACAGATAAAACCGCAGCAGCCAATGTGGGGCCCGTAGCGGCTGAAATAGCAACTGCAAGTGCAATTGTTGCGAAGGCTTTATGCAAAAATTCTCGCGGGTAAACGCTTCTTACAAGTGCGCCGCTTAACGCTGCCATACAGGCACCACCAACGCCTTGTAAAACGCGTGAACCAACAAGAAGACCGATGGACCCGGAAAGCGCACAAGCCAGAGAAGCCGCAGTAAACAGCGCGAGACCAAAAGCGTATACTCTTTTAAGGCCAAGAGATTCAGCCAATGCCGCAGCAGGTAGCAAACTGACCGCAACAGCAAGTTGATATCCGTTAACAATCCAGACAGTCAGCGTTTCGCTACATGAAAGATCTCGTGCAATGGTAGGAAGGGCGATATTGGCAATGGCGCCATCTAGCCCTCCCAATACAATTCCGAGCACAGCGCAAAGCATCACCAAGCGGCGTTGCGTATCGGAAACCGGTTGGTTATTCATGGGATGAAAGCACTATGTTTGTGAGTGTTTGCACGTGATGTGGCTTAAATATTGAAGGGGCCATGAAAGCTACCGGTTTCCTGATCATGCATATGCTGCTGTGAGCCGTGAAAGAAAATACGAGCATTTTATCATATTCGACAATTCGTATTTACAGACAGCACATGTCACATTGCTTCTGTGGCTCATATTTTTAAAGAAAACAGCCAAAACTTGTATCATCTACGATACTGCGCAGCAGGCACGATTTTCCTTTGTGTGTCCCCAAAAATAAATTCACAATGCTACTGTCTTATTCCGCTACTGGAGCTAAAATTCGCAGTGGAAAAACTATGGTTCAGCACAATACCATTGTTGAATACGATAGTAAGTGTTTTGCTTTTGTTGTTTGTTCTTGCTCCAAGCATACCCAGACCAACAACATCCTGAGCTATTGAGAGACCATCTTCTCTCCCGACCGTAAAACTATAAACCCAGAACTCATAGCCGTTTTCGTAACCTTTCTGCCCCGGTTCACCATAAATTTGATGTACTTGGAATGAAGTTGTCATGCCATCATGAATATTCTGGTTAACTTCCGTAAGTGTTGTATGTTTTATGGAAGCATTACCTGTAGATGTGCAGGCACCCGTACTGGCAATAATAACCATGGCCACGGCGGTTCTGATGATCTTCATTCTGTAATCGGTCCTTTTAGATGTGTATTTTCTGTATACTCTATTGTGTTGTATCAATACAGATGGTCTATCTGGATGTTACCATTGGCTTGCTAAATGTGATTTTTTCACTAACTCATTTCCCCAGTTCCTTCGCCATGCAGAGTGAGATGACTTCGGTTGTGCCTTTCATGGCCGAGTAGAGGCCATGATCCGGTAGGTAGAAACGTGTGGCGGCTGGGGTGATGTTGAGAATACGGCCCCTTGAAATGAATATTGCACTGATTGTCGCGCTGTTCCTGAACTAGAAATGTTACAAAAATTGTGTGGTCTGAAATATCCAGTTACAGCATGTACAGTTTTGCTGTGTCGGTGCCTATCTGCTCGGTATCTGGCAGACAGAGTAACCCACATTTTTCAGATTGGGCAAAAAGTAGGAAGATAACCCTGCTCTCTCCAATTCTAGAACTTCCTGCTGGCAGCAGTTAACGTTGATAATTATAACAATAACAAAATTTTATTATTTATTTTTCATGTAAAAACGCTGTTATGAAGCAAGCGTTTCTCTCCAACTTCGGAAATATGAAAAAATTTAATACTTTAGAATTGTATTAAAATGGAACGAGCATCCATCTACAAGTTCAGACAGCATCGCTTCGAGACTAGCGCCATGTTGTAATCAACGAGAGATTTCCCCAACTCATAAGAACTGCGCTTTTTAGGAAGGATAATGTCATGCCCAGCCTGTTTGAACCGATTAAATTGGGAAGCATTTACGCTAAAAACAGAATTCTCATGGCACCGCTAACGCGCGGTAGAAGCACCCGCCAGCATGTTCCAACCCCCATTATGGCCGAGTATTATGCGCAACGTGCCACCGCTGGTCTGATCATCTCGGAAGCAACCGGAATCAGCCAAGAAGGTCTTGGATGGCCCTATGCGCCGGGCCTGTGGTCACAAGAGCAAGTGGAAGCATGGAAGCCCGTTACTGCGGCAGTGCATGCAAAGGGCGGAAAGATTGTGGCCCAACTCTGGCACATGGGCCGCATGGTGCATTCCAGTGTAACGGGCCAGCAACCTGTATCCTGCTCAGCAACAAAGGCACCTGAGCCACTTCATACATATAATGGCAAGCAGCCTCCCGAAGTTGCCCGGCCCCTTACCAAGGATGACATTGCCCGTATTCTGAATGATTACGAAAAAGCCGCCCGCAATGCACTGGAGGCTGGCTTTGACGGTGTACAAATTCACGCAGCCAACGGTTATCTGATTGATGAATTCCTGCGAGACGGCACCAACCATCGCTCTGACGAATATGGTGGCTCTCCTGAAAACCGTATTCGCTTTCTGCATGAAGTCACGAAACGAGTAATCGCTACGATTGGCGCGGACAAAACATCTGTCAGGCTTTCACCAAATGGCAATACACAAGGCTGCATCGACAGCCATCCCGAGCAGGTTTTCGTACCCGCCGCAAAGCTTCTGAACGATCTCGATATTGCATTTCTCGAACTGCGCGAGCCCGGCCCTCATGGCACATTTGGCAAGACCGATCAGCCGAAGCTGCATGCTCCGATCCGCAAAGTTTTTACAAAACCATTGGTTCTGAATCAGGATTACACACGGGACGAAGCGATTGAAACGGTCGCAACCGGTATTGCCGATGCCATTGCATTTGGCCGACCTTTTTTAGCTAATCCGGATCTGGTGCACCGTCTGGAAGATAACCTTCCCCTGAATAAGGATGATATCCAAACCTGGTACACGCAGGGGGCAGAAGGCTATACCGATTACCCACTTGCTCGGTAACCCCCATGCCTTTTCCACTAGAGTAAGGGTTTCACCAGTTCATCCCCGCGTGTGCGGGGAACATGCACGCCCCGCCCGGATGCCATCAGCCGATGCGCCGCCACCAACGCCGCTTCAGTTTTGCCGGAACCCGTCATATCCTCAATCACCACCAGAGTTGGTCCGGCAGGAAGAGACGTAACGTCCAGCAGCGCCTGAACTGGCGAAGGCGTCCTGATATGCGGAAACAAATGTGCAATGCCTTGGAATGGTGAAATGCTTGCGGGAGCAAGCCCCGCATGCACAATCGCACTTTGAGCACGAGGAAGGGCTTTGTTCCAAAAATAGCCTGAAAGATCATCAACATCATCCGGCCTGACATATGGAAACCATTCCTGCCGTGAACCAATCCAATCCGCCTGAACCGTCAACCCAGCTAACTGCCATTCCAACTGGAGTAGATGATCTAATGAATGATAAGGCTTGATAGGAGGAGGACGAAAAACATCAAATAACAGACTAACAAGTTTGTGAGCATATGGTGTCGATAGCTTAATATCAGAAGCACGAGTTTGATAATCGTTTACTGAGACTGGCTGTCCATGATGCCCTGCCACAGCACGCCATAACCGCCTTTTATCCGAAAGCAGCCAGCCTTCCCCTTCGGAATCAGTGCCAAATAGCGGCGCCAGTTCCTCTCGGCAAACGCGATCAAGAAATAATACGCCATCCACGTCATGACGTGATGCCACGACTTCATCAGGACACTCTCCCAATGCCAGCTCTGGCCAGCACTCCGGAACTTTTGCCTGAAAAGCTGGCGTTAATTTGCCAATATCATGCAAAGCGACCAGCATCCCCAACTGGCGATTGTCCAACCCTAACCGCTGACTACCGGGCAAAAGAATTGCTACTGCCGCCACATCCAGCATATGCGCGATAAGCGGATGTATTGAAGAGTCTTCCCCCAAGCCGACTGATGCCGGACGAGCCTTACCCCAGAAAAATTTTAGCCCCTTCCCTTCTTGTGTGTCCGGCATGTTTCATTCCTTTTTTCAACGATCAGCGATGCAGCTATTCTTGCTAAAAACATAGCAAAATTTACCACGGACCGGCACAAAACCGTTGCAAGTCCAGTTTGGTTGCTGCGCGCTAAGCGGATCTCCCGCTTTCGCCGTCATGTCGGTCTTAAGAAAATCGTTTCAGACGTCCAAAAAACCGACATTGTTTTATCAGTGATCGCCTAATTTCAGTTCTGACAATATTGCATAGTTTCTTAATTCGAAATTCAAGACAGCATTCAAATGACAAGTGTTCGCTTTATTCTATTCAGATCCTATTCCACTTCACCAATGATTTTTACCAGACATCAATTCCCGATGCATGCTTCGTCCTCGACTGGTGAGACGAGCAGCAGCACTGCCCCAACGTACGGAAAATCCGGCTGCGACATATCCCATCAATATCAATGATCCGCGAATGGCACCGCGATCCGCTATGGGGATGCCATACTCGCCGCTTATCGGTAGAGAGAGAATAAAACGGCACTGTTCTTTTGTGAGATCTTTTGCCGCCAGATAGGGCCTGCCTGCCCCATTCTGGGTGGGGAAATCTATGACATTACTCATGATCTGTCTCTTCAGGTTCACACTGTTCAAGAAATCATAAATTCAACTTGCACACGACAATACAGATCCATCGCAGCTTTCTGTGCACCAATCAGATTCTGAACCGCTATATAGGTTTGCACGTAACTTGCTTCCGGCACGTGCGCTGGCCTGTCAGTCAGCGCCATCGCCATTTCTATCGCTGTATCGAGAAGCGGCCTGAAATGTGCTTCCAGATAGTCACCACGCATCTGATGGTCTGTTGGTAGATTGGAAACAGTCATCTGGAAAAGATCATAGCCATTCTGCTGCAATTGTTCTTCTTCAGGTAAAGCTGCATCTGTCCCCAGCAAAGAAATGACACAGGTTCGATCAGGTGCCAGAAAAATGATCTTTTCCAGCAAAGGATGAAAAGCATGGGAAGGTGGCGCGATAAAAGGCAATCTCATGGGGCCGTCTTTTCTACACTCTCTGGCGCCTGACCACATCGCCTGAGCAGATCACGAAGTTGATTGATAACCGGGAAGACTTCCCGATTGTGATCTCCACCGAGGTCTTTCCATGCAGCCTGCTCCAGCTCGACAATCTCGCGATCTTCAAAGAAGACGCGCTCCGTGAATGCGACCAGTATTGGCCAGGCAATATCCAGTAAAAAAGGCACTTTCAGTCGTTTGATCGACAACAGACCGAAAACACGGTTGGTCAACTCCTCACGATCCTGCGGCACATAAGAGATCCATAACTCCATCACGGGTTCCTCAATCCCTTGCGTTTCAATACGCAGGATCTGGTAAGGATATTGTGTCCTGATGGTCATGACATCCCGGTAGGCAAAATCCCGACCATCACGGCGTCTCTGGCCGTAGATCAGCGCCTCGCTCAAAGGCTGTTTGCCGCCGGTTCGTGCAAAGGTGTAGCGGGCCTCCACAAAATCCTCTCCGTGATCCATTCCGAGGAACCGAGGCTTCATTTTCCCGACCAACCGACTGTGCAAAACCTGATGATTCATATCCATCAGATTTTCATGCATGAAACTGTAATGACAGTTCACCACCTGCCCGAAACGCCGCGTGCGATAGCGCCTGTCTCTCACCCTTGGAAAATCAGGAAGCGCGGTCGTCGCCGCAAGAGACTGGTCTCCCATGAAAACAAAAATGAGCCCATCTTTTTCGCGGCAGGCCCAACTTTTGAGACGTAGACATTGCGCTTCGGCTGAAACATTCGGCGAAACACATTGGCCGTCCCGGTTATATCTCAGACCATGAGCAACGCAGCTTATCAGATCGCCATGGACGTTTCCTTTGCCAAGCAGAACCTGCCGATGGGCGCACAGGCCATCCAGAGCATAAGGAATGCCGCTTTTGGGGCGTACGACGACGATATGCTGCCCTGCAAACCGGACATCGACGCGGAAATCTCACAGAAGGGTTGTACATCGGGTTAGATTATGAAAAAGTCTGTTTTGCACAAAAGAAATTTTCGTAAGCTATA
>NZ_VHON01000098.1:0-844 GCF_008690365.1 Acetobacter sp. DmW_136
CACCGGAATGGTGATCAGAAAGATGATCAGCAGCACCAGCATCACATCCACAAGCGGTGTGGTGTTGATGGCGGAGACGACGTCGTCTTCTCCGCCACTATCGCCAATCTGCATGCCCATAAGCGCTCTCCTTAGCCTTGACCTGACCGATTATCCGACGCGGTTGGATACCGTGGCTGTGGTGGGGGAGTTGTCCGGACGCACCTCAATCTGCTCTGCAGCCGCACCGTGGCGCACACCCCCGATTAGGATGGACTGCAGGTCAGATGCAAAGTCACGCACCAGATCCATGGCTGTCTTGTTGCGGCGCACCAGCAGGTTGTAGCCCAGAACGGCCGGCACGGCGGTTGCCAGACCAATGGCCGTCATGATCAGGGATTCACCCACAGGCCCCGCCACCTTGTCGATGGATGCCTGACCGGCAATGCCGATAGCTGTCAACGCGTGGTAGATCCCCCACACCGTGCCGAACAGACCAATGAACGGAGAGGTGGAGCCCACCGTGCCCAAAAAGGCCAGACCCTTTTGCAGGCTGTTCTGGATGTTGTTCACCGCGCGCTGAATGGACATGCCTGTCCAGCTATGCAGATCAATGCTTTCCTGCATCGTGCCTTCATGGTGCTCGGCCGCCACAATGCCGGTATCGGCAATATAGCGGAATGGGGATGTGGAGGTGAGAGCCGAAGCGCCTTCCTGAATGCTGTGTTTGGTCCAGAAGCTTTTGGTGGCTTCCTTGGCGGCGGCAAACAGGCGGGCCTGCTCAATGAACTTGGTGATCATGATATACCATGTGCCCAAAGACATGATGAGCATGATCAGCAGCACGCCGCGGGCGATGATATCA
>NZ_VHON01000099.1:0-2500 GCF_008690365.1 Acetobacter sp. DmW_136
GACCTTCAGGTTATGAGCCTGACGAGCTACCGGGCTGCTCCACCCCGCGGTTGTAATTGTGTTGAAATTTGTAGGGGTAGTAAGTTTTGGAAGGGTGGATTGGAAGACCTGGCGGCGACCGACTTTCCCGTGGCTTAAGCCACAGTATCATAGGCGCTGGGGGTTTTCACGGCCGAGTTCGGGATGGGATCGGGTGGATCTCTCCCCGCCATGGCCACCAGGTCATCCAGTCCACCCTGTAAGGGTGTGTGGAAGACGGTTGGTAGAAGAAGTAGGCGTATATATGGATGATTTCTGTGCACGGGCTGTCCTTTTAAGGGGACAGTAAGAGAGTGAGCCTATTGGGTGATTAGGACCAGTTAGCTGCACGTGTTACCACGCTTTCACACCTGGCCTATTAACGTGGTGGTCTACCACGACCCTCAGGGAGACCTAGTTTTGAGGTGGGTTTCCCGCTTAGATGCTTTCAGCGGTTATCCCTTCCATACTTAGCTACCCGGCGGTGCCGCTGGCGCGACAACCGGTGCACCAGAGGTATGTTCATCCCGGTCCTCTCGTACTAGGGACAAATCCTCTCAAGTCTCCAACATCCACGGCAGATAGGGACCGAACTGTCTCACGACGTTCTAAACCCAGCTCACGTACCACTTTAATCGGCGAACAGCCGAACCCTTGGGACCTGCTCCAGCCCCAGGATGTGATGAGCCGACATCGAGGTGCCAAACCTCCCCGTCGATGTGGACTCTTGGGGGAGATCAGCCTGTTATCCCTAGAGTACCTTTTATCCGTTGAGCGATGGCCCTTCCACGCGGGACCACCGGATCACTATGGCCGACTTTCGTCTCTGCTCGAGCTGTCACTCTCGCAGTCAGGCGGGCTTATGCCATTGCACTCAACAGCCGGTTTCCGACCGGCCTGAGCCCACCATCGCGCGCCTCCGTTACACTTTGGGAGGCGACCGCCCCAGTCAAACTGCCCACCATACAGGGTCCCGGATCAGGCTAACTGACCACGGTTAGACATCAGAAAAATTCAGGGTGGTATTTCAAGGATGGCTCCACAGGAACTGGCGCCCCTGCTTCAAAGCCTCCCACCTATCCTACACAGAATGTCTCTGATGCCACTGTAAAGCTGCAGTAAAGGTTCATAGGGTCTTTCCGTCTGACCGCGGATACCCCGCATCTTCACGGGGAATTCAATTTCGCTGAGCCGATGCTGGAGACAGCGGGGAAGTCGTTACGCCATTCGTGCAGGTCGGAACTTACCCGACAAGGAATTTCGCTACCTTAGGACCGTTATAGTTACGGCCGCCGTTTACCGGGGCTTCAATTCAGCGCTCTCACACCTCCTCTTAACCTTCCGGCACCGGGCAGGCGTCAGACCCTATACGTCGTCTTTCGACTTCGCAGAGTCCTGTGTTTTTAATAAACAGTCGCTACCCCCTGGTCTGTGCCACCCGCCAATGGTTGCCCACCAACGGGTCTCGCTTATCCCGAAGTTACACGAGCAATTTGCCTAGTTCCTTCAGCATCGTTCTCTCAAGCGCCTTGGTATTCTCTACCAGTCCACCTGTGTCGGTTTCGGGTACGGTCTATACGCCAGAGCTATTTCCTGGAATGCTCCAAAAGCCAGGTCAATCCGTTAAGACCTGACAACATATCGCATTCGTCACTTCTGGCAGGTACAGGAATATTCACCTGTTTCCCATCGACTACGGCTCTCGCCCTCGCCTTAGGGGCCGACTAACCCTGCGTGGATTAACCTTGCGCAGGAACCCTTGGACTTTCGGCGACAGTGTTTCTCGCACTGTTTGTCGCTACTCATGTCAGCATTCGCACTTCCGATATCTCCAGAGAGGGTCACCCCGTCTCCTTCACTGACTTACGGAACGCTCCGCTACCGCGCATATCATAGATATGCACCCACAGCTTCGGCACGTGGCTTGAGCCCCGTTACATTTTCGGCGCAGGGTTTCTATTAGACCAGTGAGCTATTACGCTTTCTTTAAAGGATGGCTGCTTCTAAGCCAACCTCCTGGTTGTTATGGAATCCCCACATCCTTTCCCACTTAGCCACGATTTGGGGGCCTTAGCTGGTGGTCTGGGCTGTTTCCCTCTCGACAATGGACCTTAGCACCCACTGTCTGTCTGCCAGGCTATACTTCCGGGTATTCGGAGTTTGGTTGGGTTTGGTAAGGCTTTGGGCCCCCCTAGCCCATCCAGTGCTCTACCCCCCGGGGTAACCACCTGACGGTCTACCTCAATAGATTTCGCGGAGAACCAGCTATCTCCGAGTTTGATTGGCCTTTCACCCCTAGCCACAGCTCATCCCCGACTTTTTCAACAGGCGTGGGTTCGGCCCTCCAGTGCGTGTTACCGCACCTTCAGCCTGGCCATGGCTAGATCACTCGGTTTCGGGTCTTCTGCCAGCAACTATGCGCCCTATTCAGACTCGCTTTCGCTACGCCTACACCTAACGGCTTAAGCTCGCTGCAAACAGA
>NZ_VHON01000012.1:0-1798 GCF_008690365.1 Acetobacter sp. DmW_136
CCCCAGCGTACGACGTGCAGGGCGGCCCAATGGAAGAACCCTGCCTCATCCAGCAACAGCGAGATGACGATCAGCGCGATAAAGGTGAAGGTCGCGTCCCAGACGATGTGCCAGACGACAGGAATGTCATGCCAGTGGATCACGCCAGCCGCCAAGGCCACGGCGGCACCTGCCATTGCGCTCCAGCCGATGCCCAGCCCCCGAGGCTGCCAGATGACAAAAACCAGCGTGACAACGAAAAGCAGAAGAGCCAGCATCAGGAGATCCGCTTTCCGGATTCATCGACGATCTTCTCGCCGTCCTCTTTGACGAAAGCGCCCCGCTGCGGGTTGGGCAGGATTTCCAGAGCCGCCTCGGACGGACGGCAGAGCGCAACACCGAGGGGGGTGACGACGATCGGCCGGTTCATCAGGATCGGGTGTGCGATCATGGCGTCGATCAGCGTATCGTCCGTCAGGGTCGGATTATCGAGGCCGAGCTCGTGAAAGGGCGTGCCCTTTTCCCGCAGGACCGAGCGCACCGGAAGCCCCATACGGGCGATCAGATCGACCAGTTCGGCCCGGCTCGGCGGCGTTTTCAGATATTCGATGATCCGGGGCTCCTCGCCGCTGTTGCGGATCAGTGCCAGCACGTTGCGCGACGTGCCGCAGGCCGGGTTGTGGTAGATCGTGATGGTCATGGGCAGGATTCCCGGGATGGGCAGCAGGAGGACAGGTTCGCGACCAGGGGCGCGCAGAGTTCGGGGCTGCCCGCACAGCAGTCTCTTACGAGGAAGAGCATCAGGTCGCGCAAGCGCGGAAGGCGCGCACGATAGACGATCAGCCGGCTGTGGCGCTGCGAGGTCAGCAGGCCGGCACGGGTCAGGGTGGCAAGATGGGCCGAGATCGTGTTCTGCGGGACATCGAGATGCCGCGCGACGTCTCCGGCGGGTAGTCCGTCCGGTTCGTGGCGCACCAGCAGGCGGAAGATCTCCATTCGCGTGGACTGCGACAGAGCGCTCAGGGCAGCGAGGGCAGATTCTGTATCCATAAATCGACGATCACGGATATAATGGATGAAGTCAACACTACCCAGGACATGCCTCATTCAAAACCTGGAATACGGTGTCACACGCCGAACAGGCGGCTGATTCCGCCCGTGACGATCATCGCAACAATACCCCAGAACGTCACACGCAGTGCTGGCCGCAGAGGCGCCGCGCCGCCGGCAAGCGCGCCGACGACGCCCAAAACGGCGAGAACCACGACCGAGGTCAGGGGCACGCCCCAGGATACCCACGCGACAGGGGTCAGAACAGCTGCCAGTACGGGCAGTAAGGCTCCGGACGAAAAGGCGGTTGCCGAGGCGAATGCCGCCTGTATGGGTCTTGCCGCTGTGGCCTCGGACAGACCCAGTTCACCGAGCGCATCATGTTTCATAAGGGCGACGGCGACCTCGTGTGAGAGGTCTCCATCCAGTCCTCTGGTAATTCCCCCATAAAAAGAGTGACTTTTGAATGAGAATTTTCTCAGCGTAAGAATTGAGGAGATTCTGATGAAGAGTGATCGCTTTACTGACGCCCAGATCATGGGTGTGATCCGCCAGGCTGAGGGCGGTGTCCCGGTTCCTGACCTGTGCCGGGAGCATGGGATTAGCAACGCCACGTTTTACCGGTGGCGCGCGAAATATGGCGGTATGGATGCTTCGATGATCAGTCAGATGAAGGCTTTGGAAGAGGAGAACCGTCGGCTGAAGCGCATGTATGCGGATCTGAGCATGCAGACGGATATCCTGAAGGAAGCCCTTGGAAAAAAATGAA
>NZ_VHON01000100.1:0-535 GCF_008690365.1 Acetobacter sp. DmW_136
GCCAACCTGTTTGGTTCTGCCGGGGAAGGCCCGATTAACGAGGATGCCCCCATCAACCCCGGCTCTCCGTATGGCGAGAGCAAATATATGGTGGAACGCGCCCTGTACTGGGCCGACAAAATTCATGGGCTGAAAAGTGCCTGCCTGCGCTATTTCAACGCCGCTGGAGCTGATCCGGCTGGCCGTGCGGGGGAAGACCATCGCCCTGAAACGCATCTGATCCCGCTGGTTATTGATGCTGCCCTGAAGCGTCGCCCAGCCCTTACGCTGTTTGGTGAGGACTATCCTACGCCAGATGGCACCTGTATCCGTGATTATGTGCATGTTACAGATCTGGCACGCGCCCATCTGGCTGTGCTGCCGCTTCTGAATGATAAAAGCGTGGTGTTTAACGTTGGCACAGGGCGCGGCAATTCCAACCGCGAAATTATTGATGCCGTTGGCCGCGTGAGCAATCTGGAAGTGCCTTGGCAGGCAGGCCCACGCCGCGCGGGTGATCCGGCCAGCCTGGTGGCCAGCCCAGCGCGCCTGATGG
>NZ_VHON01000101.1:0-345 GCF_008690365.1 Acetobacter sp. DmW_136
TGGCACTGGGCTATGAAGATCTCAATGATCACGATGCCCTGCGGCATGACCTGATCTTTGGTCTGGCCTCGGGCCGTCTGTCAGGAGGCCGGGCAAACTGCGCAGCATTGGCCGGCAAATCCACCTTGAACCGGCTGGAGCGCAGTGGCCACAAGGCAGACCGTTACTGTCGCATCATTGCTGATCATGAAGCCCTGGCCGCGCTGTTCGTCACGCTCTTCATGGACCAGCATGACCGCGCGCCTGCCCGGATCATTCTGGATGTGGATGCCACCGATGACCGTATCCATGGCCATCAGGAAGGCCGCGCCTTTCATGGATATTACGGCCATAACTGCTATCTTC
>NZ_VHON01000102.1:0-364 GCF_008690365.1 Acetobacter sp. DmW_136
GCCGTGGCGCCATTCGGCCTTGGCCACCACCCGCCTGCGGCGCGTCCAGCTGTCCTTTGTGATCCAGTCAAAGGAGGCGAAACCGCGCGCCGCTCTGCCTGTCGTGGCGGCTTCGTCACGAACCTCAGCGGACAAAGAGGCAATCCGGTCATACAGGCGGGTGTTGCCTGCAAGCCCAGACAGGAAGTCAACGTGGTTGTCTTCGCACCATGTCATCAGAGTGTCCCGGGAGAAGCCACTGTCCCCGCGCACCAGAATACGCACCCTGGGCCAGCGGCTCCTGATCTGCTCCACGATCCGGCGGATGTCTGCCAGTGCTTCCTTCCCCGGGTCCCTGTCTGCCGTGCGCAGGGTAGCGCTGAGG
>NZ_VHON01000103.1:0-306 GCF_008690365.1 Acetobacter sp. DmW_136
TGGATACGGTCATCGGTGGCATCCACATCCAGAACGATCCGGGCGGGTGCGTGCTCATGCTGGTCAAGGAAGAGCGTGACGAACAGGGTAGCCAGGGCCTCATGATCAGCAATGATCCGACAGTAACGATCTGCCTGCTGCCCACTGCGCTCCAACCGGTTCAGTGTAGATTTGCCAGCCAATGCTGCGCAGTTTGCCCGGCCTCCTGACAGACGTCCCGAGGCCAGACCAAAGATCAGGTCATGCCGCAGGGCATCGTGATCATTGAGATCTTCATAGCCCAGTGCCAGGCCCATGATCCGCTGA
>NZ_VHON01000104.1:0-311 GCF_008690365.1 Acetobacter sp. DmW_136
GCGGTGATGATGATAGCGCCAAAGCTGGATATTCATCCTGACACGCTGTCAAAATGGACCCGTCTGCATGAACGTGCCAATGCGCCTGCGGTGAGTGACCTGCCTGATCGAGAGAAGATCAGGCAACTGGAGCGAGAGAACCGCGAATTGCGGCAGGCCAATGAAATCCTGCGTAAGGCGTCGGCATATTTTGCGGAAGGAGAGCTCGACCGCATCTTCAAGCCATGACACGCTTCATTGAGGAGCACCGGCAGACATATGGTGTCGGGTCAATCTGCAGGGTTCTGTCGATTGCACCATCTGCCTATTAT
>NZ_VHON01000013.1:0-227904 GCF_008690365.1 Acetobacter sp. DmW_136
ACATACCCAGCGCCACCGGTTACCAGAAAACGAGCCATACTCTCTTTTCGCTCCGTGCAATGTAAAAAGTCATACCCGGTTATCTTGCTGCTAAGTCCAGGAAAGAGTTCGCTTCATTTCCGCTTCAGAACGGCTTAAGCAAACGGTCAAGATAATCCAGTTCCTGCTGTGGGCGGGTGCGGTCTGAATCACGCCGCCGCAGTTCCTGCTCAATTTCTCTGGCGCGCTGGCGGGCCACGTTATCTGGAATGCGGGTAGAATCATCTTCGGTCTGATCCTTGCCTTCACCCAGTTTACGGCCCAGCGGATCGCGCTTGCCGCCCTGTTTGTCTTCTTCTTCCTGATTTTCTGAGGAATCAGAGAGGGAGCCAGAACCATTCTGGCCATCGGATGCACTGCCAGAACCAGAAGATCCATCAGACGGGCTGCCCAGAGCGGGCAAAAAGCTGGGGATACTGTTTTTGCCGTTACCCTTAACGGCATCCTGCATTTGCTGGCGTGTTTTGCGCAGGGCTTCCAGTGCTTTTTCTTCAGCATTGGCGGCGGCGGCATCATCCCCATCGGCCAGCGCCTTGCGGGCATCCTGCATGCTTTTGCGGGCTTCATCAAAAGCACCGGGGGTTTTGCCTGTCAGATCCTTAAATTCGTCTTTCAATTCATCCAGCGCGTGTTCCAACGCATGCTGCGTGGCGCGCTCATTACGCCGGGCTGCGGCTTGTGCCTCTGCTTTTGCTGGGTCAGGCATGAGCGGTGTTTCAGGCTGCGAGGGCGGAGGTGGGGGTGCAGGCTGCGCTCCTTCCGAACCCGGAGGCATGGGCAGGCCCAAACGGCGCAACAGCTCGGATGTGGGCATGTTGGCGTAATCGGCCTCACCATCACCATCGTCTGCCAGATCACTTTGTTTCTGGGCCTGTGCTTTCAGGTTTTCATCAAGGCGAGATTGCGCGTGGTCCAACAAGGCGGTTTGTTTGCTGGCCAGATCATGTAGGGCGGCAGCCTGTTCGCGCATTTTTTGTTGCGCCATCATCTGCTGCGCCAAATTTGCCA
Source organism: Acetobacter sp. DmW_136 (assembly GCF_008690365.1). Taxonomy (NCBI): domain Bacteria; kingdom Pseudomonadati; phylum Pseudomonadota; class Alphaproteobacteria; order Acetobacterales; family Acetobacteraceae; genus Acetobacter; species Acetobacter sp. DmW_136. The sequence goes on from NZ_VHON01000013.1 coordinate 1,048, forward strand.
TATCCTGTGGCGTGGCATTGCGCATGCGCTCGGTGGCGTTTTCCATATCCTGCAAACGCTTCAGCGCTTCATCTGCATGACCATTGGAGGCATCGGACTGGAGTTGGCGCATCAGGCGTGAAAAGGCCTGATTCCCTGCACTGGTAAAACCCGGAAGATCAGGAATAACCGTGTGATCTTTCATGGCCTGATTTGCTAGTGCCTGCATTTTGCGGCTGATGGCGCTTTGCAGGGTTTTGAGTCTTTCTTCCAGTTCCTGCTGGGCCTGTTGTCCTTGTTGCCCATTTTCGTGCATGTGCTGGAGTTGCTGCGCTACGGCGGCTTGGGCCGCGCGCACATCAATGGATGCCTGAGCACTGGCATCATCCCCTGTGCGGCGGTCTTCTATATCCAGAGCCAGATCCCACAGCAGGTTTGTGGCGCCAGCGCGGGCGGTGGCCGTGTCCGTCAGGTTGTTATCCAGCATGGCCACCACGCTGCTGAGCGCCAGCAACATACCGGTATGCTCACGCACCGGGCCGGGGGCATCGGCCAGTGCCTCCAGATCTAATGCGGCATCCTGTCGGCTTTCCTGCCCCAAAGCGAAGCGCTTACGCACGTCCAACAGCGCGCGGGCAATGGGGGAATGGAAAACACGTGCGCCCATACGGAACGTGGCGGGGGCACTTTTGCCCTCATGCCCACTTACGGACGAGGCAATCACACGGCCGGTTACGGTTTCTCCTGCCCACGGATCTTCCGACAGATCGGGGCTAATGGCACCTTTTACAGATTTGGGATGCCCAACAAGAGGAAGGGGAATGGTGAGTGTACGTTCTGACCCGTGTTTGGCGTGGGCCAGATGCAGCTCTACCTTAAGTGATGCCAGCCCATAAGCATGGCTGGCATCATACGGCAGAAGAGTGCGCCATTCTTCTTTACGGGGAGAGCCGGGGTTTGGCCCCCATTTCACGCTGGGGTCTGCATCTGGCATTACGGTTACGGGCCATTGGGCTAATGTTCGGCCGCGGCCTGTAAGGCGTACGGTGCCAGAATGCTCCAGCACCACATCCAGCTTCCAGCTATGGGCATCCAGTTTGTGGCGTGTGGCATCATGCAGCACCATGCCGCCCTGTTCCCGCAAGGTAGGGTGTGAGGCCAGGCCCGTGACAATGGCAGTAAGATGGGCCCCTTGCGGCGTTTGTGGGGGTGTTTTGATAGTGCCCAAAAAAACAGGGGCATCTGGCGCGTAAGTAGGTGGGGTTATCCATGCCTCTACACGCGGGAAGGGGACATCAGGATCATCCCGCCCCGGAATAAACCCGGCAAGGATACGCCCCGGCGCGGAGGAACCTGCAAGCCCGGCTGTGCTAGCAAGGGCTGCAACCAATACCCATGCCCCAGTCTGCTGCATGCGGCCTTGCGGCCAAAGGCGCGGCCAACCCACCCGCAGCCTGCCAAGTGATGCCAGAATACGCTGCTGATGCGCCTGCCATAAGATGGTGGAACTTTGCGAGGATGTGCCTGCGGGATGGTCTGTTAGTGTAGCGAGGGGGCGGTTGTGTAGGCCGGATGCCTGTTCAATTCGCCGGTCAACTTCGCTTGGGGTGGGGGGCGCAAGGTTTTCAATATCCTTGTGCAGTCGCCAGCCGCATAGGCTCAGCCATCCGGCCACCAGCAGCAGCCGGATGCCATCTGGCAGATGCTGAGGAATGCGTAGCAAAGAGGCTACACAGTAAACCCCCAGCAGGGCAAAAGTGGGCTGAAGCGCAGGCCACAGCCGTTCTATCCGCAAAACAATGGCGGCATGGCGGCGTGCGGTGGCAAGGCGCTCCGCCAGCGCTCCATCCTCAGCGGTGGAGGCGGTCAGGGATTGGTGCAGACCGCCTTGGTTCATGTGGCTTTGGCAAGGTGGGAGGGCACAGTTTCATCCTGCCACAGTTCTTCAACACTCTGCCTTTGGCGTATCACCTGCCATTGGCCATCTTCAACCAGAACTTCTGCAGCAAGCGGGCGGCTGTTGTAAGTGGAACTCATAACCGCACCATACGCGCCTGTATCCAGCAGGGCTATACGTGCATTGCGGGCCAGCGGGGGCAAAAGCCTATCCCGCGCAAATGTATCTCCACTTTCACACACAGGGCCGACCACATGGGCCAAGGAAACAGGTTGGCTGAACGCCTGCGGTGCAAGTGGTAAAATGCCATGCCACGCATCATACATGCTGGGGCGCAGCAGTTCGTTCATGGCCGTATCCAGCACAAGGAAAGGCACATCCATGCCTTGTTCCTTACGCAAGATCACGCTGCTCAGCAGCACACCAGCCGGGCCAATGGGCCAACGCCCCGGCTCAATTGCCAGCTTTACGCCCAGATCACCCAGTTCTGCCTTAATGGCGCCAGCTAGCGCTTCGGGCTGACCTTCAGTTTCATTGCGGTAGCAAATGCCAAGGCCACCGCCACAATCCACTACGCTTACGGCATTGCCAGCGGCGCGCACGGTACGCACCAGTTCCGCCACGCGGGCATAGGCTGCACGATAAGGGGTGGTGGTTAAAATCTGGCTGCCAATATGGGTGGCAAAACCAACAGGCCGCACGCCAGAGAGGGTGAACGCATGGGCATAAAGTGCTGCGGCATCTTGAAATGGAATGCCAAATTTATTGGCAGCCAAGCCGGTTGTAATTTTGGCGTGGGTCTTGGCATCCACATCCGGGTTTACGCGCAGGGTAATAGTGGCCTGCTTGCCCAGCTTAGTGGCAATGGCTGAAATAGCTTCCAGCTCTTCTGCGCTTTCTACGTTAATCTGGCCAATGCCGTGGCTAATGGCCTGTTCCAGTTCGGCATCTGTTTTGCCAACGCCGGAAAACACAATGCGGCTTGCTGGAATACCGGCCTTTATGGCGCGCGCCAGTTCACCACCGCTTACAATATCCGCCCCAAAACCTTCCTGACCGATTAGGGTAAGAATGGCCAGATGATCATTGGCTTTCACGGCATAGTGGATGGAAACATCCAGCCCGGCATCCCGCATGGCAGCGTGCATCCGGCGCATACGCGTGCGCAGCGTACCCGCCCCCAATACCCAACAGGGTGTGCCAACAGAATCAGCTATGGCGTTTAGGGCCACGCCTTCCAGCATCAGCCCACAGGTAGGGCTAACCGTAAGCTGCGGGTGCGTTTGTAACAGTTCTGCCAGTGTTGGGTCGGCATCGGTATAAACAGGTGTTTCGGCCATGAGGCGTAAAGGCTCTGATTGCAAAAAAGGAGCAGGATGCCACACCAAGAAACTCTTGGCATGGCAGGTTATGCAGTGCGGTGCGCTATGAAACCCATATAGTGCGCACTGTGGTCTTATTCATCCGGCGGATACATACGCGGGTAAGAAATTTTGTTTTGCGGGCCGGGCTGATGCGGCGTGCCCTTTTTGCCGCATGCCGCCAGAGGCAGAAACAGGATAGTAGCCAGCGCAAGGCCAAAAATCAGGCGGTAGTTCATGGTTTTACTGCCTTACTGTGGTGGGTTTTGCACCCAGAGCCTTCAGCCAGCGCTGAGCCTGCGCGCTGACGTTGCCGGATGCGGTGCCACCTTCGCTGGTGCGAGATGCAATGGAGGCATCTACGCTGAGAACCGAATAGATATCATCCGTAATGCCGGGTTCTTCTGCCTGCATTTCCTGCAATGTCAGATCTGCCAGCCCCACGCCTTTTTCCTCGGCTTTGGCAACCAGGCGGCCTGTTACGTGGTGCGCGGTGCGGAATGGCACTTTCAGCACGCGCACCAACCAGTCTGCAATATCTGTAGCGGTGGAATAGCCAGAACCTGCCAGTGCACGCATTTGGGCGGTGTTGGCTGTCATGTCCCGCACCATACCATCGCATGCGGCAAGAGAGAGGGCAGCGGCATCCGTGGCTTCAAACACGGGTTCCTTATCTTCCTGCATATCCTTGGCGTAGGCCAGCGGCAGGCCTTTCATAACAGTTAGCAGGCTTACAAGGCTGCCGGTGATGCGGCCAGTTTTGGCACGCACCAGTTCTGCGGCATCCGGGTTACGCTTTTGCGGCATGATGGAAGAGCCGGTGGTGAACGCATCTGAAAGGCGGATGAAAGAGAAAGGTGAGGAGCACCAGATGACAATTTCTTCCGCCATGCGTGAAAGGTGCATGGCCATGATGGACAGCGCAGAAAGATATTCCAGCGCAAAATCACGATCAGATACAGAATCCAGAGAATTGGCGGTGGGGCGGTCAAAATGCAGCAGTTCGGCAGTCATCTTCCGGTCAATGGGGAAGGATGTGCCAGCCAGCGCGGCAGAACCCAGCGGGCATTCGTTCAGGCGCTTGCGTGTGTCTGCTAGGCGGCCCCGGTCACGCGCCAGCATTTCCACATACGCCATCAAATGGTGGCCGAATGTTACAGGCTGTGCTGTTTGCAGGTGGGTAAAGCCCGGCATGGGAGTGGCGGCATGTTCCTCCGCCCGGCGGGCGAGGGAGCGCATAAGGGCTGAAACCTGTTGGTCCAGCCCATCAATGGCATCCCGCACCCAAAGACGAAAATCCGTTGCAACCTGATCATTGCGAGAGCGGGCAGTATGCAGGCGCTTACCGGCCTCACCAATACGGTCAGACAGGCGGGCTTCGATATTCATGTGAATATCTTCCAGCGCTTCGGAAAAGGGAAAGTTGCCAGCAGCAATTTCCTGCCCGATTTCTGTTAGCCCCTTGCGGATTGTGGCTTCATCATCCTTGGAGATAATGCCTACATGCGCCAACATGGCAGCATGGGCGAGGGAGCCAGCAATATCCTGCTTCCACATCACCTTATCAAAGCCGATGGAGGCATTGATGGCCTGCATGATCTCAGAAGGGCCACCGGCAAACCGCCCGCCCCACTGGACATTGGCGTTTTTCTGGTTTTCCGTTTCCGTGCTGTTCTGGCTGTTCAGAGACATTTTAGGCCCTAATTCCGTCCTGCTGCGTAAGATGTGCTCAGGCGTTGGCTTATACTGCCGCGGCGCGGATGCAAAGATGCCACAGTAATGTTGCGCGCCCTAGGGCGCAAATGCCGGTTTTGGCAAAGAGCGTGGCAGAGCCGATCCTGCGGCGGGGCTGTTCTGTGCATTGCAGTGCGGGAAAGGGCTGTGCCCAGCGGCATTTCTCTGCTTAAAAGCAAGTGAAATTCAGGGAGTTCATGAACATGACAACACCACACAAGCTTACAACCTTTGCCGTAATCGACCCCGGCCCGAATGTGCTTTTGGAAGTTATTCGCGCAGAAAGCCCGGTTGTGGCTGTTGAGCGTCTGGAAAGCAAAATGCGCGGCCCGGAATATGTGGCAGCCCGTAGCTACGATGTTGGCGGCGAAGAATCGCTGGATGGCGCAGATCCGGCCTATCTGGTGTACGAGCTGGATGATAGTGGGCTGGATGCAGAAGGCCTGACGGGGGAAGACGCAGGGCAGGTGCGCGCGCAGGCTGATCTGGCTGCGGTTGTGGTATCTTCCGCCAAATAAGTTTTCAAACACGAATAAGAGTGTTCTGCTGCATGGCGGAAAGGGCAGGCAATGCGTGCCGATCTTTCTGCCATGCCGTGCGATGCAGGAGGTGGAAAAGCATGTCTGTGGATCAGGTGCTGATGGCAGAAAGTTTTGTGGTGCATGGCCGGGATGAAGGTGGCCCCTTTGTGCTGGTAAGTGACCATGCAGGCCGTGCCATTCCGCCTGAATTGGGTGATCTGGGGTTAAGTGCGCAGGAACGTGCGCGCCATATTGGCTGGGATATCGGCATAGATGGCGTAGGCCGTAAACTGGCTGACCTGCTGCCTGCTGTGTTGATTGAGCAGGTGTATTCCCGCTTGGTGATTGACTGTAACCGCGCCCCCGGCCACCCAACCTCTATCGTGCAGGTAAGTGATGGCACAACAGTGCCGCGCAACCAGAATATCTCTGCGCAGGATCGGGCATGGCGGGAGCAGACAATTCTGCACCCTTATCACGCCCGCATTCGGCAGGAACTGGATGCCCATATGGCCGCAGGCCGCCAGACGGTGGTTGTGGCGCTACACAGTTTTACGCCATTTATGCATGGCAAACAGCGCCCGTGGCATGCTGGACTTTTGCATAATCATGATTCCCGGCTGGCCCGGATCATGATTGCACTTTTGCAACAGGATGGCTTGGTGGTGGGGGATAACGAACCCTACGCCCTCACAGATACATCGGACTACACTATTCCCCAGCATGGTGAACGGCGTGAACTGCCACATATTGAAATTGAAATTCGGCAGGATTTGATTGCTGATGATGTCGGGCAGACCGAATGGGCTAATCGTCTGGCCCGTTTGCTGCCACAGGCATGGCGCCAGTTTTGTGAACAGTATGGAGAAAACGCATGACCGCCACAGATATAGCCAAGCCGCAGATTATTACAGGCAAGGCAAAGCTGGCAGGTGTTCTGGGTTGGCCCGTAGCGCATTCGCGTTCTCCGGTTCTGCACAATTACTGGCTGCGGCGTTATGAGGTAGATGGTGCCTATGTGCCGCTGCCGGTTGAGCCAGATGCGTTTGTGGCAGCCGTTCTGGGCTTACAGGCTGCGGGCTTTCGGGGCGCAAATGTAACCATTCCGCACAAGGAAGCCGCCTTTAAAATTGCCGATGTGCTGGATCATTCCGCCCAGCGTGCAGGTGCAGTGAATACACTTGTGTTTGAAGATGACGGCAAAATTCACGGTTACTCAACCGATGGCGCAGGTTTTGTGGCCAGCATGGAATCGGCTGGGTTCAATCTGCCTGAACAAGCGCAGGTTCTGCTGTTGGGCGCTGGCGGTGCTGCGCGGTCTGTTGCTGCCGCGTTACAGGATTGTGGCCTACGTGTTGCCGTGACTAATCGCACCCAAGGGCGGGCAGAAGAACTGGCAAAAGCCCTGCCGGGGCTGGACGTGTTGCCGTGGAATATGTGGGAAGACCGCCTTGGCGCGTATAGTTTGCTGGTAAATACCACTTCTTTGGGGATGGAAGGCGGCCCGGATGCTGCGTTTCGTCCTTCTCTGGCACATGCGGCCAAGGAACTGGTGGTGGCAGATATCGTTTATGTACCACGCGTAACGCCTTTGTTGGCAGAGGCGCAATCTGCTGGCCTACGTACTTTGGGCGGGCTTGGTATGTTGCTGCATCAGGCGCGGCTGGGTTTTCAGAAATGGTACGGCGTGAACCCGGAAGTGGATGCCGCAACGGAAGCTTTTGTGCAGGAAAGTTTCTAAGGGCTACGGTAAGGGCATGAAAATTCTGGGCCTTACCGGCGGTATGGGCATGGGCAAAAGCACTGTAGCCACGTTGTTGCGGCATGCAGGCTTGCCGGTGTTTGATGCAGATGCCGAAGTACGCCACTTGCAGGCAGATCATGGGGCAGCCTTGCCAGCTATTGCCCAACTGGTGCCGCATGCTGTGCAGAACGGGCATTTGGATAGAGCCGTATTGCGGCAAGCCGTTATAAAAGAACCGGCGCTGCTCAAAAAACTGGAGCAGATTATTCACCCCATGGTGCGGGCTGCACGGGCAAAGTTTTTGCGTGCGCAGCGTTTGCGTGGGGCGCGCTGTGTGGTGCTGGATATTCCACTGCTTTATGAAACAGGCGCTCAGCGAGAATGCGATGATGTTTTGGTGGTATCTGCCCCACATTGGGTACAAGCACGCCGTGTGGCCAAAAGGCGCGGGATGCCTCCAGCCGAGGCTTGCAAATTGATTGCTCGGCAAATGCCAGATGCCCAACGCGTGCGCCAAGCGGGCAAGGTTATTCGCACCGGCGGCAGTATGCGGGAAACAGAACGGCAAGTGCGCCAGTTCATCAGGAGCCTAAGGGCATGAAAAGATCCATTCTGTTTGATACAGAAACCACAGGGCTAGACCCGGCAACGGGAGACCGGGTGATTGAAATTGCAGCCCTTGAATTGGTAGGAGACCTGCCAACAGGGCGCACTTTTCATAAGCTTATAGACCCGGAGCGCGATGTGCCGGAGGAGGCTTCCCGCGTGCATGGCTTTACGCGGGCGGATCTGGAAGGCAAACCCAAATTTGCTGAAGTGGCGGATGACTTCCTGGCCTTTGTGGGGGATGATCCACTCATTGCGCACAATGCCCGGTTTGACTTTGGTTTTATGAATGCGGAACTCAAACGCGCAGGCAAAAAAACGCTGGGTTTGGACCGCATGGTGGATACGCTGGATATGGCGCGTGAGCGCTTTCCCGGCATGCCCAACAGTTTGGATGCCTTGTGCCGCCGTTTTGGCGTAGATCTTTCTGCCCGAACCACCCATAACGCGCTGCTGGACTGCAAACTGCTGGCTGATGTGTATGTGGAGCTTATGGGGGGGCGCCAGCACGGTCTTGGGCTGATGGCGGAAGATGGGCAACTGCCTTCTGTGATGTATGAAGGCCCGGTGAACCGTAAGGTTGTGCGTGTGCAGCCAACACCGCAAGAGCTGGCTGCACATGTGGCATTTGTTGCGGGCCTGAAAGAGCCGATTTGGGAACGCTGACCGCACATTGAAACCGTGTAGTGAAATCTTGCGAAAAGGGCTTTGCAGGGGCGGGTGGGTATGCCATCCTTGATTCTACAAAACGTGACAAAACGTACAAAAATGTTTTGTCAGCCGTTTCCACCGCTTTTTACGCAACGGAAAAGGTAAGTTGTTTCAATGAATTCGGGGAGCCCTTTGATGCGTTCTGCATCCCGCCATTTTGCTGCTGCCTTGGCGCTGTGCGGAGCATGGTTCATGCCTGCGGGCGCAGAAACCATGCTTGGCCCGGTTACGGCAACAGTTACATTTAATACGCGTTCGGCGGATCTGGGTGTAGGATATACATGGGGCCGGGGTGTGCTGACATATGGCGGCCGCCAGTATCCGTTTGAAATCAAGGGTGCTTCCGCTATTGCTGTTGGGTATTCTTCTGGCCACAGCGTAGGCAAGGTGTACAACCTTCAGCGTATTGAAGACTTTGAAGGCACATTCTGGGCGCTTTCGGGTGAGGCCACAGTGGGCCGTGGTGTTGGCGGCCTGCTGATGGAAAATAATGACGGCGTGCGCATCCGGTTAGATGAATGCCGTTCTGGGGGCCGTATTGCGGCATCACCCTCGCGTTTGACAATTCATTTGCTGGATAAAACAGGCACACCCATTACAACAGCGCCGGTTGCCCAGAAGTCAGCTCACTAAATACATTACACCCATGCCTGATGGCTTAATGTGTCAGCAGGCGTGTGGTGGTTTGTAGAATTGTTTTTTCATCAAATAAACGTAGAGCACGTTTTAGCCCGGCAGCACCCATGTGCTGGCATAAAGCTGGGTTTTGCACCAGCGTTGTAAGGGCTTCTGCCAGTTCTGCCGTAGTGCCGGGGGGCACAAGTAGCCCTGTTTCATGCGGCACAACCTGCTCGCGCGAGCCTCTAATATTGGTGGCCACAACTGGCAATCCGCACAACATGGCTTCAATAATGGACATAGGCAGGCCTTCAAAATGGCTGGGCAGCACAAAAATATCTGCTGCGGCCAATAAAGCCGGAATATCTGCCCGATAACCAAGGCATTTTAGTCGCGGGCCAAGTGCAGCTCGCGCTTTAGCAAGGTATTCATCCATATTGGCACCGTGGTCTGATGCCAGTCTTTCCCCCACAATCCATAATTCTGCATCTGGCACGCGCTCCATGGCGGCCAGGAGTTCTGGATACCCTTTGTGGCGCACAAGGCGAGAGACAACAATAATTACAGGCGTTTGCGCGGATGTGCCAAGTTCTGCCCGGCTACGTGTTCTGGCTTGCGCATCTGGGTGAAACTGGGCTGGATCTCGCCCATTCCCAATTGCAACGGGGTGGGGGTGAACATGCAGGCGTTTGGCATCCTGCGCTTCTTCACGGCTGACGGTCAGATAAATATCAGTTATGTGCCCGCATAGAACTTCCAGCATCAATGCCAATCCGCGCCGTAGGTGAGAGCCGGGTTGGTTGAATAAAAAACCGTGGCACGTATAGGCAATGCGCGGCACGCCACACAACTTGGCTGCTGCCCGCGCCAGAATGCCACTGATAGGCATATGTGCATGCACCAAATCCGGCTTTTCTTTTTTTATAAGCCGAACAAGAGCCCAAAAGGCCCGAAGTTGCGCGGGTACAGAAAATGAACGGGCAAAGGGCAGTGTTTCAACCCGAAACCCCTCGTTTCTGGGGTGTTGAAGCAAAGGGCCATCCGCACAAACGCCTATCACTTCATGCCCTTCTGCCCTTAATTCTCGCATAAGGGGCAGTAGAAAATGGGTGAGTGAAAAATCGACGTTTGTAATTTCCAGAATCTTCACGTCAGCCCATTACGCGTTTTTGAGGGAGAGCGACCAACGGATAGGTGGCTTGCTTGGAGCCTGCGGCACCGGGGGCGGTGGTAGCAGCGTGTTTTCCAAGCCATTGACATCGGGGCCCGAAGGTTCTGCCAGTAAATCGGTTCCCACCTCTGGCACTTCTGGAGTGTGATCCATGGGGGAAATAGCTTCCGCAGGTAAAGCAGCTTCTTCTGCGGGGGGCGTATCCAAAGGATCGTGTGCTTCTTCCGCAGTCTGTTCTGCTACAGCCGGTGTGAGCACAAATTGCCGTGTAGGCTGGTGCTGTCCTTGCCCCAGATAAACGCTTTCTTCTATTTCAATATCAGCGTCAGACCAGAAGAACCATGTTTCTTCGGGCGTGTGTAGCAAGTAACCATCTTCTTCCTGCTCAATGTTCACATCAGGGTGCAAGTGGAAGCGGATGCAAAGTGGCACCGGAATGCTTACATCTTCCAGTTTTTCTATGCCCTGTAGAACTGTGCCGTCTTTATCCAGATAAATCTTGCGAGAATACAGGCCACCACCTTGGGGCTTGTAGCCATCATGCGTCATGCTCAGGCAATGCACACCGTCTTGCACAGACATTTGGCGTGTGACCTGTGGTTTTTGCGAGATACCGCCATTGGCATCAAACCGCATGGGGGTAAGGTCTGCCAGTTCCAGAACAGAATGTGCCGCCGGGTAGCGCAAGGCTTCTGCCCAACCACGTTGGATGCTGCTGCCGCAATTGACAATTAACCGTTGCCTGCCGGATGAAAATTCAAAGGACAACATGCCCGCATGCGCGCTGCTATCATAACCCGCAGGGGCAACCGTGGCGGCATCAGCAATCAGCAAGGCACGCCCATTGTTCAGGCGGGCAAAGCCAGATTCTGGCAGGCCAGCCGCCACAACACGCGTGCGGGATGCGCGGTTGAGCACGTGTTCAATAAATTGCGGGTTTTGTTCACTGCTGCCATTAAAGAGGGCCAACCCGCCATCACCATGCCGCATGGCCCGCAAGGCTGGAGCGCTGCGGTTGGCGGCATCCAGTACGCTGGTGGGTAAGGGTACGCGGGCAACCTGTAAAATATACAGCATTTCTGCCAGTTCGCGCACGCACTGCAACAGGTCTTCCGGGCAGCGGGTAATGTGGCCGCCATCGGGCAAAATCTGCTGGCTGATGGTGGCGTCAATCAAGCGCAAATAACGTGTAAGAAATTCTGGATAATCAGGTAGGGAAACCGCAACAGCCAACAGCCCTTTAAGGGCCGTAAGGGCACGCCAGCCTGTGGTTTCCTCCGGCATCAGCGCCATTATGGAGCGTGCTTCCATAATCAGCGACGCCATAAGCTGCTGGCGGAAGGAATCATCTGCCGAGGCCGCAAAAAATTCGTAACACCCAAGCCAAGCCGCCAAGCGGGCACCAGTTATGGATGGGTCTGAAATAGGACGCTCCGCCGGGGTTTGCTCCATCCATTGGGCAACCAATGTGCGGGCCTTGATGCGGGCAGATTCAGCCCCCAGCTCGCGCAGATCCTGCAACCACGTAAAGCCTTGCAACCAGCGGCGATAGGCTTCTGGCCATTGGGAGTTATCCCATTCCCCATCAATCAGAGGGCGTTGGGTGCCTTCAAAAAGTGTCTGGTTGCGAACAAGCCGTTCACCCCCAGCAGCGTTTCCAGACCACAGATCCCGTAAAGCAACGGCAGGGGCTGCCGGTACGCGGGCAAACCCTCCCAACGGGTTGCGCATGGCATAGGCAAGGCGGGCTCCGCGGGTCCAGCGACGCAGGGGCATTGGAAGTTTAGAACTCCATCAAGGCAGGTGCAGAAAATTAAGGTGTGATCGGTTTATGGCAGAATATTCATGTGAAGAATGATTTATTTGCCGGATGTGGCTTTATTTTGGCTTGGCAACATGTGCGCGCAATGCAGCAATGGCGGCTGCATAATCTTTTTTTCCATATACGGCGCTGCCAGCAATAAGCACATCTGCGCCAGCATCTATGGCCAGAGGAGCGGTTGAGGCATCTATGCCGCCATCTACCGCCAGCCGGATATCACGCCCGCTTTTGGTGATCATTTCCCGAATACGCCGAATTTTGGGAAGCTGGCTGGACAGGAACTTCTGCCCACCAAAGCCGGGGTTAACAGTCATAACCAGAACAATATCCACCAGATCCAGCACTTCACCAATGGCTTCCGGCGGTGTTGCAGGGCACAGCACAATGCCCGGCTTGGCTCCTAGATCTCGAATACGCTGTAAGGAGCGGTGAGTATGTGGCCCGGCTTCAATATGGATCAGAATCTGGTCTGCCCCGGCTTGTGCAAAGGCTTCCAGATATGGATCTACCGGTGCAATCATCAGATGCACATCAAATGGCAGGTCGGAACAGGGGCGGAGCGCCTTGACCACACCTGGCCCGAACGAAATGTTGGGCACAAAATGCCCATCCATGACATCCAGATGCACCCAATCCGCCCCAGCTTGCTTGAGTGCTGAAACTTCTTCTCCCAACCGGGTAAAATCGGCAGCGAGAACACTTGGAGCGATAAGGGGGTAAGATACAGGGCGCATACCCTGTTTATCGGCAATCCTACGCCCGTGCGCAACAGTATGTTTGCTATTTTTTCAAACAGTTTTGCAAATGTTATGCGCGGGTAAAGCGGGCGGCAAAAAATCCATCCATGCTGCCTTTATCTGCCCACATTCCGGGATGAGTGCGCAGCCATCCCTCGGGTGTTCTGGCTTCTGGTAGAAAGGCGAGTTCTTCAGGTGTAAACGGGTCTGGCACCAGCCCCATGGCTTCTGCTGCACGGGCACGGTCTGGCCCTTCTTCCTGCTGCAAGGAGCACACGGCGTACACCAGGCGGCCACCGGGGCGCAGCATGTTTTTGGCAGCTTCTAGCAAACGATCCTGCCCAGCCGTTAGCGTTGTGAGATCACGCGGGCGTTTCACCCACAAAACATCTGGATGGCGGCGTGCTGTACCCGTGGCAGAGCAGGGGGCATCCAGCAAAATGGCATCAAGGGGGGCATCGGGCTGCCATGTGCCAGCATCTGCTTGCAGGGTGGTAACGTTGGTAAAGCCCAAGCGTGCCAGATTTTCCTTTAGCCGAGCCATGCGGTTGGGGTTATTCTCAATGGCAGAGACATGCGCGCCGGTTGCAGCAAGCTGCGCGGTTTTGCCACCCGGTGCTGCGCACAGGTCTGCCACTTTTTCGCCTGCTTGCGCATTAAGCAAACGTGCAGGGAATGTAGCTGCCGCATCCTGCACCCAAAAAGCACCTTCCTCATACCCGGCCAGTTCAGCAACGCGGGTGCCTGCCGGATAACGTACAGACCCATTGGGTAGCACAATACCGCCTTCCGGTGCTGTGGCACCGGGGCGCATGGTAATATCCAGCGGGGCTTCGTGGCTGATGCCTTCAGCTATCGCGCGGGGCACACCACGGCCCAGCACGCTCCATGAACTCCATAGCCATGCAGGAATGTTTAGCCGCGCCTGATCCAGACCTTCCAACACGTTTTGCCCTTCTGCCGCCACCTTGCGCAGCACGGCGTTGGCCAACCCGGCAAATGGGGCCAGCTTACGCCGACGCAGGAGGGAAACGGTGGTGCCAACGGCAGCATGCGGAGGTGTTTCTAAAAACAGAAGTTGCGCGCAGCCAATCATAAGCGCCACGCGTACGGGTTCGGGTGGTTCTTTGCGTAAAAACGGTTCTAGCACAGTGCGCAGTGTGCCCAGATGGCGCAATGTGGCTGCGGCCAAGCGGTGCGCTGCGGCTCTGTCTCGTGGTTCGGCCTTATGTGCTTCGGCAGAGCGAGATAGGCTGTTTTCCAGCATACGCCGGTGTTCCACCACGCCGCACAGAATATCAAAAGCGATATCGCGCGTAGGATCAGGCTGCGGAGGGGCAGGGCGGCTTTTTCCACGCTTTGGAGAACGGGGGGCGCGTGCAGGTGTGTTCATAAGACTGTCAGAACCGTTCAGGAAAACAGAAAAGAAAAAGCGCCTTAGCCAACAAGCAGGGCGCACTCTGCCGGAGCAGAAGCAGGGCGTTGAAGCAGAAAGTGGCGGAGCACTTGCGGGTAAAGCTGGTGTTCCTGCTGCAAAACGCGAGCCCCAAGGGTATCTGCGGTATCATCCGGCAGAACAGGCACAGCAGCTTGGCCTAAAATAGGCCCTTCATCCATGCCTTCTGTTACCAGATGCACGGTGCACCCATGCACACGCACACCTGCTTGCAGCGCACGTTCATGCGTGTGCAGGCCGGGGAATACAGGCAGCAGGCTGGGGTGGATGTTCAGCATACGGCCAGCCCATGCGCTGGTTAAAAACGGAGTCAGCAAGCGCATATAGCCAGCAAGGCAGATGGCCTGAGCGCCTGCTGCCGTTAAAGCAGCATGCACGGCGCGTTCATGCGCTTCACGGTCTTTACCAAAATCACGATGGTTGATGGCCAGCGTGCGTAGGCCTGCTTTTTTTGCCATTTCCAGCCCCGGTGCATCCGGGTTGTTGCTTAAAACAAGGCAGATGCGGGCAGGAAAGGAAGGATCTTCACACGCACGGATCAAGGCCGTGGCATTGCTGCCCCGGCCACTGATCAAAATGGCAATGGGTGTTTTTTCAACGCTCATGCTGCGCGAAAATCCGGAGTAGCCTGCATTTTCAGATCAGGCTTGGCAGTAGGGGAAGCTGCTTTGGCAATATGCCCAATGCGCACAGCCGGTTCACCCATATCATGCAGGCGGGCCAGAACGGCATCGGGTTCTGGCGTAATCAGGATCATGCCGATACCGCAGTTGAACACGCGCAGCATTTCCTCTGTATCCACATTGCCGGTGCGGGCCAGCCATTTGAACACAGGTGCTACGGGCCATTCCTGATCAATCACCGCATCCAAGCCATTTGGCAGCACGCGGGGCAGATTGCCGGGCAGGCCGCCGCCGGTAATGTGGGCAGCGCCATGCAGCAGGCCAGCTTTATGCAGCGCCAGAACCGGGCGCACATATAGGCGTGTGGGTTCTAAAAAGGCTTCACCCAGATTTTTACCCGGTGCAAAGGCTGCCGGGTCTGTCCATGCCAGATGGGCATCTGCCACAATGCGCCGCACTAAAGAAAAGCCGTTGGAGTGCACGCCAGAAGAAGGCAGCGCAATAAGGGCATCACCTTCTGCTATGCCAGAGGGCAGGAGCGCGCCGCGTTCTGCCGCACCAACGGAAAAACCAGCCAGATCATAATGCCCATCGGCATACATACCGGGCATTTCTGCTGTTTCACCGCCTACAAGCGCGCAGCCAGACTGTTCACACCCGGTGGCAATGCCGCGCACAACCTTGGCCGCACTGTTAACAGATAGACGGCCCGTGGCGAAGTAATCCAGAAAGAACAGGGGTTCCGCACCCTGCACAATCAGATCGTTCACGCACATGGCTACCAGATCAATCCCCACGGTTTCGTGCAGGTCATTATCAATAGCCAGTGTCAGCTTGGTGCCTACGCCATCTGTGCAGGATACAAGCACGGGGTCTTTAAAGCCTGCGGCCTTTAGATCAAACAGTGCGCCAAATCCGCCAAGGCCCCCCATTGTGCCGGGTCGGTCTGTGGCTTTGGCCGCCGGGCGAATGGCGTCAACAAGGGCTTCGCCTGCTTCAATGTCCACGCCGGAATCACGGTAAGTGAGGCCGGAGGAAGGGGTGCTAGGTGAAGACGTCATGCGCGTGCTCTTGGTCCGAATGAGAATAAGGGTCGATGTGCGGGACAGGGTGGGTTAGGATTCCCGCTCGAGCACAGTCTTTACGGCAGGAGAAGCGGCGCGCAAAGCGGCATGACACGGATTGATGAAACAAAAAGCCCTTTAAACGCGCCTTCGGGCGGGCAAAAGCGCCAAAATGAGGCCACCGAGGCAGAACAGATTGCCTTGCCCTTTGCGCATCGCCCCCGATTCGGAAGGTCGGACTTTGTGGCGGCACCCTCTAATGCCGC
Organism: Acetobacter sp. DmW_136; assembly: GCF_008690365.1. NCBI lineage: Bacteria > Pseudomonadati > Pseudomonadota > Alphaproteobacteria > Acetobacterales > Acetobacteraceae > Acetobacter > Acetobacter sp. DmW_136. The sequence continues at coordinate 17,358 of NZ_VHON01000013.1, forward strand.
AGCACGGGCATGGGTGCTGGATGCCGAGGCCGCTGCGCGTTGGCCAGAAGGCCGCATGGCCCTGTGGGGGGAAAGTGGTACGGGCAAAACGCACCTTCTTTCTATTTGGGCGGGCCGTTATGGCGCCCCCATTATGGAAGGCAGCCGCCTGAACACGCATGAAGCCGCAATGCTGTTTGAAGATGGCGGGTTTCGGGCCGCTGCATTGGATAATGCCGATAAAGTGCCCAATGAGCGAGATCTTCTGCACCTTATTAATCTGGCGCGGGAGCGGCGTGTGGCTTTGCTTATGGCCGCCCGCAGGCCGCCTGCGCGTTGGCCGGTTGTGCTGCCAGATCTGGCAAGCAGGTTGCGAGCCACGGCTTCTGTGCCGTTAGGCCCGGCGGAGGAAGGGCTTTTACACCGCCTTTTGCTGCGGCTATTGGCTGAACGCCAGATTGTGGTAAGCGCACAGGTAACGGAGTGGCTGTTGCGCCGCCTGCCGCGCCGGGCAAGTGCCATGCGCGATTGTGTAGCCATGCTGGATCAAGCCGCATTAGAATCGGGGGGGCGTATTACACGCGCCTTGGCCGCCAATGTGCTGGAAAGCCTGCTGGCGCGCGAAGAATAGTGAACATATGCGTTATAAGCCTGTTGTGATGTTTCAGTTTTATGACAATCATTACCAGATTGCTGAGCTGAACTTTTCGCGCTGCCTACGTTTGCGTAAAGCTTTGCTTGCCCCAAGGCGGGAAACGGGGCGCATGATGCAGCACAAGGAAAGGAAGAAACGTGACGGCGCAGGATAAAAAAGAACAGGCCCCTGTAAAAGCTCGTTCACCAGCCCGAAAAGCAGCGCCCAGAAAACCTTCTACCCGCCCACCTCGGCAGAGCAGAAAAACGGCAGAGCGGAAGATCACTCTGGAAATGCCGGAACGGTTTATCAACCGCGAGCTGTCTTGGCTGGATTTCAACCAGCGCGTGGTGGAAGAGGCCGATAACGCCCGCAACCCCCTGCTGGAACGTCTGCGCTTTTTATCTATCAGCGCCAGCAATCTGGATGAATTCTATTCCGTGCGTGTGGCCGGGCTTGTCGGGCAGGTGCGTGAGGGGTTAACCAAACTTTCCCCCGATGGCCGCACCCCCGCCCAGCAGCTTGAGGCTGTGCGCGAACGCTGCGCCCGCCTGCTGCGTGAACAGCAGCGAATCTGGACAGAACTGCGCGGTCTGTTGGCAGAAGCAGGCGTAGAGCTGTGCGAACCAGATGCGCTGACAGAGGCTGATCAGGAACATCTGGCCAAAATCTTTATGGACAGGGTGTTTCCGGTTCTCACACCTCTTGCCGTGGACCCTGCGCATCCGCTGCCGTTTATCCCCAATATGGGGTTGGCACTGGGTTTGCGCCTGCTTTACGCAGATACGGGCCTGTTCGCCATGAACGCTCTTATTCTGCTGCCTGCGCAGATAGAGCGTTTTATTCGCCTGCCATCTCCTACCCCGGCAGCAGATGCGGCAATCCCGCCAAAGGTGCGGTTCTTCCGTCTGGAAGACCTGATTACCCTGTTTATTGACCGTCTGTTTGATGGTCTGGAAGTGGGTGAAAGCGGTGTGTTGCGCGTGGTGCGCGATACCGACGTGGAATTTGAAGATGAGGCGGAAGACCTTGTCCGTTCCTACGAAACGGCTCTAAAGCGCCGCCGCCGTGGGGTTGTTATCCATCTGGATATGGAAAAGCGGGTGCCGACGGAACTGGCAGAAGCCATTGCCTCGGATCTTGATTTGCCGCCCGACGAAATTGCCGTGCATTCCGGCATGATTGGCGTGGTGGATCTTAAGCAGATGATTGTGGATGACAGGCCAGACCTGTTGTTCCCGCCCTATACCCCGCGCTTTCCTGAGCGTATCCGGGATTTTAACGGTGATTGCTTTGCCGCTATCCGCGCCAAGGACTTGCTGGTGCATCACCCGTTTGAAAGTTTTGATGTGGTGGTGCAGTTCCTGCGGCAGGCAGCGCTGGACCCCAACGTGATTGCTATCAAGCAGACGCTGTATCGCACATCGCGCGATTCACCCATTGTAAAGGCGCTGATTGAGGCGGCGGAGTCCGGTAAATCCGTTACTGCCATGGTGGAATTGCGCGCTCGATTTGATGAGGAAGCCAATATTCGCCTTTCCCGCGCGCTGGAAGCTGCGGGTGTGCAGGTCGTGTTTGGCTTTGCGGATTTAAAAACCCACGCCAAGCTCAGCCTTGTGGTGCGGCGAGAAGGGGGGCTTGTGCGCTCTTACGCGCATTTTGGCACAGGCAACTACCACCCCATTACGGCCCGTATTTATACAGATCTTTCCTTCTTTACGTGTGATCCGGCATTGGCGCGGGATTCTGCACGCCTGTTCAATTACGTTACAGGCTACGCCATGCCTGCGCAGATGGAGAAAATTGCCTTTTCCCCCATCACCATCCGCAGCACGTTGAAGGAACTGATTCAGGAAGAAATTGATCACGTTAAAGCGGGTAAGCCCGGCAGCATCTGGTTGAAGATGAATGCGCTGGTGGACCCGGATCTGATTGATTGCCTGTACAAAGCCTCCTGCGCGGGGGTGAAGATTGTGGGCGTTGTGCGCGGCATTTGCTGCCTGCGCCCCGGAGTTCCCGGTCTTTCAGAAAACATCCGCATTAAATCTATTGTCGGGCGCTTTTTAGAACATTCGCGCATTTTTGTGTTTGGTAACGAACATCGTCTGCCATCGCGCTATGCCAAGGTCTTTATTTCTTCGGCAGATTGGATGACGCGAAATATGGATTGGCGCGTGGAAAGCATGGTGCCCATTACCAACCCCACGGTGCATGCACAGGTTTTGGGGCAGATCATGGTGTCTAACATTCGTGATACCCTACAATCATGGATGCTGGAGCAGAACGGAGAATGGCGGCGCGTAAACCCCGGAAACCGGCCTTTTTCCGCACATGAGTGGTTTATGACACATCCTTCACTTTCCGGACGGGGCTCAGCCGCGCATGACACACCAATCCGCGCCCCGGCGTCTTTGACCTCTTCACAGGACTTGCTGATAGATTGATGTCTGAAATCATGAGCTTTTTTCTTGCGTCGGGATTATCCCATCCCCGTTGTTCCAAACTGTGCAGCCAGTTTTTGCAAACGGGCAGGGGGTTTTAATGGAAGCTGATCAACCGTGCCGTTCCGCAGTGGTGGATCTTGGCTCCAATTCTGTAAGGCTTGTGGTTTTTGAAGGGCGCTCGCGCAATCCGCTTCCCATTTTTAACGAAAAAGCCGTGCTGCGTTTGGGGCGCGGGCTGACAGAAACCGGGAAGCTGAATGAAGAAGGCGTGGAAATGGCAAAGGAAGTGCTCAGCCGCTTCCATGCCATTGCCCGCGCCATGAAGGCCGACCCGTTTGAAATTCTGGCAACCGCTGCTGTGCGGGATGCCAGCAATGGGCCTGCTTTTGTGCAAGCCCTGCGTGAAAGCATGCCCGGCGTGCCCATCCGCATTCTTTCTGGTGAGGAAGAAGCCGATCATTCCGCTATTGGCGTTATGTGCGGTATTCCCGGCGCTTCCGGTCTGGTGGCCGATGTGGGCGGTGGGTCTTTAGAGCTTATTCGCCTTACGCCACAGGGGCGGCATGATGCCACAACCCTGCCACTGGGCATGATCCGGCTTGCAGATCGTTCTGGCCGAGATCTGGATAAAGCCAAAACGCTGGCAGATAAGGATATTGGCGGCGTAGAGTGGTTGCCCAAGGTAAAAGGCAGCACACTTTATCTGGTAGGCGGAGCTTTTCGTGCGTTGGCGCGGCTCCAGATTGCGCGCACGCAATATCCGCTCAACATCGTGCACTATTATACAATGGATGTGCAGGAAGCGCGGGAGATGACGGGCTGGCTGCAAAACAGTTCGCGCCGTAGTTTGGAACGTCTGCCCGGTGCACCACGCAAGCGATTGGATGATACGCCTTTTGCAGCCATGGTGCTGCGGCGGCTGATGAAAAAGGTGCAGCCGGATAAAATTGTTTTTTGCGTGGATGGCCTGCGTGAGGGCTGGTACATGCTTAAGGTTGCGCCAGATATTCTGGCCCAGAACCCGATGGATGTGGTGGCGCGTGAAATGTGTGCCCGTTTTGGGCGTAGCAATTCACTTCCTTATGCCTTGATGCAGTGGACAGATTTTTTGCGGCCGGAGGAAACGGCAGAAGAAAAATACCTGCGGCATCTGGCCTGTTATCTGTCTGATATCGGCAGCCACGATCACCCTGAATATCGGGCGGAGCAAACGTACTGGCGTATCTTGCGCGTGCAGAGTGGTGGGTTTGACCATCCTTCCCGCGCATGGTTGGCGTTGGCGTTGGCTATTCGTTACGCAGCAGATCAGCAGGCACTTTTTCTGGCAACGTCTCGCGCATTGTTGAGTGAGCAGGACTGGAAGAGCGCCGTAGTGCTGGGGCTGGCCCTGCGGCTGGCTTATTCTCTCTCCGGCGGTGCGGGGCGGTTGCTGGAAGGCACATCCTTGGAATGGGAAGAAGACGCGCTGGTGCTGATCCTGACATCTACCCGTGTGGCCGTAAAAGGCGAGAGCGTGCGCCGCGGGCTGGAACGTCTGGGCCAAGCCTTGGGTGTTGCAACACGTTTCGAGATTGAATTGGTCGGCTGATATGCCCTAAACAGGATACAGGTGCGGGGTGGACAACCCCCATCTATCGGGGCACATTACGGTTTATACATCCTGATATGGTGCAGTAGCGCGGTTGGTTAGCCGGCTTGCTGTAACTGTCGGCCAGAATCAGGTTTTGAATAACCGGTAAAGCAGCGGAACCTTATCTCGTGTCTTCTGAAGAGATCATAGATCCCACAGTCCAGCACGATGCTTCTGTCCGAAGGGTTCTGCTGCACCTTGTTCTGCCATTTGTTGTTACGGTTATGGCCGTGTTGGCCATTGCGCTGGTGGGCGTAAATTCCTACCGTACCACCAAGGAAGGTGTTTCCACCCTTACGCACCAGCTTATGGGTGCTGTGCAGCAGTATATTGTGCAGCAGGTTACAGATTATATTCAGCCTGCCGCAAACGGTAATCTGATTGCTTCGGGCATGATTGAGCATGCCCCTACGCAGGTGGCGGACAAGGTTTTTTATTCTTACGGCAGCACCATGTTGCGGAAAATTCCGCAGTTGCAGTCTTTCTATCTGGCGGATGATGATGGGCACTTCATGCTTATCGCCCGTGCAGCGCAAAAAGGTGTGCAGGAGCATGTGCGCCTGATTGAAAAAAACGGCCACACATATTTCCATCACGCATTTTGGGATGATAGCGGGCAGAAAATTTCCGAAACGGAAGAAGATGCCAAGGGGTATGATCCACGCACGCGGGATTGGTATAAAAATACTGCCGCAACAGATAAAGTAACGTGGACAAAGCCACACCTGTTCCCCACCACCAGCCAGTTTGTCATGACCAGTTCTTTGCGGTTCAAGACAGACGCTGGCCATACAATGGTGTTTGCCACCAATATTTCCCTGAACGAGCTCAGCTCTTATCTGGATCAGATCAAAGTTGGTAAAACTGGCTCCGCCATGATTGTGGATAGCAAGGGCCTGTTTATTGCCGGTAAAAATCTCACGCAGCAGGCCAAGGCCGCGGGGTGGGACCCAGATAAAATGGTGCTGGACCGCAATGCCTATCCGGTTTTTGCGTTGGGGTATGATCATTACCGAGTGCGTGGTGTTGGGCCACGGCATGTTACATGGGATGGCACGGATTACATTACCATTGCCGCAGCTTTGCCGCACTATTCCGATAGCTGGATTTTGCTGATGGCCGCGCCCGAAAGTGATTTCGGGTCCTTCGCACGCCAAAGCAGCCACCAGAGCTTGCAGTTTTTGGCCATTATCACGGTTTTCTCTCTTGTGCTTGCAGGGCTGCTGGTGCGGCAGGTGCGGCGGACAGAATACAGCACGCGCCTGTTGGGGAAACAGAAAGAGCAGATCCAGCGCGAAAGTTCTGCTGTGCAGCAGGTGGCCGTTGCGCCGCGTTTGTTTGATCCCACGGTAGAACCACTTAGCCTGACAGAGCAGTTAACGCTTGTAACAGGTGCCCGGCGTGCCACGCTTTGGCGTTTCCTGCATGATGGTGCAGCTATGGTGTGTGAAGATGCGTATGACCAAACGCAAAACACACATTCCGGTGGTTTTGAAATGGCCCGCACAGAATTGGGGCCGTTCTTTTCCGCGATAGAGGAAGGAAATGCGTTCTCGGTTGAAAATGCAGCCATAGACCCGCGCACCACGCGGTTTGAACGTTTAACCATGCGTGAACTGGGCACAAAAGCATTGGCTGTGTGCCCCGTGCATGGCCCGCATGGGGTGGAAGGTGCGATTATGCTGGAAGATCCGCATCTTCAGCCGCATCTGCTTTACTTTCTTGATCTTATGGCCGGAGTAGCGGCCCTGCGTTTTGCCGCACAGGTGCAACTGCTCAATAACCAGACCAGCCAGATTGTAGATGCCGGGCAGCAGGTTGCCACCCTGGATGTGCCAGCGCCGAAATCTGATAATATACTGATGAAGGCGCCAGAAGCCGCAGCCGTTAATTCTGCCAGTATTTATCCGTCTGTGGCTGTGTTGGTCATCACATTCTCAGATCCCGTAGTGGAAGGGGAAAAAGAAACCGAGGCCCTGATCGCGCTTATCAACCAACTGGCGACAGATGTGCAGTCTGTCGCGCAGGAAGAAAAACTGTTTGCCGTAGAAGTGGCGGGCCATCGCATGATCTGCATGGCAGGTTGCCTGCCAACTCCAGATGTTACAGCCATTGTTCGTATTGCAGATGCTGCGCTTAAAATGCGTGAAATCTTCATGGCGTCACTGGCCGCAGCAGATCTGGAGCCAGTGTTTACCATGGGCATTGATTATGGGCCGGCATTTGGTGGCGCAGTTGGGAATGAACCCAAGGTGTTTAACCTGTGGGGGCAAACCGTCTCTTTGGCTGAGCTGATGGCACAGGGGGCGGCAGATCCCGGCACTATTCAGGTTACAGAGCGTGTTTATGGCGTGTTGCGTGACAGGTATCTGTTCCGGAGCCGTGGCTCCTTTTTTGCACCGCATCTGGGGCTGGGGCGTGCCTATACATTGGCGGCAAGGCGATGAGCGGGAGCCAGCAAACAGGCGGCCCCAATCTGCCGTCGGATGATGAACCAGACCTGATCCTGCAAACAGATGCGCATAAACCTGCCAAGCGTGTTCCGCTGCACGAATGGATACGCAGAAAGCTGGCATGGATTGGTCGGCTTGTGCGCAGGCAGGCGCGGTTTTTTCTGGTTGTTCTGGGGGCAGGCTGGGGCGTTATTTTTGAGAGCTTTCGTTCTCACGCATGGCGCCGCACGGTAAGGTACGAATTTGTAACCACCATGAATAACATTATCGGCGGGGGTGTGAGTGCATCACTGTTTGCCGGTATGCTTATGGGTGTGGCTGCCGTTTCTCAGGTTATTTACTGGTTGGGTCTTACCGGCCTTGCCAAAATGACAGGCTCCATTCTGGTCAATGTGGTTATCCGTGAAATAGCACCCATTCTGGTGGGCATTCTGCTGCTGGGGCGCAATGGCATGCTGTCCGCCACAGAGCTAGGGTTGCTGACCATTGGCGGGCAGGTGCGGTCTATGCAGTCTGTCGGGATGGATCCGTTTCTGTTGCTGGTTCTGCCGCGCACGCTGGCGTTTACCGTGGCTGGGTTTACGCTGGGCATTCTGTTTTCCATGTCATCATTGATAACCGGGTATGTCATGAGCCGTATTTCTGGCGTGATTACAAACCCGATCTGGACATTTCTGGATGATGTGGCTGCGGCCATGTCTGTAACCGATTATGCCATTATTCCGCTTAAATTTATCATGGTTGGTTTTGTTGTGGGGCTTGGCGGCTGCCTGACGGGCCTAACCGCCACCAATGAAGATTCACTACGCACCTTGCTGCCACGCGGCTTTTCCCGCGGGATGCTGATTGTGATGATGGTGAGCGTTCTGTTTAGTCTGGATCTGTAAGATGGAGGCGTATTCAGCAGGCCCACTTCTGGAATTAAACAAGGCGGTGCCTTCCTTTGAGGATAGCGGCCTGCCGCCAGTGCCCTTCAGCATGAAGCTGATGCCCGGTGAATGTATGATTGTGGAAGCGCGAGACCCAAGCCGCGCCACCATGTTTGCAGATTTGTGCAGCGGTATGGTGGAGCTGGAAAGTGGACAGGTCAGCTTTATGGGGCTGGATTGGGCAAACCTGAAAGATCGGGAACTGAACGCACTGCGCGGGCGTATCGGACGCATTACACGCCGGGCCAGTTGGGCGGAGTTTATGCCCACGCATCTGGGTATTATTTTGCAGCAGTTGCACCATACCACCCGCACTTTGGATGATCTGGTGGCAGAGGCTGTGCGACGTTCAGAAAGTTTTGGCTTGCCGGGTGTGCCTACAATTAGCCCATCCTTGCTTTCTGATACGGATCTTACGCGCGTTTCATGCGTGCGGGCTTTTATGGGGCAGCCGCATTTGCTGCTTTTGGAAGACCCGCTGGAGGGTGGCCCGCCCGAACTGTACAACTCTTTCCTATCTTCGATAACAGAAGCGCGGGATAGAGGGGCAGGCGTAATCTGGCTGGTGCGCAGCAATGCCGTTTGGCAAAGTTACCGGCAGGGTATTACCTCCACATGGCGTCTTGCTGATGATGGCCTAGTAGCAGTACGGATGGCATAATGTTCCAGCTCCGCTTAAGACAGAAAGTGAAACCTCTTATTTCTCTGCGTTATGCAGATGAATGGGTTGGATTTCTTGTTCTTCTCAGCCTTGTTATTTTTGCAGGCGCGGTGATTGAAGCCGGTGTGCTGCGAGATTGGTTAACCCCGCCAGCGCGCTTGCGCGTGGTGCTGCCAGCTTCTGGCGTGGGTGGCCTTACGGTTGGGGGCGATGTGCAACTTATGGGTGCGCATGCAGGCACCATCCGTTCCATTAAGCTCAACCCGTCTGGCAGCATGTATGCGCTGGTGGATCTGGACCCACAGGCCAAGCCGTTTATCCGGCGCGATAGTTCGGCCATTATTCGCAAACAGTTAATTGTAACAGGTGCCGCTTATCTGGATCTCAGCCGCGGGCATGGGGAGCCAATGGATTGGAGCTACGCAGTTGTAAGCGTAACGCCAGCGCCTAACCCAGCAGACCAGATTACCGCTACGCTCAACAGCATTCAGGCCGAAATCATGCCCGCACTGGCAAGTGCACGGCACATGATGGCACAGCTTGATGGTACCATTAGTGATATGCACGCAGGCAAGGGCACAGTTGGCCAGTTGATGACGAATGATCAACTGATCAAACAGGCAGAAGCCACTATTGTTTCGCTCAATGGGGTGATTGACCGCCTGAAGCCGATTGAAAACCAGATTTCTGGCATCATGAACAAAACCGATGCCACAGTGGCAAACCTGAAAGGGGCCTCGCACGATTTAAAGGGCGCAACACCGCATCTGCCGGGTATTGCGGCTAATCTGGATGCCAGCACCGCAGATCTGCCAGCATTGCTGGCGCAGGCGCAAACCACACTTTACGGGCTGGAAAAACTAACGGACCAGCTACGGGGCATGTGGCTACTGGGGGGACAAAAAGTGATACGGCATAACCGTCTGTCACCTAAGCAGGTGCGGCCATGAGGTATTTTTCTCCCGCTGCGGCTGTGTTGTGTTTACCTCTTTTATTGGCCGGGTGTGGCGGTGCAGCGCAGGATAAACCCACCGCACAGGATGATGCCGCATGGGATCAGGCCATGACAGCCGGGCGAGATTCCTTTGAGCTGGGGCGTTATACTGTGGCCGTTACGCAGTATCGCAAAGCGGCAGATATGGCTTTGCTGCGGGATGATGTTAGCGCGATAACAGAGGCTGGGTATGATCTGGCAGTAGCGCAACTGGCAGCAAACACGCCGGATAAAGCTTTGCAAACCGCACAGGCCACACGGCAGGCCGCTGGTGTGCGTGGGCAAACACAGTTGTACTCGCTTGATCTGGTAGAAGCCGCTGCACATTACAGGCTGGGCCATTACAGTTCTGCCATATCATCCGCCACACAGGCCATGCACTCATCCGATAGTGCGTTGGCGGGCAGGGCTGCCTTGGTGCTGGGGCTTGCTGCGGATGCGCAATCTGATAGCGCAAATCTGCAAAAAGCTGCGGCTTATCTTGCAAGCCTTAAAAAGCCGCTTTCTGCCACACAGCAGGCAGATCAGGCGGAAATTCAGGCCCGTGTGTTACGCCAATCTGCACCACAGCAGGCAGAAGCCTTAGCTGTGCAGGCGGCTGATCTGCGGCGTAATGATGGATCTTACCGTGATATGGCACGGGCACTTGCACTTGCCGCACGTATTGCTTCTGCTCAGGGGGATCAGCAAAAAGCCCATGCGTTGTGGGAACGTGCAGCGCAAAGCGCGGCAGCGCAGTCTAGCGGCTTGAACCGGGTGGATGTGCAAACACTGGCGCATGGTTCCATCACCAAAGGCAATTACGTGCCGCCAGAGGATGATGCCGCAGCCTGGGCGCGAGATGCCGGAGGTGTTTCCCTGCGTCCGTTTGAAGAAAAAGACGCACAGTAAAACGTGTAAGGCGTAAGCGGCTGGGGTAATGCAGCGAAATCTGATTATTGCACGCTGTGGTGCTCGCTCCCTGCACCCAGAATGGCTGAAAGGGGCCGTGCCGGAATGGGATCTGGTTTTATGCCCGTTTCAGCCAGTGGATATGCAAGGTCTTCCCGGCCAGATAGTGCCGGGCCATAAGTGGGATGGTCTGTATCGTTTTTTAACAGAGTGGGATGGCTGGAAGCAGTACGATTATATCTGTTTACCGGATGATGATCTGTTGGCTACGGCAGAAACGTGGAACTATTTTTTTGCTGCGTGCAGGCAGTATAAAGCCAAATTGGCGGCTCCGGCACTTACGTCGGGTTCTTTTTGTAGCCATCTTTCTACTTTGCAGAATCAAAATTTTGTGGCGCGCGCCTCTACGTTTGCAGAAATTATGGCACCATGCATGCAGCGCGATTTTTTGCATCAGGCACTGCCCACTTTCCGCTTTTCACGCGCAGGCACAGGCTTCGGGCTGGATCTGCTTTGGCCCATGATGCTGGGTTGGCGCGATATATGGGTTATGGATGCCAGCCCAGTAGAACATACACGCCCAGTAGGGCAGCAGAGATCTTCCGCATTGGGCGAAATCAGCCAGTATGATTTTCGCTTTATTGCAGGTTTGGGCGTGGTAGGGGCTACGTGGTCTTATGGTGGTTACACGCAGCAAGGCACGTATCTGGATTATCAGGACAGCCGCTTTGCAGACCTTTATCGGCAGGGCTACGCTTATGTGCAGCAAAAGTATCCGCAATACTGGCCAGAAGTATGTGCGTTTCAGTCTTGTGCGCCCCCGCAAGCCAGTGCGCAGGTGCTTGATAGGCTGGAACAGGCTCTGTTTCATTTAAACAAGGATACCGGGCACGTTCTTTCCCGCCATCGGCCCGCCATGTTGTCCACCGTATCACAATGGTCATGGTCTCATGATGCTGCGCGCGAAGCCTCTGGTGGGAACGATGGGCTGATAAACGGCGGATACGGTTTTCATACAGATTTTGAAGATGATCCGTGGTGGCAGGTTGATCTGGAGCAGATGTGCAGTGTGCAGGACATTGTGCTGTACAATCGGCTAGATCAAAAAGAATGCTGTGTGCAGTTGAATATTCTTGTCTCTCATAACGGTACAGATTGGCATACGATTTTTACCAAACGGGATGATATGCATTTTGGCGGCGCGGATTCTGCGCCCTTGCGTGTGGTTTTGCCCAAACCCGTTATGGCGCGTTTTGTGCGTGTGCAAGCCCTTGGGCACACAGTGCTGCATCTGGATCAGGTAGAAGTGATAGGCACGCCCAGCAGCATGAGGGCGCAAAACGGTTTTTTTGAAAAGATTATCTACAAAACTGCACGTTTTCTAAACGCAACCCGCTCTTCATAAAAACTTAGCGTTTTTATCTATTTTTGGCGGGATTTTGCAGGGGTTCCATGCAGAATTGTTGAGGCACGCTAACGCTGTGCCGTGTATCACCGCAACAGAGGGCGCATCCCCATACCGGGCCGGTGCGTGGAGCGGTGATTATGAAAAGACTATTGCGCAATTACAGGAAGAAAAGCCAGATAGATAAGGAAATTCGCCATACACCGTTAGAGGATGTGGGTGGGTCTTCTGCAGCGCAGAAAAAGAAGGAAAGCAGGCGTTTTTCTTTAAGCACGCGTGAAGCCGCTAAGCGTTTTAGAGCGCATGCGCTGGTGGAAGAAAAAGGCCACCACGATGTTGTACGTGTGGGGCTGAAGGATAGCGTATGGACAGATTTGTACCATCACGCCCTTACAGCAAGCTGGCCTGCTTTTACGGCTGTGGCTGTGTTTTCTTACCTGCTTATCAATTTTATATTTGCGTTGCTGTATATGGTGGCACCAAACCAGATTACGAGCGACGGCCAGCATACTCTGCTTTCACTGTTCTTTTTCAGTGTGCAAACACTTTCCACCGTGGGTTACGGGGGCATGACACCTGTTGGCATTTACGCCAATGCCATTGTCTCGTTGGAAGTGTTTATCGGCATGATGTTAACAGCCGTGGCAACCGGCTTGCTCTTTGCCCGTTTTGCCCGGCCACGTGCTCGCATCATGTTCAGTAATACCGCTGTTGTCAGTAGTGAAAGTGGTATTCCCGCGCTGTGTATTCGTATTGCCAATTTGCGTGTCAGCGTCATTCTTTCTGTGGATGTAGAAGTAGCGCTTTCCCGCTTGGTTATGGGGGAAAATGGGCATCTGGTGCGCAAGTTTGACCAGCTATTACTTGTCCAATCTCATGTGCCCGTGCTGCGGTTTGCCTTTGTAATGGCGCATGTGATCGGGCCGGATAGCCCCTTACACGGTAAAACAATGGCGGAACTGGAAACCGAGGAAGCCGAAATTATTGTAACAGTTACCGGCACGGATGAGGCCTTGGGCCAAACAGTGTTTGCCAGAACGGCTTACAGGTTTGACCGTGTGCGCAATAACCATCGGTTTGTAGATATCGTGGTCTCTCGTCCAGATGGCCGCATTGCGGTGGATTACACGCGCTTCCATGATGTGGAGCAGCACTAAAGAGGGGTTAGGCTGCCAGTCGCTCCGGGGCGTCAACAAGGTGAAAGCGCTGGGTGATATCCATAAATGTGGCATGGGCTGTAAACTCATGCCGCAACACCTCCAGCGCCCCTATGGCTCGCACAAGGTCTATTTGTTGGGATAGGTTTCGTTCTACCATAGCCGCTGGCAAAAGGGCCTGCATGGCGTGGGCAGAAGCAAGGGCCGGGGCTTGTGTGTAGCCTTTGATGTGGCTGATTGTTTCCAGCACATGCGCAATTTGCTGGCCCTGATCGGCAGATAAAAGCTTGTGAGACAGCACATTGTGCAGGCGCAAAATAAGCAAACCAGTTGTCATCGCACTCATGGCGCCTGTTAGGTAGGCTTCCACCAGGGCATTCGGGTGGGTGCCAGCGTGGCGGATAATCTGCGCAAGCCTGTCTCCCGAACGTGCTATCCATTGGGCAGAGGTAAATGTCAGGCGGCCTTTGGCCATCAGGCGTAAATCACGCACCATTTTGCGGCGCAGCCTCCAGCGTTCTGCTGCCGCATCAAATGGCAGCACAAGCCGAAAAACCCATATTCCCAACCCAATACCCAGAACAACGGCAGGGGTGGTGTTAAACCATGTCAGCTCATCCATGCGGTTATGGTTGGCTGGCCCCACCATAAAGGGCAGGAAGTTATTATAGGCCGCTGCTGTGCCTGCAATGCTGCCGGGGGCGCGCAAGGCCAGCCCACCGACCAACATGGGGAAAAAGAGTGATGCCAGCAGCGTTTCTATCCCAGACTGCTGCGGCAACACCACAAAACAGAGAATAAAGGAAATAACAGCCGCCCATACCGCGCCACGGAAAAAGCCGCTGGCCGCATGTACCGGATCTTCAAAAGAAGAAAAGCGCGTGCTGGTAACAGCCACAAACATGGCAAGGGTAGAGCCATCGGGCCATGCCGTAACTTCCCATAACAAACCACCCGCGCAAATGGCTGCGGCAGACCGGATGCCGTTATTGGTGGCTAGAAGCACATCTTTTGCAGGATGACGGTCAAACCGGAAGTGATCAGACTTGCTGGGGATTTGGGTGGCAATAAAGTGCTCCAGAACAAGATCCAGTTCCATCAACAATTTGGCCAAGGCAGATTCCAGAATACGCCCTTCAAGCAAATCACGCCGTTGCTGTTGGGTGGTGGGGGCATCTTGCTGTTGCAGAAGCTGGAACCGCACCAGCCGGTCTATGCCACGTTGTTGGCTGCGGGTGCGATAAAGCCGGATTTGGGCGCGTGCCCGTGTTGCTGCCGTTATGGTGGCATCTTGTTGCAGTTCTGCCGGTAATACCGTGAGAAGCGTGCAGATATCATCAATAGCGTGCTGAAAATCTGGTGGTACAGGGGAGGCTGCTTGCATGTGAATATGCAGTGTCATCCCGCGGGCCAAAAAGGCGGAAACAGCGTTCAGGCTGGCGCGTGCGTGGTCTCCCGCATGGTTGTGAGGGCCCATTTCAATTTCACTAAACTCTGTCTGATCTGCCAGAGATGGAATGCTGCCCAGCAAAGCGCGGGAGCGTAGTAGCCCATCGGGCTGGTTGCGCAGCAGCCCTTGTACGCCAGAGCACGCCCCCTGCAAGGCACCTAGCAAGCGCTCTCGCATTTCCTGCTGGGCTACGTGCTCAAGGCGTGGGGCAAACAAGGCAGCCAGCAGGCTTTCGCACACAATACCCAGCGTAATGTAGGTGGTGCGGGAAAGCGCGATCATGAACACGTTGTCAGGCTGGTTGGCGGCGCTCAGCACAATAATAGTGGTAGTGAAGGACACAAGAACCAGCGCATAAGACCGAAAATTGCGCAGAAATGTTGCAATGGCACAGCAACCACCAGCCCATATGGCCAGAAAGGGAAAAACAAGCCACGGCTCCTGCGGAAAAGCAGCCAAAAATGCAATACCAGCTACAGCGCCAATACAAGTGCCAATCAACCGCCATTTGGCTTTGGAAACACTTTGCCCGCGAGAGTTCTGCGCCACAACCCATGTGGTCATGGCGGCCCATTGGGGGCTGTCCATTTCCATCCACAATGCCAAGCTAAGAGCAATAAATGCCGCTACGGTGGTGCGCAGGGCAAAGCCTAGATTAGCCGGGGCTGGGGCAATAAGCCATGATAGCGGGAAGGAAGACCCGCTGTGTATTCTGGCATGCAGGCCGCGATACCATTGTAATGGAAATGAAAATGAAACCACGCAGCCAGACGCCCCAGATTGAAGATGTTGTTATAACAACATCTTGAGCATCTGACAAAAAAAGAGCCGGAACAAAAGCCCGGCTCTTTAACAGCTTGATTATAGGTGCGTTTACACAGCGCGGTAGGGCTTGGAAGCATCCAAAAATACAGCGTTGGCATCCAACTCGTGCGAGACCACAATCAGGTAGGCAATGGCGCGTGTAAGCTCGATGCGGGTAGAAATGTTAGGCTCCATTGCTTCCATGCGGCGCAGGGCAGATGTTGCAACCCTTGCTGCGTGTGCCGTGTGGCCATATTTGCCGGTAAAGCCGCTCATACGCTTCATAACAATTTCAATGGCGCGTTTGGCTGCTGGTGGAATCTGGTTGCGTTTAAGCAGCGTGCGCAAACGGATAATATTGAGCCCGATAGTCATGGCAGCCAGCGTGCCCTGCAAGCAGCCTTCAATGGTGGGGGAAGGCGTGGGGCCTGCATGGCGGATCAGGCGGGCAAACCGGTCAATATTGCGGCCAATCCAGTCTCGCGTTTCAGGCATGGGCTCGGCAGATGCCAGTGTGCGCAAATCATGCAGCATAGTGCGGCGCATGCGCCAGCGTTCTGCATTATTGTTAAAGGGCAGCACGGCCCGGAAAATCAGCACGGCAAAAAACACGCCCAACAACACGGCCGCGGTGGAGTTAAACCACGCCACTTCGTTCTGGCGGCCCTGGTTGAGCGGGTGCACAAAGTTTGGCAGCAACAGCGTATAAGCGGCAGAATGCAGAGCTGTGCCCGCGTTACGGGCTGCCAGGCCGCCTGCAATCATGGGCAAGGCCAGCGTGCCCACCAGCATTTCGTAATCTGCCTGTGTCGGCAGTACAAGAAACACCAGAAAGAATGAGACAATAGCCGCCCATATGCCACCGATCATGAATTGTGATGAGGCAACAACCGGGTTTTCTCGCGTGGCAAACAGCCCGCAAACAATGGCCACAAAGGTAATAAAGCCCAAACCAGCGGGCCACGCTGTACATTCCCACACCAGCCCGGCAGCCGTAATGGCCACCATGGCACGCACACCATTATAAATGGCCTCGCGCTTATCTACGTGGGCCTGCAAACGGAAGTGGAAGTGATCCCCACGGATAAAGTGCTGGCTGGCATCATATTCCCGGATGGCCTGTTCCAGTTCACCCAGCAGTTCATCCAGCGCGTTGTGCAGAATGCGGCCATCCAACAGGGCGGGAATGTCCGTATCATTTGCGGGGTTGTCATCAAACGCCGTGTCAATTTCCTGCGAAAGCGCATCGACCACACGCTGATGGCATTCAGCGCGCAGCAATTGCAGATCATGCAACAGTTCCTGCACGCTTTCATCAGAATCAAGCCGGTTGGGAACGGTGGTCAGAAACTCGCTCACATGGGCTGCTGTCTCACGGAAAGCGGGCTGATCTGTCTGCACATATTGCAGGCGCACAGCCATACCCAAACCGCGTGACAGCAGCACAGAAACGGCTGCCAGTGCAGCGCGTGCATGGTCACCTTCATGCCCGTGCGGGCCCATTTCCACTTCGGAGAATTCGATCTGGTCATTAATCGAAATCAGCGGGCCAAACATGGCGCGCGAACGCACCAGTGCTTCCTCATCCCCCGCCAAGAGGCTGGAAACAGAGGTAGATACGTTGGAAAGTGCCGTACGCAGTTTATCACGCATATTGCGGCGGGCTGTTTCAGCCAGATTATGGGCAAACAGACCTGCCAGCGTGCCCTCACACACAATGCCCAGCACAATATAAGATGCGCGGGACATGGCCGTCATAAACACGTTTTCTGGGTGCGGAATGGCGCCAATGGCAATAATGGCTGTGGTGTAACCGGCCAGCACCAGTGCGTAGGAACGGAAGTTACGCACCAATGTAGCCATGGTGCAGCATGTGCCAACCCAAATAGACAGAATGGGGAAGAACAGCCACGCATTCTGGTTAAAGGCCGAAATAAGGGTAATGGACATCACCACCCCTATGGCCGTGCCCACCAGACGCCATCTGGCTTTGGAAAGACTTTCCCCGCGAGAGCCCTGGGCCACAATCCATACGGTCATGGCCGCCCATTGCGGGTCATCCAGTTCCATCCACAGCGCAATCACCAACGCAAGCAGGGCTGCGGCAGTGGTGCGCACGGCAAAACCGATGGCGGCAGGTGTAGGAGAGATCAACCAGGCAAGAGGCAACTTCCCGCGTTCACCCGGCCGGTGCAGGGGGCGGAAATTGCGCAGGGGGCCGATCCGGTCAAGGATAAACATAGGGAGACTGGGCACGGCGACTATTTTATCCTGACAACGAAAAACAGGGAGGAATGCCGCACAGGGTAGCCTGATTCCCTGCTTTTTCCTTGTGGGTTCAGACGCATATCAGCTATCAGTCTTCCGGCGATGAACGCGCGTGGGATCAGAAATTATTTATAAATCTTGCGCATATAAGCTATCATGTTCCCAGATAGAAAAATACTGTGAATATTATGTTCGCAGTTGCGGTAAGATAAACGAAAGTAGGCGCGATGTCTGATTTCCTTCAAAACATTCTTGGTAAAGTAGAAAGCGCTTTGGGCGTGGATGTGCAGGGGGCATTGCAGCAGCAGTTGCAGTCTTTGCTACAGCCGCAGAATCTGGAGGCGCTGCTTACGCGGGCAGATCAGGCCGGGCTGGGTGATAAAGTGCGTTCATGGGTTAGCCAAGGTGGCAACGTGCCTGCTACTCCAGATGAAATTCAGACCATTCTGGGTAGCGATATAGTGCATAACCTGATCGCAAAAACAGGCCTGCCCGCAGATACGGTGCTGACGGCTTTGGCACATTTTCTACCTGCCGCAGTGGATAAGCAAACCCCACAGGGCGTGCTGCCAGAAGCCGGAGCAGAAACCAAACAGGCGTAACATTTTCTGCACGCCTGCAATGCGCATGTGTTGAGGGCGTGCATCCTGCGTATGAATCCGGTAGAATTACGCCATGGATTTGGGCGAACGTATTAAACGCATGGATAGCTGGCTGCTGGATGAAGTCTGCCAGCCCTTGGCAGATAAATTGCCAGAACGTCTAACCGCTTTTGAAGTGGGGATGAGCTGCCAGCTCGGCTCTTTGTTGCTGTCTGCTGTTTCCATTATTGCCGTGTTTGTTGTAACCGGCATGAACGATTTTGGAAACATGATCTTTAACGTGCTGGTATGGGCATTGTGCGTTACATTTTTTATAGGGTTGAGCCGCCTGCGCGTATTGGTGCAGCCGGGCAAGGCCAATCCTTTGCGTTACATGCTGATTAGCGTGCGCATTATCTCTATTCCATTTACATTTTACGTGATTTATCAAGCCATTACATCGCCGGTAACGTTCAGTTCAGCCATGTGGTTTAATGCGTTTTCTAATATTGTTTTTGTAGTTGGGCTGTATTTTATTTCCTGCCAGCCCCGTCCGCCCCAGCGGCGGGCGAAGGAAGAAATCTGGGGCCGTGTTATAGCCCCAGAAGGTAGCGGTCTTTAACGCTTAAAATGATATGAGGAACGCCGATCAGGGATTATCCTGATCGTGCTCTCCTTGCGCAATGCGTGCCTGCACCGCACTGCGCCATGTGGCATCCTGTGGGGCCGCATCCAGCGCCTTGCGGAAAAGTGCGAGTGCTTGCGGTGTAACCTGATGGTTAGTGCGCGTGATGGCTTCTGCCGTGCGGGCGGCCAGTTCCGCATCAAAACCCATATCCAGAGCATGGTTCCACGCATCTGCGGCTTCTGCATAATGCTCGCGGGAGGCTTCAACCTGCCCAAGAAGCAGATAGCCTTGGCGTAGCGCAGGGTCACCCGGTGGTAGGGTAGCCAATGTCTGCTTCAGGCGGGCAACCAGCATATCATTTTTTGTGTCCTGCATATGCTCGGCCGCAAGGCGTGGGCCAAGTGGCTGGGCAGGCAGGGAAGGCACGCCATTTGTTAGATACAGGCCCACCGCCAGCACAGGTGCAAGGCCAAGGCCAATCCAACCTGCTGTGGCGGCACGAGAGTTATCGGCGGAGGATGGTGCTTTATCTGCCGCCAGAATGCGACGCTGAATTTCCAGCCGTGCAATTTCGTGCTCAGTTGGGGCAATCAGCCCTATTGTCAGGTCACGGTCTACTTCCGCCAATTGGGCTTCGTGTAGGGCAAGAGCGGCGCTGCGTTCATCCCGCACGGTGCGGGTGCGTTTCCATAATGTGGCGCAGGCGGGGGCCAGAGCCAGCAGGCTGAGCAGGGCAATGGAAAGCCAGATCATGGGGCGTTATCCTTATCCTTTGTCAGCTGGGCCAGCCGGGATTTTTCTTCTTCTGTGAGTGGTGGTGGAGAGGGCGGAGCAGCCGCGCGGCGGCGATAAAAGATAAGGGCCGATACAAGCCCCAGCAGCAGCGCCAGAACTGGCATGCACCACAACAGCAAGGTGCTGAATGAAAACGCAGGTTTCAGGCGGATAAAGTTGCCATAGCGGTTTACCATCCAGTCCATAATCTGCTGGTTGTTTTCACCCTTGGCAACGTGTTCACGCACCACACGGCGCAGGTCTCGCGCCAAGCCAGCACTACTGTCCTCGATAGATTCGTTTTGGCAAACAAGGCAGCGCAGTTGGGAGCCAATGGCTTCAGCCCGCGCTTCATCCTGGGGGTTGGGCAGCATTTCCATGGGGTCATCCACCGCCAGCACCAGAGCAGGTGCCGCAATAAGGGAGAACCCAACGCAGGAGGCAGCCAGAAAACGGCGCATGTTCATGGCGTTTTCAACTTTTCAACCAAAGGCAGAAGTGTCTGACTCAGAATGTCATCCGTAAGGGGGGCTGCCGTGTGCCAGCGGATAACACCACCGGGGCCGATTAGGAATGTTTCTGGCACGCCAGAAATACCCCATTCGATACCCACCCGGCCTTCATGGTCACTCCCAAGGCGGGAGAACGGGTTGCCGGAATGCTTAAGAAAGTTTTCCGCATTTTCTGGCCTGTCCTTGTAGGCAATGCCCCACATGGTCAGCTTGTCTTTGAGTGTCATCAGGGTTGGCATTTCCGCAAGGCAGGGAATGCACCACGATGCAAAAAAGTTCACCAGCACAGGTTGTGTCAGGTTGCGTAAGTCCTGCGTGTTAAAGCCCTGCATGGGGGGCTGATCTGGCAGCGTGAAATCTGGCACGGGCCGGTTAAGCACTGGCGCGTTGATATCATGCGGGTTGAAGGAGCCATGCTCCATACCGGAAAGCATTTTCCAAAACGCAACGCCAACTACGCCAGCCCCTGCCAATGGCAAAGCCATAAGCAGCCGACGGCGGGAAGCATTGGGGGGTGTTTCTGAATTGCTCATGATGCTGCACTCATTTCGGCAGAAGATTTGGCACGCTGCGGCGCACCCACACGCACACGCCGGTCAGACAGGGAAAGCGCGCCACCAAAAGCCATAACCAGCGCACCCAGCCACATCCACGGAGCTAACGGATTATAGTGTAAGCGCAGTACGTAGGTTGGGTTGCTATCCGGCCCATGTTTGTCACCCAGTACACCGTACAGATCTGCCAGCAGGTTGGTATGGATGGCAACATCGGTTGTGGTCTGGTTTTGCGTATTAAAACTGCGTTTGGAAGGGTGCATAACGGTTATAAGGTGCCCGTTGCGCCGCACTTCTAACGTGCCCACCATGGCGGTGTAGTTTGGCCCAGGTTCCTGCTTTACGTTTGTAAGTGTCCAGTCATACCCAGCCAGATGTTCTGTTGTGCCAATAGGCACTTCCACAATTTTATGCTGGGCCTGAGACATGGCGGAAAGCCCAAGCACCGTAATGCCCACGCCAATATGTGCAATGGCGGTGCCAATAATGGCGCGGGGCAACATACGTGCACGCTGAATGCTTGTGGCAAGCGGCGCACGGAACAAGCGCACGCGTTCTACTACATCCGTAATGGTGGATGTAATAATCCAGATAGAAGCTGCGGCGCACAGAATTGGCAGAACGCCAGAAAGGCGGAAGGCTGCAACGGCGCAAGCAATGGCGGTGATAACAGCGGCAACCCATAGCTTTTGCAAAATGGGCCAAAGCTGCGCACGCTTCCACGGCAGCATGGGGCCAAACCCCATGAAGATGAAAAGCGGCAGAGCCAGCGGAATGGTGGTGGCATCAAAAAACGGTTTGCCCACAGAAATGGTGCGGTCAAACAGCAGGGACATAAACGGCGGATACATTGTGCCCGTTAGCACTACGGCGCAGAGCGAACACAGCAAAATGTTGTTCAGCACCAAAGCCCCTTCGCGCGAGACCGGGGCAAACAGCCCGCCGGAGGTAAGCGAAGGCGCGCGATAAGCAAATAGCGCCAGAGAGCCACCAATCACCACAGCCAGCAGGCCCAGAATAAACACCCCGCGTGCAGGGTCATTCGCAAAGGCATGCACAGAGTTCAGGATGCCCGAACGCACAAGGAATGTGCCGGAAAGCGAGAACGAGAACGTGCCAATAGCCAGCAGCACTGTCCAGATTTTAAGGGCTTCGCGCTTTTCCACCACAATGGCGGAATGAATAAGGGCGGTGCCTGTTAGCCACGGAATGAGCGAGGCATTTTCCACCGGATCCCAAAACCAGTAACCACCCCAACCCAGCACGTAATAAGACCACCAAGACCCCATTGCGATTCCGCAGGTTAGGAAGCACCATGCGGCCACAGCCCACGGGCGCACCCAACGGCCCCATGCGGCATCTACCCGGCCTTCCAGCAAAGCGGCAATGGCAAAAGCAAATGGCACGGCAAAGCCGACATAACCCGTGTAGAGAATAGGTGGGTGGAAAGCCAGACCGGGGTCTTGCAGCAGGGGGTTCATGCCCTGCCCATCCATAGGCGCAGGCCAGATACGGGCAAATGGATCAGACGTGGTAAGGCAGAACAGCTCAAACCCGGTGGCCACCAGCCCCAGCACGCCAATAACGCGGGCGCGCAGGGCAGAAGGCAGGTTGCGCCCAAAAGCCGCAACAGCCGCGCCGCATAAGCCCAGAATAAGCGCCCATAAAAGAATGGAGCCTTCGTGGTTCCCCCACACGCCGGTAATTTTATACAGCAGCGGTTTGGAAACCGCGCTGTTGGCCGCAATGTTCTGGACAGAAAAATCATCCGTAACAGCGGCGTAAACCAGGCAGAGAAAAGAGGTTAGCAGTGCAATAAGCTGGCCAATGGCAAGGCCGGGGGCCAATGCCATCAGCCGCACATCGCGGCGGCGTGCACCCATAAGGGGGAGAATACCTTGTATGGCAGCAAGCACGCAGGCCAGCGCAAGGGCGTAGTGTCCGAGTTCGGGGCTCAGCATGTCAGGGGGTAGGCTCCCGCTTTTTCAGGTCTGTATTTAGTTGGTGGCAGGCTGGGTGGCGGTGTTTTTGCGGGCATCCTGCACCGTCATTTTGTTCCAGCTATCCGCACTGGGGGGCGGGCCAAAACGTGGGTCCCACTTCCCGGCCTTTTTCAGGGCCTCGGCCACTTCCTTGGGCATGTAGGTTTCATCATGCTTGGCTAGCACTTCGGTAGCGGTAAAATCGTGCGAAGGCTGCACGGTGCCAATGGCGACAACGCTCTGCCCTTCACGGAACAGGTCTGGCAAAATGCCCTCGTAATGCACGGTAACAGCGGCCTGACCATCTGTGACGTTAAACGTGGCCACAGGTGTTTCACCCTTGCGTTCACGGTGCACAGAGCCAGCAACCACCATACCGCCCAGCTTAACGGTTCTATCCGCAGGTGGGGGAGAAGCCATAACCTGTGAAGGTGTGACAAAAAACACGATATCGGAAGAAAAAGCCCGCAGGATCAAAGCTGCGGCGGTGCCAAGGCACGCCACGCAGGCAATGACAAGCCAAAGGCGACGGGTTTTGCGGGTCATGATTGTGGGGCGGCTCCTGCCTTGCGGGGGGCTTTTTGTTCAAGGGTGGCCAGCCGGATGCGGTCGCGCTTCAGGCGCAGGGCAGCACCAATAGAAAACACAAGCGCCATAATGGCAAACAGGCCGTAGCTGGCGGCAATATAAGGCAGATGGGTCATGCAGCGTTGCCTCTGCGGCGGGGGGAGGACAGCAGGGCGCGAATGCGGCTTTCCATTACGGCGGCGCGGGTGCGGGCCACAACAATGGCGGCAAACCCAAGCCCCATACCCAAGGCAGACAAAGCCAAAGGCCACAGCATGGAGGAAGACATGGTGGGCGCACCCGTAAGGGTAATGCTGTCTGGCTGATGCAGGGTATTCCACCACTGCACACTAAACTTGATAATGGGCAAATCTACCGCACCAGCAAGGGCCAAAATAGCGGCAGCTTTGTACCCTCGCTGCGGATCATCAAACGCCCGAATAAGGGCAATATGGCCCAGATACAGGAAAAACAGCACTAAAACGGAGGTCAGCCGTGCATCCCACACCCACCACGTCCCCCACATGGGTTTGCCCCAAAGGGAACCCGTAGCAAGGCAAAGCGCGGTGATAGATGCCCCAACAGGCCCAATTTCCACCGCTGCCAAATCAGCCAGCGGGTGCCGCCATACAAGTGAGAGCAGGCCGCATATGGCCAGCCCAGCATACCCGGCAGAAGCCAGCATGGCGGCAGGCACATGCACATACATAATGCGCACGGAATCGCCCTGCTGCCAGTCTGCGGGGGAGAAAAACAACCCCCAGCCCAACCCCGTAAGGGTAAGAATAATGGCAGGCCATGTTAGCCACGGCTGTAGGCGTGCCCCCAGCTTAAGAAACTGGCCGGGATTGGCATACCGATGGAAAAAATTGCCGGTACGCGCGACAAAGGTCGGAGAGGCGCTCAAAAGTCAGTCCGTTCCATCTGTATCTGGTTCAATCCTGTGGTCTTCCTCTTTCACCGCCATTGTGGAAGTGGGAAAAGGACTACCTGTGTCCCCTTTTACAACATTCCGTGCCTCTTGACACGATGCAGTTGTTCATGGGCGTCTTGCCCGCACAACACAACGGAGGAAATTATGCTGTTTGCCATTACCTGTACGGATCGTCCCGGCGCGCTGGAATTGCGCAAGGCCACACGTGCGCAGCATCTGGCATTTTTGGAAGCCCATAAAGACGGTATCCTTTTTGCAGGCCCGCAACTGGATGCCAATAGCGCCCCCTGTGGCAGCCTTGTTCTGCTGGAAGCCCCAGATCGCGCCACGGCGGAAGGTTTTGCTGCGGCAGACCCATACGCAAAGGTTAATCTGTTTGAAAGCGTGATTATTCGCCCGTTGCGGACTGTGTTCCGTGATGGCCAGATGGCAGAATAATCATGGCCTACTGGCTGGTGAAAAGTGAGCCGGATGCTTTTAGCTGGGATGAGCAGGTGGCTAATGGCGTAGAGCCATGGACAGGTGTGCGCAACCACCAGGCTAAAAAGAACCTTGCGGCCATGAAGGCGGGAGACCGCGCTTTTTTCTACCATTCCAACGTGCAACGCGCCATTGTTGGCGTGGTGGAAGTGGTGCGTGAAGGTTATCCAGACCCAACGGCAGAAACAGATAAATGGGTATGTGTGGATGTGAAAGCCATAGCCCCCATGCCTACCCCTGTAACACTGGCGCAGATTAAGGCCGAACC
Source organism: Acetobacter sp. DmW_136 (assembly GCF_008690365.1). Taxonomy (NCBI): domain Bacteria; kingdom Pseudomonadati; phylum Pseudomonadota; class Alphaproteobacteria; order Acetobacterales; family Acetobacteraceae; genus Acetobacter; species Acetobacter sp. DmW_136. Next base: position 42,337 of record NZ_VHON01000013.1, read on the forward strand.
TACGCTGGAAGATTTGGCTTTGGTGCGGCAGTCTCGCTTATCTGTCTGCCCTGTATCGGCAGCACACTGGCAGATTTTGTGTGAGATGGGTGGGTGGCAAGAGCCTGCCTGAAACACAGCCCGTGTTCACGATATTTTGTAGTGCTGGGCAAATTACACACAAACAAAAAAGGCCGCTCCATAAAGGGCGGCCTTTTTTGCAAGCAATGCAGAGTAAAAATTAGCTCTGTGTTGCCAGTGTCCATGCCTGAGCGGAACGGTTGCCAGAACGGCAATAGGCAAAAATTGGGCCAGGTAGGGTGTTGATGGCTTCCTGCGTTTCAATCACGGCATCGGAAGAAGGTGTGAGCGGTGCAGAAATGGGAATGGCAATAAAGGCAAGGCCCGCTTTGCGTGCAGCTTCACCAATGGTTTCAGCAGATGGCTGGCCAGCTTCTTCACCGTCTGGGCGGTTACAAATAATGGTTTTGAACCCTGCACCATGAATAAGCGGAATATCATCCACTGTAATCTGGGGGGAAACGGCAAAATCGGGGGAAACAGAATGATACTGCATGGGAATAGGTATCCTGAAAGCTAAAAAGAACTGCCGTACAATGCGGCTTTTGGGGCTGAATGCAAGATCAAAGCAGCCAGACCCAAAAGCGGGTATGCCCGGATATTTGTTTAGCGGTGAATGAAGTACATGTCTGAGTACAGGTTTTTTAATGCAGCATGGTCTGCCAGGCAGTGGCGCACCAACACAGCACGCAGGCTGATAGCAGCCTGCTGTACGGCTGGATCTGTGCTGTTTGGGTGCAGGTCTGGGTAATGCCGCATGCAGGCTTTTAGGGTTGGATTGTTCATATCCACGCCAGAGCGGATCTTTTCTTTCAGCTCATTATAGTAGTCGGAAACCTCTTTATCAGAATCCCACAATGGCACGGAGGTATCCACCTTGCCGTTGTGCATAAAGTAAGCCACCGTAAAAAAGCCTGTTTCAGGCGCAGCCGTGCCAGATTGAACTGTCATGCGGCAAGAGCGTTGTGAATAAGGCGGAAAGCTTACATCCGGCATGGCGGAAGAAGCCTGTACCTGTATGGCGGGTGCAGGCGTATTGGGGTTGGGAGAGGCATCTTCTACATCTGCACCACCGGCTTCATGTGCCTTTTCCCATGCTTTCGCCACCAGAATGTGGAAACGGTCAGACTGGCACAGATCTGGTGCAGTGCGCGCTTCAGCCAGCCGGGTTTCATATGTCTGCTGCTGCTGGGTGGCGCAGGCAGCGGTTGTAACAAGGGCTGCCAGCGGCGCCAGCCGCAGAAAGCGCCGCACGGAACGCTGGGTGGGTGAAGGATCGGTCATGTCAGGATACTCCGCAATAAGGTGTGCGCCTGGGTGGAGAACGGTATTTCTGCTTTGGAGTGTGTAAGGGCTTTATGCAAGCCTTACAACGGCGCGGGCCGCGTATGCAGGGTGGATAAGGTGCTGGGTGCTGTTTTTCGTGCTCTGTGCCTGTTATGATTACAACGGAATAGAGAAAAATAAGGCGCCAGAGTGCGTCGCTGCTTCGTTCGCAAACGGGCGTGGCATGCAGCAGGCAGGAGAGGCACGGATGAGCACACAAAAAACAGCAGGGAATGCCCTGGCCCCCATGCTTTTGGATGGGCACGAACTGGCAGAACTGGAACAGGCTCTGGCTGATGTGGAATCTGGCCGGGGCGTTCTGGTGCGTTTGGCAGACCTTATGGGCGGCGCCGTGGGGCATGCTGCACGTTTGGGGCTGCGTGGTTTGGGCATGGCCCCCAATATGGAAGAAAAAATGCGCGGGCTGGCAGAAACTGCCATTGCACGTGCGTTTGATGTTGCCATTGTGGGCATGAAAGGCCGCGCAGATAGCCAGATGGCAGAAGCCCGTTGGCGTGGCCCGGCACTGCAAGCCGCTGTAGCTGTTTCTGGTGCAGTTGGTGGGTTTAGCGGCTTGGCCGGTTTGGGCCCGGATATTGGTTTTACAACGCTTACAATCATGCGCGAAATTGCACGCGTTGCGCGGGAAGAAGGGGAAGACCTGTCTGATCCTGATGCCCGCCGTGCATGTTTGGAAGTGTTTGCCCTTAAAGCCTTCCCGAACAGCAGAGCGGGCGAAGAAAGCGAACTGGGCTATTTTTCGGCCCGTGCCGTGTTGCGTGGCCGCCCGGTTGTGATGTTGATTGCTGAAGTGGCCTCGCATTACGGCTTGGCGCTGGGGCAGAAAATTTCTCTCCAACTTATGCCTGTAGCAGGCGCGCTGTGTGGGGCTTCTTTGAATACGGCGTTCTTCAACCATTACCGTGCGCTTGCCCGTGCACATTTCACCATTCGGCGCTTGGAGCGTGAACACGGGCCGGTTGTGCGTGATACCGCTATGTCTATGCGTGCAGATCTGGCCGAACGTGGGGCGGAAGCCTAAACTGCTTTTTGTCAAAGTAAGAGAGACGCAAAAAAGGCCAGCACCTTTATGGGCTGGCCTTTTTGCTGCTTAGGCGGTTTTTTTCGCGATCTTGCGGGGAGGTTCACCCTCCAGAAACGTAGTGAGAATGGCAAATCCAAGCAGCGTGATGCCAATAACCTTGGCCGCCAAATGGTAATGCGGCGCCCACATACTCACGGCAAAGCACACTACAATACCAATCAGGCAAGACAGGCGCATGTTCATGGCAAAGGTTGCTCCTTACATCGTAACGGGAGAGGGCATGGGCAAGCCTTTTGCCAAAGCCTCAACATTATCTAGCGCCAACATGCACATGGCGGTGCGCGTTTCTATGGTGGCGCTGCCTGCGTGCGGTGTCATGAAGATATTGGGCAAGGCTGTCAGCCTTGGGTTGGGGTTGGGTTCCTGCCGGTAAACGTCCAGCCCAGCTCCAAACAGATGGCCAGATTCCAGAGCCTCTATCAGCGCATCTTCATCCACCAAAGACCCGCGCGCCGCATTTACAAACACGCTCCCTTTGGGCAGCAGAGAAAATGTCTGACTGTTCATGAGGGGGGGCGCAGAAGGTGAACCCGGCATGTGCAATGTTAGCACATCGCAATGGGGCAACATGTCTTCCAGCTTTTCAAAATAGGTGGCACCGGCTTCTTCCGCGGCGGAAAGGCGGCTGCGGTTGTGGTACAGAATGGTCATGTCAAAGCCACGCGCGCGCTTTGCCACAGCCTGCCCAATACGGCCCATACCCACAATGCCCAGCCGTTTGCCGGTAACGCGGTGGCCCAACATGCCGCCCATACCCATGCCGCGGTGCCAGCCTTTTTTCATGAGCGTATAATATTCGGCAGCGCGGCGGCAGGCGGCCAGAATCAGCATCATGCTTAAATCAGCATTACAATCTGTCAGCACATTTGGGGTGTTGGAAACCGCAATACCACGCGCATGTAGGGCGGGAAGATCCAGATGGTCTAGCCCAACGCTTACAGTAGAAACCAGTTTTACGCATTCTGGCAGAGCTTCTACATCCTTGCCTTTAAGAGGTGCGTTATTGGTAACCACAACAGCAAAAGGCTGAAATGCCTTAGCTAATTCCAGAAGGGCCTGTGTGTTCAGGCTTTTTTCTGGCGGAGGCGGGGCTGTAAATTGTGTTTTAATACGATCTTCCGCAGCATCTAACAGGCGGATGGAGCGGATAAGGCGAGGTGCTTCTGTGCTCACAGGCAACTCCGTAGGCTGGTGAGTCGGTGGCTGTCTGGCACAAGTTTGTGCCCAATGCGGGCTGGCATCAAGCAGGGTCAGACAACATATGGGCTATGACACTCCATAACGGAATGCAAAGCCAGAGGTTGCCTTGGCTTGCGGGATGATGGGTTGCAGGAAAGGAACATGCAGCAGATGGCACAGGAACTTACCCCACAGATCATGCTGGGTGCATATGCGGCGGGGCTGTTTCCTATGGCGTCCGATGCAACGGATACGACCCTGCGGTGGTATGACCCCGACCCCCGCGGTATTTTGCCACTTGATGGTTTTCATCTTCCGCGCCGCTTGCGCCGCACTGTGTTGTCTGGCCAGTTTGATGTGTGTGTGGACAGGGATTTTCCCGCTATTATGCGTGCATGTGCCGCCCCCGCGCCGGGGCGCGAAACCACATGGATAAATAGCGAGATCTACCGCTTGTTCTGTGCTCTGCATAACATGGGCTTCAGCCACAGTGTGGAGTGTTGGCAAAATGGTAATCTGGTTGGCGGTCTGTACGGCGTAGCCCTTGGTGGTGCTTTTTTTGGAGAAAGCATGTTCAGCCGCACAACAGATGCCTCCAAGGTGGCTTTGGTGCATTTGGTGGCACGGTTGCGCGTGTGTGGGTTTGTTGTGCTGGACACACAATTTGGCACCGAACATCTGGCCCGCTTTGGGGGAGAGGAAATACCAGCAGCCGAATATAAAGCCATGTTGGAAAAGGCCGTAAGCATGCAGCCGCGCTGGCAGCAGAATATTCCGGCTGATGTGCTGGAAGCAGAAATCCGAAACATGTAAGTAACTGCCATATTCCGGCCCGTGGCATGCCTTAGGCTTGCAGCATGTTGCTTGCGCCCAAGGTGGTAACCAAGTGCGGGCCTGTAATTTGAATGACTGGAATGGATGATATCATGAGCACACGCCTGTATGGTCGTATGCGTTTTTTTTGCCTGATGGGTGTTCTGGGGGCGGCTGTGCCTGTGCTGGGCACGGTGTTTTCTGGGCAGGCACAGGCACAGGTTGCGCTGGATCATCCACGCCTAACGCCCGCGCGTGATGCTATTATTGATTACAGCTTTCAGCCCCAGCCCACAGCGCAGGATTTGGAAAATGGTGTTAAGCCAGACACCCCCATAGCAACGCGCCATGTGCAGGTGATGTTCTCTGGCGATGGCGGGTTGATGCGCATTAATTACATGACCAGCATGGAAGGGGATGATAGCCGCGGGGCTGTAATTATCAACCGCGCTTCACAGGAAGTGTTGGTGCTTTTGAACGATCGGCATATCTACACCCGCCTTGTACAGCAGGAAGGCATCCGCAACCCGTTTCTGCTTGATCTGTCCATGCAGTTTACGCGCAAGGGCAGTGATGTTGTGGCCGGGCAACCCTGCACCGTCTGGGCTGCACAATCTGCCCAAGGGCAGGCTACGGCTTGCGTCACGGATGATGGCTTTATTCTTTCCCAAACCGGTATTGATGTGGATGGGCTAAATGGCCGTATCCGCGCCATGAAAGTGTCTTACGAACCCGTGCCCGATAGCGTCTTTCAGCCGCCTGCAGGCTTTCAGGAAGTTAACCCGCATAGTGGCAATAAAAACGGCGGAGGTTCAGCGGGTGGCGCTTCGGCACAACCTGCTGCGCCTTCTGGCGTAGGGCCAATGATATCTACCCCAGCTCCAAATAGCGCGGAAGGAACACCGTAAGATGGTTGCAAAACGCTTTCTTGCCGGTGTGGGGTTTGTGTTGTTGGGGGCTGCGGCTTCTGGTGGTGTCGCCCATGCCCAGATACAGCCGCAAACGCCAGAGCCAACACAAATAAGCCCCACAGATGCGCCGGTGGTAACGCCATCTGTTGATGCGGATGTGTTGTATGAGCTGAACTCCGCCCAAGGGGATGCCCCCACCCAGCAACGTATGCGCTGGCAGGTTAGCTCCTTGCGCCAGCGGCTAGACCCGCAGAATTCTGATGTGTTCATGATTACATCATGGACAGATCACACCCTTACAGTGGTGGATACCGCACGCAAGCGGGCCAGCGTGATGCCTGTGCCGGGCCCACAGCAGATTACTCCCCCAGGGCAGCCCGCAGCGGCTGGCACCTATGCACGATTGGGGAATTCCGTTGTGGCGGGTGAACAGTGCACATTGTGGCGCACAACGGATGCCGAGGGGCATCCAACAGATGCATGCTATACGCCAGACGGCCTGCTTTTGCAGGTTGCACAGAAAGGGCAGGTTACGGTGCGCGCAGTAAGTGTAAGCCGCGCCACCCAGCCAGATAGCGTGTTTGCCATTCCGTCCGGGCTGAAGCGGGAAGCCCCTGCACACCCATAAGGTTTGATGTTTCGGGCGGCAGAAAACGGAAAAAGAGAACGTCGCCATGAAAATTCGCCCCAGCTTTGTAATTTTCTATCTGTTTCTTGCTGGGGTAAGCCTGCCAGCTCTTGCGCAGGCGGATGATGGAAGTTCCGGCACGGTTTCCGTATGTTTGCGTGCGGATATTGCACAACCGCCCCAAGCCATGCAGGTGGTGGCATCTGGCACCGTGTTTGCTGCGCAAGCCAAAGCCGGTGGCCCTAAGGCTGGGGAAGAAAACGAAGCCTTGGTTACCACAGAAACTGTTACTCTTACCCATATGCAGCCGTGTATGGATGCAGATGCATCCTCCGTTATCTCGCACACACGGCATTGGCTGGTTTCCCCCGTAACCGCGCAATCTGGCGTGGTGTTTCATGCCATAGGGGAAGTCAGCGGCAACGGTCTGGATACTGCTTTTGATGATGAGGGCGCATCTTTTCGGGATATCGTGCGGGCAGGGGGCATTACAGCCACTGTGCGCAGCCCGCTAACAGATGCTGTATCTCTGATGGAAGGGGGGGCTGATCTCCCCCCTAATGCGGATGGAGAAGATCCAGCTATTGATGATAAATAATATGGCCCCTGCAAAGGGGTCGCAACCGGGTTAAAAAATCCGGCGCAAGGCCCCCGGCAGAAAGATGGAATAAGGATTTACACGCAGGGAAGGGTTGCTCATCTGCCCGGCCACACCAAAGGTTATGGCCACAAGCCCACCGTCTTTTTCCGGGCTAAATACCCAGCCAATGCCCGGCAGCTTTCCGGGCAGTTTGTTGATAGCAAAAATAGGCACCACGGTGCCGTGTAAATCTATGCTGTTCTTATCCAGATTAACGTCGCCTTCAAGTGTTGCGCCCAGTGCATTGTTGCCTGTTCTGCCATCACGAATATTCAGCACGCCATCTTTGAAGGTTACGGGTAGCACAAGATGTGTAACGGTAAATTCCGATGTATTATGTGCGGCCAACCAGCCATAAAATGAGATATTCCGTGCCATACGCAGGGCTGTTGGGGCTTTTTTGAGCACAAATGGCGTTACGGTTATGCGGCCGTTAAACGGGGCGGAAGCCTCCGTATCATCAAAAGATCCGCTTAAAACGGCATGGCCACCTTCTACATCTGGCACAATTTTAAAGTCAGACAGAAACGCGCCCATGTTTGGGATAGAAACGCGCAGGTCTCGCCCCGCACCTTTGGGGGTAAGTGTCATGCTTACGGGAGTTGGCCCGTGCATGGCAAAATACATTTTTTCCAGACGTTGGCCGTTATCCTCAAAATAGGCTTTTACAGCTTTCAAAGATGGTTTGTCTGGATTGTAGCGCAATGTGTTGGCTGTCAGATCAATAGCCCATGCTGTACCCGGAGGGCCGTGTAGCTTGCCTGTTGCTGCCTCTGGCACGTGGTAGCCAGTGCTGGCGGGCTGTGCGGGTTTGGGGTCTGATGGATCACCCGTTACCAAAGGGGAAAGATCCAGCATGTCTGCATAGACGCCAACATGAATAACCGAGCCTGCCACGCCTTTTTGTGGCAGTTCCAGCATGGCATGGCCGGTGGAATGGGCAACCCGGAAGGAAGAGATAATCAGTTGTGGCGCATGATTGGGGCGTAGGCGAGCCTTGCCACGTACATCCAAATCCGGCCCTGTAGCCAAAATACGATCTACCGCAACAATCTGGCCGTTTTTTAGCCCCAGCGTAGCGGTGGCCTGTGCAGCCCGCCCCGGTGCCTTATGCCAGAGCGGAATGCGGATTTGGGAGTTTTTGAGGTTGAGGTTGATATCCACCAACCCGTGGTGATCTCCATATTGGCGGTAATCCACCACGGCATCAGCAGAGCCACCAAAATGGTCTCCCGTTGCAAAACCGGCGGCTGTTGCGGTTTGTGGGGTAATGCGGGATGTCAGATGCGCCTGTTCCAAAAGCCCGGTCGGCGGTACATGCCGGAAATCTGTTGAATAGGAGATGTTGGAGGGCAGTCCACCCAACACGCCATGCCCGGCAAGAGAAAGGCCGTCTGCCGTGGCATCCAGCTTGATATCAGCGCGCCTTACACCGCGCCCGGCGACCACATTATCAAGCGATGCCTGCGTGATATCGGCATGGCCCTTAATCTCCATGTCATCAATGCTGACATCGTCTTTCAAAGGGAGGCTGAGCATAAGCTGAAGTTTGGCGCGCCCACGTGGGTTGCGAAGATCCAGCGGGTGGCGAGAAAGCAGGTGCAGGCGTGGTTCGGCCAAAAGAGCCATCACATCCTGCAATTTGCCATCCAGTTGCGTGTTGATAATACCGGTCTGGTCTTTTTTGGTCAGGCCCACAATATCCATGCTGCCCGGGCCAGCAGCAATGCGGCCAATACCATTTTGGCCTACGTTTTTTCCGGCACGGTCAACAAGCTGGTAGCCGTGGTCAAACTTGATGCTTAGCTTGTCCAGTCCGTCCACATCCATATGGGCATCCATGCCCCTTAGTGGGGAAATAGGCCGCAGCCAGTAGATGGTCAGCCCTTTGGCATCCAGCCCGCCAGCAATGTTGCTAACATCCACACCATTCCAGCCCGTCTTGCTGGATAAAGAAACAGTGGTGTGCAGGTTGTAGGCTACGCCATCTGTAATATTCTTGGTTACCCATTTTTTGCCGCCTTTGGCGGCCTTGTCTGGCCAATAATAAACCAGATCGGGAAAGTACACCTGCGGAATATCGGCAGTAACCTGCCCGGAAACCGTGGTGGGGTTTATCAGATCTGTGGCATCTACTTGCCCGGATACAGCCAGATGAAGCCCTCTGGCCTCATCTTCCGGGTGGTCTGGATTGCGCAGGTTGGCAGTGATGTTGTGCACAATAATATGTGCAGGCGTGCTGCCATCCTTAAGATGGTCAAGCCGCAGGGTAATATTGGCAGAGCCGCCACTTAAAAAATAGCGTGCTCCAGCGGCAGTAACCTTGCCGCTTTGTGCATCTGCATGCAGTTCCATCGCGCCAGGCATCAGCCATTCCGAACCCGGCGCGGGCAGAAAGCTGACATCGGATGTCACCGTAATGGGTGTTCTGATATGTTGCAGATCATGCGAGATATGGGAAAAGCTGGCTGGCTTAACGGCATTGGTTGCCAGATGCCATACAATACCTTTGCCATCTGTATCTGGCAGACTGTTGGCTTTTACCTCTATGTGGCAATCAGGGTTTTCTTCCCCCGTTACGGCAAATTGCACGGCACCCGTTATGCCCTTTTTGCCTTGAGCTGATGCCATATGCAGTGTGGCATCTAGCGGAGAAGCCACCCAATGCGTGCCGGTGAGCTGGTCATTCATACGCACAACAGCGTGGGAGATTACGGCACGATCCAGTCCGGCGGTATCCACACTTCCGCTATCACTTGCGCCAACGGTCGGAGGGGTATCAAAATCAAACCCCACAGCACCGTTTTTACCGCGCCGGAGGGCAAGGTTTACGCCTTCCAACTCTACAGCGCGCAGGGCAATGCCACCATGTAGCAGGGCCAGTGTATCCAGCGTAACATGGGCTTCGTGCACGGTATCAACTACTGTGCGATCCGGCCCTTTAACGGCAATGTCATGCAGCGCAAGCATGAGCGGAGATGTGAACCCATCGCGCAGGCCGTTCCATTCCAGATAGGCGCGCCTTAACCCCAGCGTAGCGACCGGAGGCTGTTTTTTGCCGCCGGAAATAACGGTAACAGGCAAAAAAGGGCGCACCAACGGCGTAACATTTATTGGCCCAAGCGCCATGCGTGCAAACAGCAAAACTGTGCCCATAACAGGCAGCCCCACCATGGCATAGGCACCATAGACCAGAAATTGCCGGGTTTTTGTGCGCCGTGGGCGCGTGGTGTCTTGACCGTTGGAAGTCAACGCAGCAAGCCTTTATTGTTCACAGCACGGGCCAGATCATGACGCAGGCAGACCATTCCCTTTTTCGAGACGTAAGGCAACCTAGAGGGCACGGTTCCCGCATGTGGCCAGATGCAGACTGGCCCGCCCCAGCAGATACACGTGCGGCTGATCTGTTTACGCAGGACATGCTGGTTCTGGCGCAGGAAGCAGGTGTTGCGCAATCTGTCATGATACAGCCGGGCGCGCGGGAACTGCTGGCGTGTCTTGGGGGCAACAGTCCGTATCTGGCAGATCTGGCGCGAGAAGACGTTCTGGCCTTTGCGGCCCTGCTGGAGCAGGGGCCGGATATGTGTGTGCAGGATGCGTTTGCAACATGCGCAAAATTTGACACAACATCGGGGCGAGAGTGTGTCGCGGCTTTTTTGCGTCATACAAAAAAACGCATAGCTTTTATTTGTGCTGTGGCGGATCTGGGTGGCTTCTGGTCTTTGGAGGAAGTAACACATGCCCTGAGCCGCCTGGCTGATACCGCGCTGGATCTGGCTGTCAGGCATTTATTGTGGTGTGCCTTTCAGGCGGGGCAACTGGCTTTGCCCAACCCGGAACACCCCGCACAGGGCTGCGGCTTTGTAATTCTGGCCATGGGCAAGTTAGGCGCGCGGGAGCTGAATTTTTCATCCGATATAGACCTGATGGTGCTGTATGATCCCACAGCGTACCCTCAGTCGGACACAGTGCGGCGTGTGTTCGTGCGTATGACTAGCGATCTTGTCAGCCTGATGGAAGCACGAGATGCCAACGGATACGTTTTTCGCACAGATTTAAGGCTGCGGCCCGATCCATCTTCCACCCCTCCGGCGGTAACGGTGCAGGCCGCCATCCTGTATTATGAAAGCCTCGGCCAAACGTGGGAACGTGCGGCCATGACAAAAGCGCGTCCTGTGGCGGGAGATCTCACACTGGGGCGGCGTTTTTTGGTGGCTATTCGCCCGTTTATCTGGCGCAGGCATCTGGATTTTGCACTGATTGATGATCTGCATGACATGAAGGCCCGGATAGACCGTTACCGTAAGGCGGGCCGGACAGATTTAAGTAACCTACCAGATGCCGTGCTGGCAGATCCTTCCGCCAGCATAGAGTGGTTGTTGGGGCATAACCTCAAGCTGGGGCAAGGCGGGATTCGTGAAATTGAATTTATCGCGCAGGCCATGCAGCTTGTCTGGGGTGGGCGTGAGCCTACCTTGCGAGATAAAACTACCTTTGGTGCGCTTAAAAAGCTTGTAGGCTCAGGCCGCCTGCCGCGAGAAGAAGCCGAGGTTCTGGCCCGCACCTATCGTTTTTTGCGTGATGCCGAACACCGTTTGCAAATGCGTGCAGACCACCAAACCCACAGCCTGCCAGACACGCGGGAAGGGTTCGAGGCCTTTGCCATTTTCATGAACTATCCGGATGCCGAGGTTCTGGCGCTGGATATGTTGCCCCGTATGCGTGAGGCACGGCGCATTTTCGAGCGACATTTTGTGCTGCATTCCGCCCAGCCCGAAGAAGTGGAAGGCAGTGTGCTGGTGCCGGGGCCGGAAGATGGGCAAACGGCGGAACTCTTGCAAAAGCACGGTTTCCCGCCCGAACAGGTGCAGGAAGCCACACAGGTTCTTACCCGTTGGCGCGGCAACAGCTTGCGGGCGCTGCGGTCTGAGCGCGCGCATGCGTTGTTGCGTGTGCTGTTGCCCACATTGCTGGCCAGCTTTGGTGTGCGCAGCAATCCGCTGGCCTGTTTACGTCGGTTTGATGCGTTGCTGGCGCGGCAACATGCTGGGGTGCAGCTTCTTTCCCTGTTTGAACGCAATCCGGCATTAGTAGACCGCATTGCCAATATCTTTGATGCCTCCGTTTTTCTGGCAGATTATCTGGCAGACAAACCTTCTGCGCTGGAAGGGCTTTTGGAATCCGCGCCAGAAGAAGGGCGTACGGTTGTCGCCCGCCTTCAACATCTAGCGGAAGAAATGGCAGATGTTGAAGAGCTGGTAACGGCTTTGCGCCCACTTTTGCGTGGGGAGGAGTTTCGTCTATCTGTTGCCCTGCTGGAAAGCCGCATCACGGAAAACGAGGCCGAAAAGCAGCGTACAGTGTTGGCGGATACCATTATCACCATTGTAAAACAGGCGGTGGAAATAGAACACACACGCCGGTACGGGCATGTTCCGGGTGGTGGCATGGCCATTGTAGCACTTGGCAAAGCCGGTTCGCGCGAGATGATGCCGCGGTCTGACCTTGATTTGCTGATGGTGTTTGATCACCCCGAAGATGTGCAGGCCAGTGAGGTGCCGCAGGCGGATACAAAAGCAGAGCGTCCGCTGTTTTCTGCCCCGCGTTCTGTGGGGGTGGCGCAATATTACACACGGCTGGCCCACGCCTTTATTGCGGCGCTGACAGCACCAGGCCCAGAAGGGCCCTTATATGCGGTAGATATGCGGTTGCGTCCTTCTGGTGCGGCGGGGCCGGTTGCTGTCTCGCGCCCTGCTTTTTTGCGTTACCATACGGAATCTGCATGGACATGGGAGTGCATGGCCCTGACTCGTGCCCGTATTGTGGCCGCTCCAGCAGAATTGAAGCATGTTTTAAGGCAGGATTTGGATACCATTCTGGATGGGCGTTTACGGGCCGAGCCAGCATCTCGCGCAACGCTGCTCAAAGATGCCAGCGCCATGCGCGCACGCTTGGCGCGCGATCTGCCTGCATCTTCTGTGTGGGATGTGAAGCGACGGCTGGGTGGGTTGATAGATGTGGAATTTATTGCCCAGATTTATCAGTTGATTGGTGCAAATAGTGCCGTGCGGGATGTGAGCACGCGTTTGGCGCTGGGGCGGCTGGAAAAGGCAGGGCTGCTAAGTGCCGAGGATACTCAGTTTTTAAAGCAGGCTGAACTGTTCTGGCGCCAGCTTCAGGCTGTGTTGCGGCTGCTGTGCGGGGCCACGCCGCCTGTTGATCTGGAGCGTGATCTGGCTCCGGCATCGTTAAACGTGCTGCTGAAAGCCATGAAGTTGGAAACGCTGCCAGATCTGATTGAAAAGGCGGATATTCTGGCGCGTGATGTGCATGCAGTTTTTGCCCGGCTGGTTGGCCCGGTGGAATAAGGTAGGCTTGGCGCCGGAACAGCTTGCAGATCCTGCACGTTCACTTTGGCGTAAGAGATTTTAAAAGAAGGAAAACAAGCATGACGGAAAAACACACGCTTCAGGTAGGTGATGCCGCGCCTGCGTTTGATATGGAAGCAAGCGGTGGCCGTAAGGTGACGTTGGCAGATTTTAAGGGCAAGCCGTTTGTTCTGTATTTCTACCCCAAGGCAGATACACCCGGATGCACAAAAGAAGCCTGCGGATTTAACGAGGCCCTAAAGGATTTTGATAAAGCCGGACTAACCGTTATTGGCGTTTCGCGCGATCCGGTTAAAAAGCTGGATGCTTTTGCTGCCAAATATGATCTGACATTTCCCTTGGCATCAGATGAATCTGGCAGCGTGACAGAGGCCTATGGCGTGTGGGTGGAAAAAACCAATTATGGCCGCCAGTATATGGGTATTGAGCGCACAACCTTCCTGATTGGGGCGGATGGCAAAATTGCGCATATCTGGCCCAAGGTTAAGGTGCCGGGCCATGTTGAAGCTGTGCTGGAAGCTGCCCGCACATTGGCGGGCAGTGCCTGATTTTTTACTTTCAGGCTGTAGCTTCCTTTACCATGCTTGGTAATATCCGCGCGGGCCGTAATAGCCGTAACCGGGGCCGGGCATAACTGGCACAGCGGGCACCACGTAAGCTGTTGGCGGCGGCGGAGGGGGCGGCGGTGGTGCGTAAACTACAGGCGGGCCACCAGCTATTGTGGCGCCAGCCAACGCCCCTACGGCCAAGCCACCAATAAGGGCACCTGCAATGGCACCGCCACCGGGGCCACGATGATGGTAATAACCACCTCTGGGGCCACCCCAACCGGGGCCGCCCGGTCCGCCACGTGGGCCACCACCCCAACCTGGTCCGCCCATCATATGTGGGCCGGGTTGTGCCTGCGCCATCGGCACGCTTGCCAAGCCAAGGCCCGTAATAACGGGCAGGGCCATAAGAAGTTTGGTAATCTGGCGCATGAAATGAGCCTCCTTGAAACAGGATTACACCTGCGTTCTTTGTCTCATCTCAAATAATGGCGTGTCTTATGGCAAATTAAAGGCGTATCCGCGGCGTTATTTTGCAATCTGATTTTATGAAACAACAAGGCCCGTACTTGATTACCCGAAATGGGCATGCTGCTTTTTTAACAAAGAGCAACATGCCGTGCACCGAATATCAGGAGCGTGCAGACGTACCGGTTGGCGCGGTAATGCGGTCTGTCTGTTTTAAACGCAAAACCGTAAACAGGGTTACGGCCGCACAGATGGAAACATATCCGGCAAACCAGTTTTCGTGCCCGATCTGTTTACACCACAGGGCAATATATTCCGTGGTGCCACCAAAAATGGAAACCGTAAGCGCATAAGGCAGGGCCACACCCAAAGCGCGAATACGGGTGGGAAAGAGTTCTGCTTTTACAATGGCGTTAATGGATGTGTAGCCAGAGGCAATAAACAGCGCCGTAACAATCAGGGCAAAAGCCGTCCAAGGAGATGAGGCCCCCGCAAGCACATGCAGCAGCGGAATGGTGCCAAATGTTGCGCCAAAGCCAAAAAACAGCAGCAATGGCTTGCGACCAATTTTATCTGAAAGAGCCCCAAAAACTGGCTGCATGGCAGCAAACACCACAAGGCTGGCAGTAGAAATAAGGGTTGCTGTTTCCTTAGGAAAACCCAGCGTGTTGGCCAGATATTTCTGCATGTAAATGGTGTAGGTATAAAAGGCCACGGTGCCACCAAGGGTAAGGCCACATACCGTTAATACAGCCCGCCAATGGTGCAGAAGAACGCGAATGCCGCCTTTTTCTTCTTCTGTATGCGCGTTTTTAAAGCTGTCACTTTCTGTCATCTGGCGGCGTAGCCAGAACACCAGCACAGCACCCAAAGCACCCATCAGAAACGGCACACGCCAGCCCCAGCTTGCAATTTGCTGGGGTGTAAGCAGCACGTATTGCATGAGCAGGAGCAGAACAAGGGCGAGCAGTTGGCCCATAACCAGCGTAACATACAAAAAACCAGACCAGAATCCGCGGTGCTCGGGTGTGGCTACTTCTGCCAGATAGGTGGCGGATGCTCCGTATTCTCCCCCAAGGCTTAGGCCTTGCAACAGGCGGGCAATTAACAGGAGCAGCGGAGCGGCAAGGCCGATCTGGTCATATGTTGGGCATACGGCAATGGCCAAAGACCCTAAACACATTGTGAGCACCGAAATGGTGAGTGCGCTGCGTCGGCCATACCGATCTGCCGCCATACCCAACAGCCACCCACCCACAGGGCGCATAAAAAAGCCCACAGCAAATACCGCAGCCGCATTTAGCAGCTCGACCGTGGGGTTGCCGTGCGGGAAAAAGGCATGCGCAAAGTAAATGGTGAAAGAGGAATAAACATACCAATCAAAATATTCCAGCAGGTTGCCTGCGGAACCTGCCACAATGCCGCGGATGCGTTGTGCCGTGTTCACTCTATTGTTCTCCTGTCCGGAAAGGGCACGGTGTTATTTAAATCCGCGGCCTGAATGACGTGTTTTTATTGGCCTGCCACACAGCGTATGTTCTGCACGCAAGGCAGGCTAAGGGGTAGGTCATACCATTGCCGGTGGTCGATTGTCATTACGGTGCCGCGATAAAGCTGTTCTGGTGGGCATTCTATGCGTTTCTGGTGCTTGCTCTTGTTGCGGACATAAGACAAAACGGGGCATGAGTTCTGTAATTGTTCTTTTAAGTGTTGCTGTGTGCGCCTTGTTGCTGGGGGCGGGTCTTGTTGTGGTGCTGCGCCCTAAAGCAGGAGGTGGCACGGATGCAGATTTGCTGGCCCGGCTGTATGTTCTGGTAGAGCATGAGAGCGCGACGGCACGTTCCGAGAGTGCCGCGCAACGCAATGGCATGATGGAAATGGAACGCGCCATGGGTGGGCGTATTGAGCGCATGCGCACGGAGCTGGCGGAACAGCTTGGTGCATTGGCCGGAGGTCTGGGGCGAGAACAGGCGGAGGCCCGTGCCGCTCAGGCCGAAGCCCTGCGCAATCTGGCGGATACATCTGCCCAGCAGTTGGCCTCTATCCGGCACGCGGTTACGGAGCAACTGCACGAAGCTGTAGAGCAGCAGATGCAAACTTCGTTCCAGCGTGTGTTGGAGCAATTTTCCGCCATGCAAAAAGCCATGGGCGAAGTAAGGGCCATGACGGGCCAGATTGGAGACCTCAAGCGCCTGTTCAGCAATGTCAAAACCCGTGGTGGCTGGGGGGAAGCCCAGCTACGCGCCATTTTGGATGATGTACTGCCACCCGGCACGTATGAAAGCAATGTGCGGATTGGCAACGGAAACGATGTGGTGGAATTTGCCATCCGCATGCCTGTTAAATCCAGCACGCCTCCGCTTTTGCCTGTGGATAGCAAATTTCCCACAGAAGCCTATGAGCGGCTGCTCAACGCTGCGGATGAAGGTGATGCAGCGGCAGAAAAAGCTGCACGTAAATCTCTGGAAAACACCATGCGGGTGGAAGCGCGCAAGATTTCCAGCAAATATATTCACCCACCCAAAACGGTGGAGTTTGCCGTACTGTATCTGCCCACAGATGGGTTATATACAGAAGTGGCACGTATGCCGGGGCTGATTGATGAACTGGGGCGGCAGTTTCGGGTTATGGTTATGGGGCCTGCTCTTATGCCAGCCATGTTGCGCACAATCCATCTGGGGTACGTTACACTTGCGCTGGAAGAGCGGACAGAAACCATTGCGCGCCTGCTGGGGGCCACGCGGCAGGAAATGATCAAGATGGATGGCGTGCTGGATAAACTGGCACGAAATGCACAGGCCATGTCTTTTTCTATCGAGGAAGCCCGTAGGCGCACACGTTCGGTTAGCCGCAAGTTGCGTGAACTGGATGAACCGGAAGACAATGCCGCCGGAATAGAAGAGTCTGAAATTGAATTTACTGGTGTTGATTCAAATGGAGCGGCATCAGTGTAAAAGATGAATGGAACAGCGGATATGCTTAAGGAAGATGCCGATTTTTTCTCACCCAATGGGAAAGCGGTGCTTCTGGTAGAAGATGACAGCACCATAGCCGAGGAAATTGCAGCTGAACTGACAGCCCGCGGTTTTAAAGTGCTGCACGAAGCCACAGGTGATGCCGGGCTGGAAGCTGCCTTACGGTTAGAAGCAGACGTTATGGTGGTGGATCGTCTTTTGCCCGGTCTGGATGGTTTAAGCGTGATAGAAACCATGCGCCAGCAGGGCATACGCCTGCCTGTACTGGTGCTTTCTGCCCTTTCTGCGGTGGATGATCGGGTAACAGGCCTTAAGGCTGGGGGCGATGATTATCTGACCAAGCCCTTCGCCATAGAAGAGCTTGTGGCCCGGATAGAAGCCCTGTTGCGTAGGCCGGATGATACGCGCAGCACCAAGTTGCATCTGGGCCCAATTGATATGGATCTGATAGAACGCCGCGTCTGGCGCGATGGGCGGGAAATAGAGCTGTTGCCGCGTGAGTTCCGTTTGCTTGAATACCTTATGCGCAGGCCGGGGCAGGTGCTTACACGTTCCATGTTGCTGGAGGATGTGTGGCAATATCGGTTTATTCCGCGCACCAATCTGGTGGATGTGCATATTGGCAAGTTGCGGCGCAAAATTGATGGGCCGGGAGAGGAACCGTTGATCGAAAGTATTCGCGGAACGGGATTCCGGCTGCGTGTTCCTGACTGAACTTTTTCGCACAGCTACTTTCCGCATCACCCTTATGGCGCTGGCCGCCATGGCGGGGGTGATGGTCATGCAGTTTGGTCTGGTTTACGCGCAGCTTGAGGCCGTGGAATCGCGCCGTTCCACCGAGTTGCTGAAAGGTGAGGCCGAACTGCTGGCCCAGATGTCTCCCGAGCATCTGGAATACGTTATCCGCCGCCGTGCCACGGATGATCTGCGGCTGATTATTAACAGTGCTGGGCTGTTTGATTCCGGGCATGCTCTTATCGCAGGGGATTTGCGCACTTGGCCCAAGGGCCTAAAGGCAGATGGCAAACCCCACAATGTAGAAATTTACCCCGAAGAAGGGGATTCGTACCCCTTGCGTGTGCTGGCGGAAAAACTGCCAGATGGCACCATTCTGGTGTTGGGGCGCAGCTTCCATCTGCTTTCCGAACAAAAGCTCATGTTGCGCCACACCATGCTGGTGGCGGCTATTCCTACCTTTGTGTTTGCGTTGTTTCTGGGCATCGTGCTCAGCCATCGTGCTCTTTCCCGCGTGAAGGAAATGCACGAGGCCATAGACCGCATTATGGCCGGAGATATCCATGAACGTTTGCCCGCTGCCAAGGAACGGGATGATCTGGAACGCTTGGCCGGTAGTGTAAACCGTATGCTGGATCGGCTGGAGCGGTTGATGGACGATATGCGGGAAGTAGGGAATGATATTGCGCATGATTTGCGCACCCCGCTTTCTCGCATGCGTGCCAGATTGGAGCGGGCTCTTTCTGCTTGCGCAGAGCCAGAGGCGCTGGAGGCGGCCGTAGGGCGTGCTGTAGATGATCTGGACCAGTGCATGGGTATTATCACTGCGTTGCTGCGTATTGCGGAAATAGAAAACAGCCGCAGAAAAGCAGGCTTTGGGCAAGTGCTTTTAGCCGATCTGGTGGCAGACGTATTTGATTTGTATGAACCCATAGCTGAAATGGAAGATAAAGTGCTGGTTACAAAGGAGGGGGAAGCCCCCTGCTTTGTATGGGGGGATCGGCACTTGTTGATCGAGCTTTTGGCCAATCTGGTTGATAATGCCATAAAGTTCACACCAGAAGGTGGGCGCATTATGCTTGGCTCGCAACGCATCAACGGTGCGGCATCTCTGTTTGTTACGGATACGGGCGTAGGTATTGCACCGGCTGAAAGAGAAGCTGTTCTTTCACGCTTTTATCGGTCGGACAAAAGCCGCCACGTACCGGGGAGTGGGCTGGGGCTTAGCCTTGTGTGTGCCATTGCGCATCTGCACGAAGCCCATGTCACCATTGAAACAGGGGCGGAGGGTGTTGGCACCTGTTTCAGAATTACCTTTCCATCCGCTTTTTTACAAAAGGTTGAAGATTGCACGTAATGATGTTGGCGGGCCGCAGATATGTATGTAACGATAAAACCATGCCAAATCTGCCTGTCTGCAATGCAGCGTCTCTAACTGTGCAAGGTTGGAGCGCATGAACGAAATTGTCGTTACCGCGCTTAAAAAGCCGTATACGTTTGTGGTGCTTTCCATCCTGATTCTGGTGTTCGGAATCAGGGGAATATTCAATACGCCTACAGACGTATTTCCCAGCATTCGTATTCCTGTTGTGGCAGTGGTCTGGACCTATACGGGCCTGATGCCAGAGGATATGTCTGGCCGCGTCGTGTATTATTACGAGCGCGCTCTCACCGCGACCGTGAATAATATCGAACATATCGAGAGCCAATCGTATTATGGCCGCGGGATTGTGAAGATCTACTTCCAGCCCGGTACAGATACATCTGTGGCGCAAACCCAGATTACCTCGGTATCGCAGACAGTTATCAAGCAGATGCCCACGGGCTCTACACCACCGCTGGTGTTGGCTTATAACGCATCCTCTGTGCCGGTTGTGACGTTGCAGGTGTCTTCCACCTCCATGACGGCCTCACAAATTTACGACATGTCCTCCAACCTTATCCGTCCGGCGCTTGTTTCCGTGGCGGGGGCTGCCATTCCCAACCCGTACGGCGGGCAGCCGGGTAATATCATGGTGGATCTGGACCCGGTAAAACTGCTGGCGCATCGGCTTTCCCCGGTTGATGTCTCTCGCGCGTTGAACAGCCAGAACATTGTGCTGCCTGCGGGGGATCAGCGCATTGGCCCGTTTGACTGGATGGTGCAGACCAACGCCTCTCCCAAAAACATGGAAGAGCTGAACATGATCCCCATCAAACAGGTGGGGGATGCCGTGGTGCGGTTGCAGGATGTGGCATGGGTGCATGCAGGCGGCCCGCCACAAACCAACCTTGTGCTGGTTAAAGGGCAGCAGGGCGTTCTGATTGTTATTATGAAAAGTGGCGATGCCTCTACGCTGGATGTTGTGGCGGGGGTTAAAAAGCTGCTGCCGGGCATTGTAAAAACCCTGCCAGAGGGCGTGAGCATCAAGATTTTGAATGATGCCTCTACCTTTGTGAAGGAATCCGTGCAGGACGTGGTGCGTGAAATGCTCACCGCTGCGTGTCTCACCGGGCTTGTGGTGCTGCTGTTTCTGGGCTCTTGGCGTTCTACCGTTATTATTGCCACCTCCATTCCGCTGGCCATGCTGTGCTCGGTTATTGGGCTGGGTTGGGCCGGGCAGACCATCAATGTCATGACACTGGGCGGCTTGGCGCTGGCCGTGGGGATTTTGGTGGATGACGCCACGGTGATGATCGAAAACATCGACGCGCATCTTGAGATGGAAAAGGATCTGGAAACGGCCATTATTGATGCCGCAAACCAGATTGTTATCCCCACCTTTGTATCCACCATGTGTATCTGCATTGTGTGGATGCCGCTGTTCCAGCTTACGGGTGTTGCGGGCTGGCTGTTCATGCCCATGGCAGAAGCCATCATTTTTGCCATGATCGCCTCCTTTATCCTGTCCCGAACACTGGTGCCCACCATGGCCAAATACATGCTGGCGGCACAGGTGGCCGCACATGCACATGGCCCGCAGGAGCCCAAAACCATTTTTGGCCGCTTTCAGCGTGGGTTTGAGCATAAGTTCGAGCAGTTCCGGCATCGCTATCACGAGCTGCTGTCTCATTTGGTGGCAACGCGTGGTACGTTTGTGCCGGTGTTTGTGCTGTGCTCGCTTGGTTCCTTGGGGCTGCTGTTCTTTGTGGGGCAGGATTTCTTTCCCGAAGTGAACTCAGATGCCATTGCCCTGCATATGCGTGCGCCCATTGGCACAAGGTTGGAAGAATCCGGCAAGATTTCCCAGCTTGTGAATGATGAGATCGAACGCACATTGCCGGGGCAGGTAGAAGGGTTGGTTGATAACTGCGGTCTGCCCTTCAGCCCGTTGAATCAGGCTTATATTCCAACGCCAACAGTGGGCACGCAGGATTGCGATATTACGGTTTCACTTAAAAATCCGGCATCTCCTGTGGCCGAATATCGGCGGCTTTTGCGCCATAACCTGAACATGAAGTTTCCCGGCACGCAGTTTTCCTTCCTGCCGGGGGATCTGACAGCCAAAATTCTGAACTTTGGTTTGCCATCACCTATTGATGTGCAGGTGGTTGGGCGCAATCTGGCGGACAATTTCCGATTTGCGAACCGTCTGGCAGAACGTCTGCGCCATGTTACGGGCCTGACAGACGTGTTTGTGCAACAGCCCATGACAACCCCCACACTTATGGTGAATACCCGCCGTACTTACGCGCTGGGAACTGGCATTACAGAATCCGATGTTGCCAATAACGCACTGGTTTCTCTGTCCGGTAGTTCTCAGGTGGGGCAGGTTTACTGGTTGGATACCAAAACCGGTGTTTCGCATCTGATTGATATTCAAACGCCAGCGCCCTTCCTCCAGACCATGAATGATCTGGAAATTACGCCTGTTGATAAAGGGGATGGCAACCCATCTGGCCAAGATCCGCAAATCTTGGGTGGGTTGAGCAAGATCGATCAGATCGGCACCCCGGCGGAGGTGGCGCATTACAATATCATGCCGGTGTTTGATATTTACGCCACGAATGAGGGGATAGACCTCGGCACGGTCTCACGCGAGGTGTCGCGTATTGTAGATGAAGTGCAGGGTGACCTGCCGCATGGCTCCTCCCTCAGTGTGCTGGGGCAGGCTGTTACCATGAACAGCGCTTACGCCCAGTTGCTAGGTGGCTTGGCCATGTCTGTGCTGTTGGTTTACCTGCTGATTGTGGTGAACTTTCAGTCCTGGTTGGACCCGTTCATCATCATCACCGCGTTGCCCGGCGCACTGGCTGGTATTTCATGGAGCCTGTTTCTAACGCACACCACGCTTTCCGTGCCAGCCCTTACAGGGGCCATTATGTGCATGGGTACGGCCACGGCCAATGCTATTTTGGTTGTAGCTTTTGCGCGTGAACGTCTGGAAGAACATGGTGATGCCATTCAGGCCGCGCTGGAAGCTGGGTTTGAGCGTATTCGCCCAGTGCTGATGACAGCCTCCGCCATGATTATCGGCATGTTGCCCATGTCTTTAAGTAACTCGCAAAACGCACCCTTGGGTAAGGCCGTTATGGGCGGCCTGATAGTGGCAACAGTTGCCACTCTGCTGTTCGTACCCTGTGTTTTTGCCATGCTGCACACACGTAAAAAACCGCATGAAACCGAACAAGAGGAAGCTGCCGCATGACCCAAGAGCATCCAGACGCTTCAGGGCCTCAATCTCCCACGCCGGCTGGCAGCACACGTAAACGCAAAATCGGGTTTGTGGCTGTTGGCGGGGTTGCCATCCTGCTGGCAGTGGTGGGTATTGTTCAGCGCCATACGCAGTACGTTAATCTGGCGCACGAAACGGCACATAACGCTATTCCATCCGTGCAGGTTATCTACCCCCAGCCGGGCCCGGATGAACGCACTCTTTCCCTGCCTGCCAATATAGCAGCATGGTATCAGGCACCCATTTATGCGCAGGTCTCTGGCTACGTGAAAATGTGGTACAAAGATTTCGGTGCCAAGGTGAAGGCGGGCGATGTGCTGGCCGAAATTGATACACCGGGGTTAGATGCTCAATTTGCAGCAGCTAAAGCCAACCTGAATGTGGCGTTGGCGCGGTATAAGCTGGCCCAGATTACAGCAAAACGCTGGAAGGCCCTGCAAGGCACGCAAGCTGTTTCTCAGCAGGAAGTGGATGTGCAGGCAGCCAATGCAGAAGCCCAAAAGGCCGAGGTAGAAGCAGCGCAGCATGATGTAGAGCGTTATGCTGCGCTGGAAGCGTTCAAAAAAATTGTTGCGCCTTTTGATGGCGTTGTGACATCGCGCTTGGCGGATGTGGGGGATTACGTCAACGCAGGACGTGGGGATGTAGATGCTCACGGCAATGCCACCGAATTGTTTAGTGTGGCGGATGTGCATGCCATGCGTGTGTTTGTAGCCGTGCCGCAAGATTATGCAGATATTATCTCCCCGCGGTTGGAGGCAGATTTAAGTATTCCGCAATATCCTGAACGCACATTCCGGGCACATTTTCTGGCCACGGCTTCGGCCTTTAATGCATCTACCCGTACCGTTACAACAGAACTTACACTGGACAATAAATCTGGTGAACTCTGGCCCAATTCCTACGCCACAGCCACGTTCCATGCTCCCGGTGATACGGAAGAGCTGATTTTGCCACTGGGTGCTATTGTGTTCAGGGCGGAAGGCACGCAGGTTGCGCTGGTGGATGATACCAACCACGTGCATCTGGTGAATGTTACCCTAGGCACCAACTTCGGAACCACGGTGCAGATTCTGCGTGGTGTGAAGAAAACGGATCGGGTGATCAACAATCCATCTGCTGGGCTGCTGGATGGGCAGGAAGTGCGCATTGTTAAAGGCACACCCGGCTATAACATGCCCAGCACGCCGCCAGCCGTTAAAAAAGCAGAACCCAAAAAGCCAGCGCCTCCCACCAAATCATCCCAAGGGGAAGATGGGGATGACACCCGCGCGATGCCTGATGATAACGCGGATATGTCTGAAGCTGGGGCCCGCCCATGAGGAAAGGGAACATTCTGCCGCGTAAAGTTACACATATTCTGTTGGTAGGGGTGGCAACATCGGCCTTGGTGGGCTGCGATATGGCACCCCGCTATAAGCCTGCGCAATTTGTGCTGCCCGATAACTGGAGCGGGCAGGGCGTGATGAAGCCCGCCCACCCATCGGATGATGCCATTCGGTCCGATTGGTGGACAATGCTGGGTGATCCGGAACTCAACCGGCTGGAAGATCAGGCCATGCGCCTGAACCCGGATTTGCAGGCGCAGGCAGAGGCGTTCATGCAATCGCGCGATATGGCAGCGGAAGCCAAATCCCACCTTTACCCGCAGTTAAATGGGGCGGCGAGTGGGGCCAAATATAAAGGCTCCCAACACCGGCTATGGCGTGGAGCTGGGGCAACCGGGCCGATGTATATGTCGTCCGAGCAGTATTCGGCCACCGCAACGTGGGAGCCGGATTTCTGGTCTGCCATCCGCAACCGTATCCGTATGGCCAAGCAGGGTGTGCAGGAAGATGCCGCAAATTATGCCTCTGCACGCTTGAGCCTTCAGGCAGAACTGGCATCGGATTACGTTATTCTGCGTGGGTTGGATGCGCAGGATGCGGTGTATAAGGATTCTATCCGGTATTATCAGACAGCCGTGCAAGTTACGCGCATGCGTCTGGCTGGGGCCATTGCGCCGGGTATGGATGTTTCCCGCGCAGAAGCTCAGCTTTACACCACGCAGGCGCAGGAAACCGATATTCGCACCCAGCGTGATGTTATGGAACACGCTATAGCCGTGCTGGTTAATCAGGCTCCGGCCTCATTCCATATCGCGCCGGTTACAAAGCTTACGTTTGAGGAAAAAGAACCACCTATAGCGCTGCCATCCACTTTGCTGGAACGCAGGCCAGATATTGCCGCAGCAGAACGGCGTATGGCACAAGCAAACAGAGCCATCGGTGTGTCTCGCGCCGCGTTTTATCCGCACGTTACGTTTAACGCCATGACGGGCTTTATGGATAACGGGTTCGATCTGGCTTCGTTGTACAACGCTATGTATCAGTTTGGGGCACAAGCAGTGCTGCCGTTGTTCCAAGGTGGTTTGCGGCGTGCAGAATTGCAGCGCACGTGGTCGGGTTATCGGCAAACGGAAGATATTTACCGCAGCACGGTGTTAGATGCCTTTCAGGAAGTGGAAGACAATCTCACGCGCACCAATCGTTTGAAAACGCAGGTTAAGCAGGAAAGCAACGCCGTAGATGCCGCCTTGCGCACGCAGGGCATGACTATGGCGCTCTATACTGGTGGCCTAACCAATTATCTGGATGTTGTGGTGGCGCAGGTGGCGGCGCTGAATGCCCGCATTTCATTAGTGCAGGCGCAAACCCGACAGGTGGATGCGCGTGTGCAGCTTGTGCGTGCCCTTGGTGGTGGGTGGTCTCGTAGCCAATTGCCGCACGGTGAGGAAACCATCATGCCTTTCAAGCCCTTGCAGTATGAAAACCTGCGTCATGCAGCGCCTTTGGGTGGCATTAGCACCCAGACAGATCCGCTTTCCAATGATCTGACAGGCGGCATGAAAAATACACAACCACTTGACACGCAGCCAGCGCCCCGGTAAGCGCGGCACTTCTGATCGGAACGCGGGAGATTCTTGTCTGCGCCCTGTGCGTGGTGTGGAATCGAGAGAACCGCGGTTCGGGTTCATTTTGAGGAGTCCCGGATATGGCCAAAAAAGTTGTTGGCTACATCAAACTTCAGATCCCCGCTGGTAAGGCTAATCCTTCCCCGCCGGTTGGTCCGGCACTGGGTCAGCGCGGTCTGAACATCATGGAATTCTGTAAGGCATTTAACGCCAAGACCCAGGGTCTTGAGCCGGGTATGCCGATTCCTGTGGTTATCACCGCATATGCAGACCGTACGTTCAGCTTCATCACCAAAACCCCGCCGAACACCTACTTCCTGCTGAAGGCCGCCAAAATTTCCAAAGGCAGCCAGACAGTTGGCAAGGGTGGTAGCGTTGGTAAAGTGACCATGAGCCAGCTTCGTGAAATTGCTGAACAGAAACAGCAGGACATGAACGCAAACGATCTGGATGGCGCAGTGCGCATGCTGATCGGCTCTGCCCGCTCCATGGGCATTGATGTGGTGGAGGGCTAATATCATGGCAAAGAACAAGCGTATCGCTGCTGCACGTGCCAAGATTGAAGCTGGTAAAGTTTACGGTATTGATGAAGCTATCGCGCTGGTAAAAGGCAATGCGACAGCTAAATTTGATGAAACCGTTGAAATTGCACTGAACTTGGGCATTGACCCGCGTCATGCAGACCAGATGGTTCGTGGCTTTGTTTCCCTGCCGAATGGCACAGGCAAAACCCTGCGCGTTGCCGTGTTTGCACGTGGCCCGAAAGCTGAAGAAGCTCAGGCTGCTGGTGCAGACATCGTGGGTGCAGAAGACCTGATGGAAAAAGTGCAGGCTGGCGAAATCAACTTCGACCGCTGCATTGCTACGCCTGACATGATGGCTCTGGTGGGCCGTCTGGGTAAGATCCTCGGCCCGCGCGGGCTGATGCCGAACCCCAAGCTGGGCACCGTGACCATGAACGTAAAGGGCGCTGTTGAAGCGGCTAAGTCTGGTCAGGTTGAATATCGCGCTGAAAAGAGCGGTATTGTGCATGCTGGTGTTGGCAAGGCTTCCTTCAGTGAAGACAAGCTGGCTGAAAACGTACGTGCATTTATTGATGCCGTGCAGAAGGCCCGTCCGTCTGGCGCAAAAGGTGCTTACATGAAGAAGGGCGCTCTGTCCTCCACCATGGGCCCTGGCGTTCAGTTGGATCTCTCTGCCTTCGCTGGCTGAGAAAGAATGACGCCGCACTCGCTTTCGGGTTGGTGCGGTGCATGAAGGGGTGGTTACGGCTGCTCCTTCTTCCTGTCCGAGACCGTGCGCAACTTCGGTTTTAATCAGCCTTCGGGTTGGCGAGCGGTAAGACGGGAATGCTGGTTACAGGTCGTATTTACGGCACGCCAGATATTCCGTTTCAAGGACAGGCGAGCGGGTTGCGTTATGTATAACGGAACCTAAAGGGCAACCCGTTCTGTTGGGCGCAAGCTTAATGGAACAAGACGGAGACGGGATTTGAACCGTACGGAAAAGAAGGCCTTTATCGCCTCTCTGGCCGCCGTTTTCGCCCAGACGTCCATGGTTGTAGTCACCCGTAATGACGGGCTGACTGTGGCTGCTGTGACGGAACTGCGGCGTAAGGTGCGTGCAGCGGGTGCGAACTATAAGGTCGCTAAAAACCGGCTGGCAACTCTCGCCCTGGATGGGACCCAGTTCAACGGCATCGCGCCGCTGCTGCAAGGCCCGACCGCGCTTGCGTGGTCTGAAGACCCTGTGGCTGTGGCTAAGGCTGTCGTTGAGTTCGCCAAAACAAATGACAAGCTTGTGCTGCTTGGTGGTTCTCTTGGTTCTCAGGTGCTTGACGCCGATGGAATCAAGGCTCTGGCCGAGCTGCCGTCTCTTGATGCGCTGCGCGCGCAGCTCGTGGGTCTTATCTCCACGCCAGCTACGCGTATCGCCAGCGTTACTCAGGCGCCGGCAGGCCAGCTTGCACGTGTTTTTGGGGCCTATGCCAAAACGGGTGAAGCTGCCTGATTTCATTCCTTTGCATGAAGGAATGTTAAAGAATTTTGCGCTGCCTTCGTGCTTGAAGGTTGCGTTCTGCTAACCAGTATCTATATTAGGAAGTCAAACTATGGCTGATCTTGCTAAGCTTGTTGACGAACTGTCCGCTCTGACCGTTCTTGAAGCTGCTGAACTTTCCAAGCTGCTCGAAGAAAAATGGGGCGTTTCCGCTGCTGCTCCTGTAGCAGTTGCTGCTGCTGCACCTGGTGCTGCTGCTGCTCCGGCTGAAGAAAAAACCGAATTCACGGTTGTTCTGGCTAGCGCTGGCGACAAGAAGATCAACGTGATTAAGGAAATCCGCGGCATCACCGGTCTGGGCCTGAAAGAAGCCAAGGATCTGGTTGAAGGTGCGCCGAAGACCGTTAAAGAAGGTGTCAGCAAGGACGAAGCTGACAAGATCAAAAAGGCTCTTGAAGGCGCCGGGGCAACCGTCGAAGTCAAGTAAGTTTGCCAAATTTCTGATGCATGGCATCAGGGAAATGGAAAAAAGGTTTTCGGGTAGGGGCGCTGTGCCTCTGCCCGTTTGCCTGTTTCGGGTTGATCTGAAACAGGAGCCGGGTAAAACCCGGTATGGGCTTGAGACCAAAATTAGGTCGGACCATCAGGCTCGCGGGATGACCACGGGCATGATGGTCCGAGATAAATGGGCGGGGCAGGAGCGACGATGAACGCAATCACTAAATCGTTCACAGGACGGAAGCGGATTCGCAAAAGTTTCGGGCGGATTCCCGAAATCGCCCCGATGCCGAACCTGATTGACGTGCAGCGTGCGTCTTACGAGACATTTCTTCAGGCAAATGTATCGCCTGATGCACGTACTCCAACAGGTTTGCAGGAGGTATTCCGTTCCGTTTTCCCCATCAATGATTTTGCGGGGCGGGGGCGTCTGGAATTCGTCAGTTACGAATTTGAAGAGCCTAAATATGATGTGGAAGAATGCATTCAGCGTGGTCTGACATATGCCGCACCGCTGAAGGTTATTCTGCGCTTGATCGTGTGGGATGTGGACGAAGATACGGGGTCTCGTTCCATTCGCGATATTAAGGAACAGCCAGTCTATATGGGCGATATGCCGCTCATGACAGATAATGGCACCTTTATCGTCAACGGTACGGAGCGTGTTATCGTCAGCCAGATGCACCGTTCACCCGGTGTGTTCTTTGATCATGATAAAGGTAAAACGCATTCTTCTGGCAAATATCTGTTTGCGGCGCGTGTTATTCCTTACCGTGGTTCCTGGCTGGACTTCGAGTTTGACGCCAAAGATCTGCTTTACGTTCGTATCGACCGTAAGCGTAAGCTGCCTGTCACCACGCTGCTGTATGCGCTTGAAGGTGCAGCTTCTGAGGCTGCACGCAAAGCTAAAGCGGCTGAAGGCGGTGATGTTGACTCTATGGAAATCAAGGGGATGGATGCCAATGAAATCCTCTCCTACTTCTATAATGCTGTCACATTCATAAAAACAGCCAAAGGCTGGGCCCGCCCGTTTGATGCGGATTCTTTCCGTGGCCTCAAGCTGCTGGCGCCGCTGGTGGATGCAGAAACCGGTGAAGTGGTGGCGGAAGCCGAAACCAAGCTGACAGCCCGCATGGTGCGCAAGATCGCGGAAAAAACGCGTGAAGTGCTGGTGGGTGAGATCGATCTGCTTGGCCGTTACATTGCCCATGATATCGTCAATATGCAGACTGGCGAAATCTATGGCGAAGCTGGTGAGGAAATCACTGAAGCACGTCTTGCTGCTTTGGAAGAAGCCGGAATTACGGAACTTCCCCTGCTGGCAATTGACGCTGCTAACGGGCCGTGGATCCGTGATACGCTCACAGTAGATAAAAACAGCACGCGTGATGAAGCGCTGATTGACATCTACCGTGTAATGCGCCCCGGTGAGCCGCCAACGGCTGAAACAGCCGAAGCCATGCTGAATGGCTTGTTCTTTGATCCCGACCGTTATGATCTTTCCGCTGTTGGCCGCGTGAAGATGAACATGCGTCTGGATATGGACGTGCCAGACACAGTGCGTGTGCTGCGTAAAGAAGATATTCTGCGCACCATTAAAACACTGTGCGACCTGAAAGACGGTCGCGGTCAGATTGACGATATTGATAACCTTGGTAACCGCCGCGTGCGCTCGGTTGGTGAACTGATGGAAAATCAGTACCGCATTGGCCTGTTGCGGATGGAACGCGCTATCCGTGAGCGTATGGGCTCTGTGGATATTGATACGGTCATGCCACATGATCTGATCAATGCCAAACCTGCTGCTGCTGCTGTACGTGAGTTCTTTGGTTCTTCTCAGCTCAGCCAGTTTATGGATCAAACCAATCCGC
Source organism: Acetobacter sp. DmW_136 (assembly GCF_008690365.1). Classification (NCBI taxonomy): domain Bacteria; kingdom Pseudomonadati; phylum Pseudomonadota; class Alphaproteobacteria; order Acetobacterales; family Acetobacteraceae; genus Acetobacter; species Acetobacter sp. DmW_136. Next base: position 72,089 of record NZ_VHON01000013.1, read on the forward strand.
TGTCTGAAGTGACGCATAAGCGTCGTCTTTCAGCGCTTGGCCCAGGTGGCTTGACCCGTGAGCGCGCAGGCTTTGAAGTGCGTGACGTTCACCCAACGCATTATGGTCGTATCTGCCCAATTGAAACGCCGGAAGGCCCGAACATTGGTCTGATCAACTCTCTGGCAACCTATGCCAAAGTGAACAAATACGGCTTTATCGAAACACCTTACCGTCTGGTAAAGGACGGCGTGCTACAGGACGGCTGGAAGTACCTCTCCGCTATGGAAGAGGAAAAGCTGGTTGTTGCGCAGGCCGATGCCAAGGTGAATGATCAGGGTGCGCTTACCAGCGATCTGATTTCTGTGCGTCGTAACGGTGATTTCCGTCTGGTTCCGCCAACGGAAGTAACGGCGTGTGACGTTTCGCCCAAGCAGCTCGTTTCCGTTGCTGCGGCGCTCATTCCGTTCCTGGAAAACGATGACGCGAACCGTGCACTGATGGGTTCCAACATGCAGCGTCAGGCTGTGCCGCTGGTGCGTTCCGATGCACCGTTGGTTGGCACAGGTATGGAAGCCGCTGTGGCGCGTGATTCCGGTGCAACAATTGTTGCCAAGCGCGAAGGTATTGTGGACCAGATTGACGGTGCCCGTATCGTAGTGCGTGCAACCAATGCGGCAGGTTCTACGCAGGGTGTAGATATCTACCGTCTGCGTAAGTATTCCCGTTCCAACCAGTCCACCTGTATTAACCAGCGTCCGCTAGTGCATGTAGGTGACAATGTGCGGGCAGGCGATATTATTGCCGATGGTCCTTCCACAGAGCTGGGTGAACTGGCTCTGGGCCGTAACGTGCTGGTCGCGTTTATGCCTTGGAATGGTTACAACTTCGAAGACTCCATCCTGATTTCCGAACGGATTGCCAAGGATGACGTTTTTACCTCGATCCATATCGAGGAATTCGAAGTCATGGCCCGTGATACCAAGCTGGGTCAGGAAGAAATCACGCGTGATATTCCGAATGTGGGTGAAGAAGCCCTGCGGAATTTGGATGAAGCCGGCATTGTGTATGTAGGTGCTGAAGTTAATCCGGGTGATATTCTGATCGGCAAGGTAACGCCAAAGGGCGAAAGCCCAATGACACCGGAAGAAAAACTTCTGCGTGCCATCTTTGGTGAAAAAGCCTCCGATGTGCGTGATACGTCTCTGCGTCTGCCGCCTGGCACATCTGGCACAATTGTTGATGTGCGTGTGTTCTCCCGCCGTGGTGTGGATAAAGATGAACGCGCCATGGCCATTGAACGTGCGGAAATCGAACGTCTTGCCAAAGACCGTGATGATGAACGCGCTATTCAGGAACGCTCTTTCTATAGTCGTTTGCGTGAAAAGCTTCTGGGGCAGGTTGCTGGCGCTGGGTTCAAGGGTATTCGCTCTGGAACCGAGATTACAGATGCCGTTCTGGATGAACATCCGCGTGCTACGTGGCGTCAGATTGTTGTCGCTTCTGACAGCGTTATGGCGGAACTGGAAACTTTGCGGCGTGAATTTGATGCGGCTATTGCACGTATTCAGGCACGTTTTGAAAGCAAGGTTGAAAAACTTCAGCGTGGTGATGAACTGCCACCTGGCGTGATGAAGATGGTCAAGGTTTTCGTGGCTGTTAAGCGTAAGCTGCAGCCAGGGGATAAAATGGCCGGTCGTCATGGTAACAAGGGTGTGGTTTCCCGCGTTGTTCCAGTTGAAGACATGCCGTTCCTGGAAGACGGCACGGCTGTTGATCTGGTGCTGAACCCGCTAGGTGTGCCTTCACGTATGAACGTGGGGCAGATTCTAGAAACGCATCTGGGTTGGGCTTGCGCTAAAATCGGCCGTGGCATTGGTGACATGGTGGATGAATACCAGCGTAATGGCGAAAAACGTCAGGAACTGCTTGATCGTCTGAAAGATGTGTACGGGGATAAAGTTTACAGCGAAGACATTGCCAATATGAGCAATGATGAGCTGATTGAACTGGCCAATAACCTGCGCAAAGGCGTGCCGATTGCAACGCCAGTGTTCGATGGTGCTTCCATTCCGGATATTGAAGCCATGCTTGAAAAAGCTGGCGTTAATAAATCTGGTCAGTCTCAGTTGATTGACGGGCGCACGGGTGAACCGTTCGAACGTAAAACAACGGTTGGCTACATCTACATGCTCAAGCTGCATCATCTTGTTGATGACAAGATCCATGCACGCTCTATCGGCCCATACTCGCTGGTTACACAGCAGCCTCTGGGTGGTAAGGCGCAGTTTGGTGGTCAGCGCTTTGGGGAAATGGAAGTGTGGGCGCTGGAAGCATATGGCGCAGCTTACACTCTACAGGAAATGCTGACTGTGAAGTCGGATGACGTTTCCGGTCGAACCAAAGTTTATGAATCCATCGTGCGTGAGCAGGATGATTTTGAGGCCGGTATTCCGGAAAGCTTTAACGTTCTGATCAAAGAGCTGAAGTCTCTGGGTCTGAACGTAGAACTGGAGCAGGGGGCCGAGTGACGGTGAATTTCGCCACCACCATCCGTTCTTATTTCAAAGGGGAGGCCGGGGTAGAAACCTCGGCTCCCCGTTTCCCGCTGGGGGCTTCGGTACATGAATGAGCTCATGAAAATTCTTGGCCAGACCGGCCAGGCGATGACATTTGATCAGATTAAGATTCAGTTGGCATCGCCCGAACAAATCCGTTCCTGGTCTTATGGCGAAATCAAGAAGCCCGAGACCATCAACTATCGTACGTTCAAGCCAGAACGGGATGGCCTGTTCTGTGCGCGTATTTTTGGTCCGATCAAGGATTATGAATGCCTTTGCGGTAAATACAAGCGGATGAAATTCCGCGGTATTATCTGCGAAAAGTGCGGTGTTGAAGTTACGCTGGCCAAAGTGCGTCGTGAGCGCATGGGCCATATTCAGCTTGCCAGCCCCGTTGCCCATATCTGGTTCCTGAAGTCTCTGCCCAGCCGTATCGGCCTGATGGTTGATATGACGCTGAAAGATCTGGAAAAGGTGCTTTACTTTGAAAGCTACCTGGTTCTGGAACCCGGCACGTCTCCGCTGAAGCAGTATTCCTTGCTGACGGAAGAACAGTACCTTGATGCCATGGATGAATATGGCGATGAAGGTGTTGAAGTTGGCATTGGCGCAGAAGCCATTAAAAAAGTTCTGGAACGCATTGATTGCGATGCCGAAAAGGTAGAGCTGCGTCAGGAACTTAAGGAAACAACTTCAGAAGCCAAGCGCAAAAAGCTTGTTAAGCGCCTGAAGCTGATTGAAGCGTTTGCAGAAAGCGGTTCCCGTCCAGAATGGATGATTCTGGATCTGGTGCCGGTTATTCCGCCGGATCTGCGTCCGCTGGTGCCGCTGGATGGCGGTCGTTTTGCAACGTCTGACCTGAACGATCTGTATCGGCGTGTTATCAACCGTAATAACCGTCTGAAGCGCCTGATGGAACTGCGTGCGCCCGATATTATCGTGCGTAACGAAAAGCGTATGCTGCAGGAAGCTGTGGATGCGTTGTTCGATAACGGGCGTCGTGGCCGTGCGATTACGGGTGCTAACAAGCGCCCGTTGAAATCTCTTTCCGATATGCTTAAAGGTAAGCAGGGGCGTTTCCGTCAGAACCTGCTTGGTAAGCGCGTCGATTACTCTGGCCGTTCTGTTATTGTGGTGGGGCCGGAGCTTAAACTCCATCAGTGTGGTCTTCCCAAAAAGATGGCGCTGGAGCTGTTCAAGCCGTTCATTTACGCCAAGCTGGAAAAATACGGTCATGCTACCACCATTAAAGCTGCAAAGCGGATGGTGGAAAAAGAGCGTCCAGAAGTTTGGGATATTCTTGAAGAAGTTATCCGCGAACATCCGGTTATGCTTAACCGTGCGCCTACGTTGCATCGTCTGGGTATTCAGGCGTTTGAACCGGTGCTGGTTGAAGGTAAGGCCATTCAGCTGCATCCGCTGGTCTGCACCGCGTTTAACGCAGACTTTGACGGTGACCAGATGGCTGTGCATGTGCCGCTGAGCCTTGAAGCCCAGCTTGAAGCACGTGTGCTGATGATGTCCACCAACAACATCCTCAGCCCAGCCAATGGTAAGCCGATTATCGTGCCTTCTCAGGATATCGTTTTGGGGCTGTATTACCTCAGCCTCGAAACACCTGAATTCAAGGTTACGCCAGATCGCTGTGAATATGATGAGAAGACAGGTGCTCTGGTCAAAGAAGGCGCGCCATCTTTCTCTTCTATTGGTGAAGTGGAATACGCACTCAGCGCCGGTGCACTGAAGCTGCATGATAAAATTCGCGCACGCTTCCAGAAGGTCGGTGCGGATGGCAAGGTCACCTACGAAACAGCCGTGACCACGCCTGGCCGTGTGTTGATTGCGCAGATCCTGCCGCAGCATGAAGCTGTGCCGTTCTCCCTCATCAACCGCCAGCTCACCAAAAAGGCCGTGTCTGACGTTATTGATACGGTGTATCGTCATTGCGGTCAGAAAGAAGCAGTTATCTTCTGTGATCGTCTGATGGCTCTGGGTTTCCGTCATGCTGCCAAGGCTGGTATTTCCTTTGGTAAGGATGACATGATCATCCCGCCTGAAAAGAAAGAACTGGTTGATCGCACGGCTGCCGAAGTTAAAGAGTTTGAACAGCAGTATCAGGATGGTCTGATCACGGCTGGCGAACGCTACAATAAGGTGGTGGACGCGTGGTCTCGTTGCACAGACGAAGTGCAGGCGGCCATGACCAAAGAAATTTCTCGTCAGGAAGTTGGTAAGCAGATCAACTCGGTGTGGATGATGAGCCACTCCGGGGCTCGTGGGTCGCCGGCTCAGATGAAACAGCTGGCCGGTATGCGTGGTCTGATGGCCAAGCCATCTGGTGAAATTATTGAGCAGCCGATTATTGCCAACTTTAAAGAAGGCCTTTCGGTTCTCGATTACTTCACCTCTACCCATGGTGCACGTAAAGGTCTGGCTGATACCGCGCTGAAAACCGCTAACTCCGGGTATCTCACCCGTCGTCTGGTGGATGTGGCGCAGGACAGCATCATTATCGAAGAAGATTGCGGTAGTGAACGCGGCCTGACGGTGCGTGCGGTAATGGATGGTGGGGAAGTTGTAGCTTCTCTGTCCGAACGTATCCTTGGCCGTACGGTTGCTTCCGATGTGGTGGCGCCAGGTACCAACGAAGTGATCGTTCCGCGCAATCATCTGATTGATGAAGCCGATGCCGAGCGGATTGAAAAATCTGGTGTGGAAACGGTTCATATCCGTTCTGTCCTGACCTGTGATAGCCGTGTTGGTGTATGTGGTCACTGCTATGGTCGTGATCTTGCACGCGGCACACCGGTTAACATCGGTGAAGCCGTGGGTGTTATCGCCGCTCAGTCCATTGGTGAGCCCGGCACACAGCTGACAATGCGTACCTTCCATATTGGTGGTGCGGCGCAGCGTGGTGCGGAACAGTCCATGATCGAAGCCTCTCGTGATGGTCAGGTCGTAATCCGTAACCGTAACGTTGTGCATAATAGTCAGAACGTGCCGATCGTGATGGCACGTAACTGTGAAATTCTTCTGTCTGACGAAAACGGTGTGGAGAAAGCCCGTTACCGTGTGCCGTACGGTGCCCGTTTGTTGACAGAAGAAGGGGCAAAAGTTGCTCGCGGTCAGAAACTGGCTGAGTGGGATCCGTACACCCTTCCGATTATCACGGAAAAAGCCGGTAAGGTTGAATACCTGGATCTGATTGACTCCATCACGCTTGTTGAGCGTATGGACGAAGTAACAGGCCTGACCTCCAAAGTGGTGGTTGACTATAAGCAGGCAGGTAAAGGTGTGGATCTGCGCCCACGTCTGCAGCTTAAGGATGCCAACGGTGATGTGGTGAAGTTGGATAACGGTGCAGATGCCCGTTACTTCCTCTCTCCCGAAACGCTTCTGTCTGTTGAAAACGGCACAGAAGTAAATGCCGGTGACGTTCTGGCGCGTCTGCCACGTGAAGGCTCCAAAACCCGTGATATTACGGGTGGTCTGCCCCGCGTTGCTGAATTGTTTGAAGCACGTCGGCCAAAAGACCACGCTATTATCGCGGAAATGGAAGGGCGCGTTGAATTCGGGAAAGATTACAAATCCAAGCGCCGTGTTATCGTGAAGAACGATGAAACGGGCGAGGAGCAGGAATACCTGATCCCGAAAGGCAAGCACATTTCCGTTCAGGAAGGTGACTTTGTGGAAAAAGGTGATCCGCTGGTCGATGGTCCGCGGGTGCCCCACGATATCCTGAAGGTGATGGGTGTAGAGGCTCTGTCTGATTACCTGATCAACGAAATTCAGGATGTGTATCGTCTTCAGGGTGTGAAGATTAACGATAAGCATATTGAAGTTATCGTGCGTCAGATGCTTCAGAAGGTAGAAATTCTGGAGCCGGGTGATACGACATATCTGATTGGCGAAACTGTTGACCGTATTGAGTTCGAGGCTGAAAATGCCAAGAGCCTCAAAGCAGGTGAGCGGCCAGCTCAGGGTATGCCGGTGCTGCAGGGCATCACCAAGGCTTCTCTGCAGACGCAGTCCTTTATCTCTGCTGCATCGTTCCAGGAAACCACACGCGTGCTCACAGAAGCTGCTACGGCAGGGAAAGTGGATAAGTTGATGGGCCTGAAGGAAAACGTAATTGTTGGGCGACTGATTCCAGCAGGCACGGGCAGTGTTATGAAGCGTCTGCGGGCTATTGCCGCAGAGCAGGATCGCCAACGTGTTGGGCGTTCTGCAGCCGAATAAACGTTGCAAATATGCTTCATGAAGGAAGGATCAGGGGAAACCTTGGTCCTTTTTTCATGTACAGCGTACGCAATTCTTTAAGAATCGCAGGGTAAAACTTGACTCCCAGCGGGGGGAGGGTTAGGTAGCAGCCCTCAGCTCTGGATATCCCTGTGGATAGAAAGAGCAATTAGGTTTTCTGTGTGAGTCTAGCATGCGGTTGGCTTCCGGGGTGGAAGCGGGGCCGGATGCCAACATAGCCCCATACAGGCAAATGCCTGATGGGATCTTTTTTAATGAAAGTCGGCAGTCAGAAATAATGGCGGCCGGCCGAACTGTGTAAGGATCGGGAAAGGCGCATGCCGACCATCAACCAGCTCATTGCCAAGGGGCGCAAGCCTGCGGTCAAGCGCAACAAGGTGCCCGCGCTGCAAGGATGCCCCCAAAAGCGCGGTGTTTGCACCCGCGTTTATACCACGACGCCAAAAAAGCCGAACTCCGCACTGCGTAAAGTCGCTAAGGTGCGTCTGACGAACGGCTATGAGGTGGTCAGCTATATTCCGGGTGAAGGTCATAACCTTCAGGAGCATAGTGTTGTGCTGATCCGCGGCGGTCGTGTGAAGGATTTGCCGGGTGTGCGTTATCACATCCTTCGTGGTGTTCTGGATACGCAGGGTATTGCCAAGCGGCGTCAGCGTCGCTCGCTGTATGGCGCCAAGCGTCCGAAATAAGAGGAAGAACAGGTATGAGTCGCCGTCATCGCGCAGTAAAGCGCGAGATCCTTCCCGATCCGAAATTCGGAGATATCGTTGTCACGCGTTTCATGAATGCGCTGATGTACGATGGTAAGAAGTCTGCTGCAGAAAGAATCGTATACGGTGCGCTGGATGCCATGGTGCGTCGTAGCGGTAACGGTGCGGATGCAGTGGTGCTGTTCCACAGTGCGCTGGATAACGTAAAGCCGGCTGTTGAAGTGCGTTCTCGCCGTGTTGGTGGGGCAACCTACCAGGTGCCGGTTGAAGTTCGCGCAGACCGCCGTCAGGCGTTGGCGATCCGTTGGGTGATTGATGCTGCGCGCAAGCGTGGCGAAAACACTATGCAGGATCGGCTTTCCAATGAGCTTCTGGATGCAGTCAACAATCGTGGCGCAGCAGTGAAGAAGCGGGAAGATACCCACCGTATGGCGGAAGCTAACAAAGCATTCAGCCACTATCGCTGGTAATGAAAGAAGCTGCTGCATTTCCTCTTGCAGTGAGTTTGCAGGGCTTATAACAACTGCATCCCGAATGGTTTTTGGGGCATGGAGTAAAAAATGGCTAAGGCTAAATTTGAGCGGAATAAACCGCACTGCAACATCGGCACCATTGGTCACGTTGACCATGGTAAGACCTCTCTGACGGCAGCGATCACCAAGACGCTTGCAAAGAAGGGTGGCGCTGAATTTAAGGCGTATGATCAGATCGACGCTGCTCCGGAAGAACGCGCTCGCGGCATCACCATTTCCACAGCTCACGTGGAATATGAAACCGACAAGCGTCACTACGCGCACGTTGACTGCCCCGGACATGCTGACTATGTGAAAAACATGATCACGGGTGCAGCACAGATGGACGGTGCAATCTTGGTTGTGTCCGCAGCTGACGGCCCGATGCCGCAGACCCGCGAACACATCCTGCTTGCTCGTCAGGTCGGTGTGCCAGCTCTGGTTGTATTCCTGAACAAGGTTGATCAGGTTGATGATCCGGAACTGCTTGAGCTGGTTGAAATGGAAGTTCGTGAACTTCTGTCTTCCTATCAGTTCCCTGGCGACGATGTGCCGATCATCAAGGGTTCCGCTCTGGTAACTCTGGAAGATGGTGATCCGGAAATCGGTGAAAACCGCGTTCGCGATCTGATGGACGCAGTTGATGCCTACATCCCGCAGCCAGAACGTCCGGTTGACCGTCCGTTCCTGATGCCGATCGAAGATGTGTTCTCCATCTCTGGTCGTGGCACCGTGGTAACGGGTCGTGTGGAACGTGGCGTGATCAATGTTGGTGACGAAATTGAAATCGTTGGTCTGAAGCCGACCACGAAGACAACCGTAACCGGCGTTGAAATGTTCCGTAAGCTGCTTGATCGCGGTGAAGCTGGTGACAACATCGGCGCTCTGCTGCGTGGCACCAAGCGCGAAGATGTGGAGCGTGGTCAGGTTCTGGCAAAGCCAGGCTCCATTACGCCGCATAAGAAGTTCAAGGCAGAAGCCTACATCCTGACGAAGGAAGAAGGTGGCCGTCATACGCCATTCTTCACCAACTATCGTCCGCAGTTCTACTTCCGTACGACTGACGTGACGGGTGTTGTGCACCTGCCGGAAGGCACCGAAATGGTGATGCCGGGCGACAACTGCGCCATGGAAGTTGAGCTGATTGCTCCAATCGCCATGGACGAAGGTCTGCGTTTCGCTATTCGCGAAGGTGGCCGCACGGTTGGTGCTGGCGTTGTTTCCTCCATTATCGAGTAATCGATAGAGGATATGAGCCTAAGTGGCCCCGACCGATTGATTTTGGTCGGGGTCTTACTTGGCGGCCGGGATTCCCCGGATAAGTAAAGTGTTGGACTAAAAAACAAATGGACAACCAGAACATCCGCATTCGCCTGAAAGCGTACGATCATCGGGTGCTGGATAACAGCACGAAAGAGATCGTGAATACGGCGAAGCGTACGGGTGCGCGGGTTCGGGGTCCTATCCCGCTGCCTACGCATATCGAACGGTTTACGGTTAACCGTTCTCCTCACGTTGATAAAAAGAGCCGCGAGCAGTTCGAAATTCGAACTCATCGCCGTCTGCTCGACATTGTTGAGCCCACTCCGCAGACCGTGGACGCTCTCATGAAGCTCGACCTCGCCGCTGGCGTTGATGTCGAGATCAAACTCTAAGGTCCAGACGATGCGCACCGGATTGATCGCAAAGAAGTTGGGCATGTCCCGACTGTTCAAGGAAGATGGCACGCATGTGCCTGTTACCGTCCTGCATGTTGATGATGTGCAGGTGGTTGATGTCCGTAACCAGGAGCGGGATGGCTACGTAGCTGTTCAGCTAGGTATGGGTAAAGCCAAGGTGAAAAACGTAACCAAGCCGAATCGTGGGCATTTTGCTCGCACGAAGGTGGAGCCCAAGCAGGCGCTTCGCGAATTTCGTGTAGCTGATGATGCCGCTCTTGAGGTTGGTGCTACCCTTTCAGCTTCTCACTTTGTTGTTGGCCAAAAGGTTGACGTTACAGGTGTAAGCAAAGGTAAGGGATTTGCTGGCGCAATGAAGCGCTGGAATTTTGCTGGTCTTGAAGCCACGCATGGTGTGTCTATTTCGCACCGTTCGCATGGTTCGACTGGTAATCGCCAGGATCCCGGCAAGACCTTTAAGAACAAGAAGATGGCTGGTCATCTCGGTGATGAACGCGTGACCACCTTGAATCTGGAAATCGCAGCGGTCGATCCGGAAAAGAATCTGATCATGGTTCGTGGCTCCGTGCCAGGAGCGAAGAACGGTGTTGTTCTGATCCGTGACGCCATTAAAAAAGCCCGCCATGATGACGCGCCTTATCCGGCCGGCCTCGTGAAGGCGGAGGGCTGAGGTCATGGAAATCGAAATCAAGACGCTAGATAACAGCAGCGCCGGTTCTGCAACGCTTCCGGACGAAATTTTCGCCGTTGCGCCGCGTGCAGATATCATGGCTCGTGTTGTGCACTGGCAGCTGGCTAAGCGCCGCGCCGGCACGCATAAGGTAAAGGGCATGGGCGAAGTGTCCGGCACCACCAAAAAGCCATACCGTCAGAAAGGCACAGGTAGCGCCCGTCAGGGTTCGTTGCGTGCGCCACAGTATCGTACCGGTGGGGCAGTGCATGGCCCGGTTGTGCGTGACCACGGTTACGATCTGCCGAAAAAAGTGCGCCGCCTTGGTCTGATTTCTGCGCTTTCTCAGAAGGCAAAAGACGGTAAGCTTATTGTACTGCAGTCTGCTTCTGGCGTTGATAAGACCAGCGAACTGGCAAAGAAACTGAAGTCTCTGGGTTGGACATCTGCTCTGATCGTGGATGCTGCTGTAGATGAGAGCTTCGGTCGTGCCGCCCGTAACCTGCCCAAGATCGACATTCTGCCGACCATTGGTGCGAATGTTTACGACATTCTGAACCACGAGGTGCTTGCGATTACGCAGGCCGGCCTTGAAGGACTGAAGGAGCGCCTGGCATGACGAATATTCTTGCCATTCGCAAGAAAGCCGAGCGTCTTTCCCGTGAAGCAATGTACGACATCGTGCGTACTCCTGTAATTACGGAAAAAGCTACGGCGCTTTCTGAAAAGAACCAGGTTGTTTTCAAAGTGGCAATGTCCGCTACGAAGCCTGAAATCAAGGTTGCGGTGGAAACGCTGTTCGGGGTCAAGGTCGTTGGTGTCAACACCTTGGTTCAGAAGGGAAAAACCAAACGCTTTAAAGGGCGTGTTGGGCAGCGTTCTGACGTGAAGAAGGCGTTCGTTCAGCTTGCGGAAGGTCAGTCTATTGATCTTACCGCCAAGCTGGCGTGACCGAAGGTAGAAATTCATGGCTCTGAAGCACTTTAATCCTGTCACGCCAAGCTTGCGTGGTACGGTGCTGGTTGATCGTGCTGACCTTTGGAAAGGTAAGCCGGTCAAACAGTTGACCGAAGGTAAAAACAAGACGGGCGGTCGTAATAATAATGGCCGTATCACTTCCCGTTTCCGTGGGGGTGGTCATAAGCAGTCTTACCGTTACGTAGACTTCAAACGTCGTAAGTTTGATGTTCTGGGTAAGGTGGAACGTCTGGAATATGATCCGAACCGCACCGCATTTATTGCGCTGGTGAAGTACGAAGATGGCGAGCTTGCATATATCCTGGCTCCGCAGCGTTTGAAAGTTGGTGACAATGTCATCGCTGGTGCACGCGTGGATATTAAGCCTGGTAATGCTATGCCGCTGGCTTCCATCCCGGTGGGAACAATTATCCATAACATCGAACTGAAGCAGGGTGCAGGTGGTAAGCTCGCACGTTCTGCTGGCACATATGCCCAGCTCGTTGGTAAGGATTCCGGTTACGCCCAGATCAAGTTGCAGTCTGGTGAGCTGCGTGTTGTTCGTGGTGAGTGCATGGCGACCGTTGGTGCCGTGTCCAATCCGGATAACATGAACCAGCATATGGGTAAGGCTGGGCGTTCCCGTTGGTTGGGGCGTCGTCCTCATAACCGTGGTGTGGTGATGAACCCTGTTGATCATCCGCATGGTGGTGGTGAAGGTCGTACCTCTGGTGGCCGTCATCCGGTTACGCCATGGGGCAAGCCAACCAAAGGGTACAAAACTCGGGTCAACAAGCGGACGGACAGTCTGATTATCCGTCGTCGAAAGACCGGCAAGTAAGGGGCAATAGAAGATGGCACGTTCCGTCTGGAAAGGCCCGTTCGTCGACGGGTATCTGCTGAATAAAGCTGAGGTATCCCGCGCGTCGGGTCGTAACGAAGTGATCAAGATCTGGTCTCGTCGTTCTACAATTCTTCCGCAGTTCGTCGGTCTGACGTTCGGTGTTTATAACGGTCAGAAGTTTCTGCCCGTACAGGTTACGGAAAACATGGTCGGACATAAGTTCGGCGAATTTTCTCCGACCCGTACATTCCATGGGCATGGTGCTGACAAGAAGTCTAAGCGGGGCTAAGCAGAGATGAGCAAGCCGAAGCATCCGCGCACACTCGCGGAAACAGAAGCGCAGGCAGTTACGCGCAACATCCGGGTTAGCCCCCGCAAGCTGAACCTTGTGGCCGGCCTGATCCGCAACAAGCCTGCTTCCCAGGCAGTTGCAACGTTGACGTTCTCTAAGCGCCGTATCGCTCAGGAAGTGAAAAAGACGCTGGAAAGCGCAATCGCTAATGCTGAAAACAATCACCAGCTGGACGTTGACCAGTTGGTGGTGAAAACAGCTGAAGTTGGAAAATCCATTGTCATGCGGCGTTTTCATGCCCGTGGTCGTGGGCGTTCTGCTCGTGTTGAAAAGTTTTTCAGTCACCTGAAGATTGTTGTAGCTGAACGGGCTGCTGAGCCCGAAGCAGCTTCTTCCGAACAGAAGGCGGCCTGAGGTATGGGACATAAAGTCAATCCAATCGGGCTGCGGCTCGGTATCAACCGCACGTGGGATAGCCGGTGGTATGCCGATTCCGACTATTCAAAATTGCTTCATGAAGATCTGAAGCTGCGTGCATTCCTGCGTCGCAAGCTGGTTGGCGCTGGTGTGTCTCGTGTCGTTATCGAACGTCCGGCCAAAAAGCCCCGCGTAACCATTTACGCCGCCCGTCCGGGTGTTGTGATTGGTAAGAAGGGTCAGGACATTGATGCGCTCCGTAAGGAGCTGACACGTATGGCTGGCACGGAAGTTGCGCTGAACATTGTTGAAATTCGCAAGCCAGAAATCGACGCTACACTGGTTGCAGAAAACATTGCTCAGCAGCTGGAACGTCGTGTGGCTTTCCGTCGTGCCATGAAGCGTGCAGTGCAGTCTGCTATGCGTCTGGGCGCACAGGGTATTCGTATCAACTGCTCTGGTCGTCTTGGCGGTGCGGAAATCGCACGTATCGAATGGTATCGTGAAGGTCGTGTGCCTCTGCACACCCTGCGTGCTGATATCGATTATGGCACAGCAACAGCAAAGACCACCTATGGCACTTGCGGTGTAAAAGTCTGGATCTTTAAGGGCGAAATTCTTGCTCATGATCCGATGGCTCAGGATCGCCGGGCGGCCGAACAGGCTCCTCAGCGCTGAGGAGAGGGATAAAACAACATGCTTTCCCCGAAGCGGACAAAATTCCGTAAAGCCCACAAAGGCCGTATCCACGGTCTTGCAAAAAGTGGCACCACGTTGAACTTCGGTACGTTTGGACTGAAGGCTCTTCAGCCGGAACGTATTACGGCACGCCAGATTGAAGCCTCCCGTCGGGCTATCACACGTGCCATGAAACGTGCAGGTCGCGTCTGGATTCGTATTTTTCCTGACCTTCCGGTCTCGACAAAACCTGCAGAAGTGCGTATGGGCTCCGGTAAGGGTTCCCCAGAATACTGGGTGGCCCGTGTGAAGCCAGGTCGCATTTTGTTTGAGATCGAAGGTGTGCCCCCTGAACTGGCGCGTGAAGCGTTGGCTCTGGGTGCAGCAAAACTGCCGATCAAGACCAAGTTTGTGACCCGAATTGGAGATGCGTGAGATGGTAAAGGCAACTAAGCCAGCCGATTTGCGCACCAAGACTCCAGACGAGCTTGAAGCTCGTCTGGTTGAATTGAAGCGTGAGCAGCTTAATCTGCGTTTCCAGCAGGCCACGGGTCAGACTGAAGCGCAGAGCCGTATGCGTGCGGTGCGCCGTGAGATTGCACGAATCAAGACGATTGCGGTGCAAAATGCAAAGACTGCAGCAGGTGCAAAAACATCTGCTGCCAATGCCTGAGGAGAGTTAGCCGATGCCAAGGCGCGTCCTGACCGGGCGTGTGACCAGCGATAAGATGGACAAAACCATTACGGTTCTTGTTGATCGTCGCGTCATGCATCCGCTCTATAAGAAATTCATTCGTCGCTCTAAAAAATATGCGGCGCATGATGAAGAAAATATCTGCAAGGTTGGTGACTCCGTGCGGATTGTTGAATGTCCGCCTATTTCACGCCGCAAGACGTGGACTGTGATTTCCCGCAACGGCGAAGTCGTTGGTGCGGAAGCCGGTGCATCGGCCTAACGTAAGGATATTTAGGTTATGATCCATCCCGAGACCAACCTTGACGTCGCCGATAATTCTGGTGCACGTCAGGTGCAGTGCATCAAGGTACTGGGCGGCTCCAAGCGGAAGTCCGCCTCGGTCGGCGACGTGATCGTCGTTTCCGTCAAAGAAGCTATCCCCCGTGGGAAAGTGAAGAAGGGCGACGTTCACCAGGCTGTTATCGTGCGGACTTCCTATCCAGTCCGTCGGCCTGATGGTAGCGCGATCCGTTTCGATAAAAACGCAGCTGTGCTGATTAACAAGCAGCAAGAACCGATTGGTACGCGTATTTTTGGACCGGTTGTGCGCGAATTGCGTGCGAAGAAGTTCATGAAGATCATCTCTCTCGCGCCGGAGGTGTTGTAATGGCTGCCCGTATTAAAAAAGGCGATACGGTTGTCGTCATCAGCGGTTCCTCCAAGGGGACGCAGGGAGAAGTTCTGGAGGTTCGTCCTTCCGAAAACCGTGCTGTTGTGCGTGGTGTGGCGCTAATTAAGCGTCATCAGCGTGCGCGCCGCATGGGTGAAGAAAGCGGGATTATTACCCGTGAAGCACCCATTCACCTTTCTAACCTGAAGCTGATTGATCCAGCCTCTAAAAAGCCGACACGAGTTGGTTTCCGAGTGCTGGAAAACGGCAAAAAAGTTCGCATCGCTAAGGCGACCGGCGAAGCTATTGAAGGTTGAGGGGCTACGAATGAGTGCGAAACAGGAAGGTCGTTCCCTGCCGCGCTTTCAGCAGCGGTATGAAAGCGAACTGCGTGCCAACCTGCGTAAGCAGTTTGGTTACAAAAATGAAATGCAGGTGCCTCACCTCGAAAAAATCGTCCTGAATATGGGCGTGGGTGAGGCTGCTGGCGATCAGAAGAAGCTAGATGCTGCTGTTGCAGAAATGGCGCTTATTGCTGGTCAGAAGCCTGTTAAAACAGTGGCGAAGAAAGCTATCGCTGGCTTCAAGATTCGTGAAGGTCTGCCGATTGGCTGTAAGGTCACTCTGCGCCGTGCACGGATGTATGAATTCCTTGATCGTTTGGTAACTATTGCTATGCCACGCATCCGCGATTTCCGCGGTCTGCCGGCTACCAAAGGTTTTGACGGTCGTGGTAACTTTGCTCTGGGCTTGAAAGAACAGATCATCTTCCCCGAAATCGAATACGATAAGGTAGATGAAATCCGCGGTATGGACGTGGTGTTTGTAACCAGTGCAAAGACAGATGCAGAAGCCAAGGCCCTGCTGAAGGCGTTTGATCTTCCCTTCGTGGGGTGATACAGACCCTGCTGGGTGTTTTAATGTGTGATCTTGGAAAACCGTCGAAGGTTTTCGAAGGGTTCCGGAGGTAATTTGTATGGCTAAGACTTCTGCCATTCTGCGTAACGCAAAGCGCGCGCGCATGGCGGCACGGGATAAAGAGAAGCGGGTAGCTCTCAAAAATATCGTTATGGATCGTTCTCTTCCCGTGGAGGATCGGTTTGATGCGTCTTTGAAGTTGGCTGAACTGCCGCGCAATGGTTCTCGCGTGCGGGTTCGTCTGCGTTGCAAACTGACAGGTCGTTCTCGCGGTAACTACCGCAAGTTTGAGCTGTGCCGTATTGCTTTCCGTGATCTGGCATCTGAAGGCCAGATTCCGGGTGTGGTTAAAGCAAGCTGGTAAGGGCGCGAGATGTCACTTTCTGATCCTTTGGGTGATATGCTCACCCGTATTCGTAATGCTCAGCGCGCGCGTCACAATGCTTGTGTTGCTCCGGCCTCTAAGCTGCGCGTGAGTGTTTTAGAAGCTCTGCAGCGTGAAGGCTACATTCGTGGCTATAAGCGTGAAGACGTCCGTAAGGGTATTGCTCAGTTGCATATTGAGCTGAAATACACCGACGGTGAGCCGGTTATCCGCGAAATTCAGCGTGTTTCACGCCCTGGTCGTCGCGTATATTCCAAAATTAAGGAACTTCCTCGCGTTTGTGCAGGTTTGGGTGTTTCTATCCTTTCCACACCGCGTGGTGTTCTTTCCGATGTTGAGGCTCGTGCTGCCAATGTTGGCGGTGAAGTCCTCTGCCGTGTTTTCTAAGGAGGGGTAAATGTCACGCGTAGGCAAGTATCCTGTTGAAGTGCCGGCAGGGGTAACCATCGCTATTGCAGATGGTGTTCTGAAGGCCAAAGGAAAATTGGGGGAGCTGGCTCTGCCGCTTTCTTCACATGTTTCCGTTGATGTGCAGGATGGTAAGGTTGTTGTGCAGCCAGTGGGCACTGCTGCTCAGGCTCGTATGATGTGGGGCACAACGCGTGCTCTGATCGCAACGGCTGTTAAAGGGGTTTCGGAAGGTTTTTCCAAGGCTCTGGAAATTAACGGCACAGGTTACCGTGCAGCTGTGCAGGGTTCTAATCTGGTGATGAACCTTGGGTTCTCCCATGATGTTGTGTATCCGATTCCTGCAGGCATCAAGATTTCTACGCCGCGTCCGACGGCTATTGTGGTGGAGGGGATCGATAAGCAGCGGGTAGGCCAGGTGGCTCTTGATATCCGCAGCTTCCGTAAGCCTGAACCTTACAAGGGCAAAGGTGTTCGGTACGAAACGGAAACCATTCGTCGTAAGGAAGGCAAGAAGAAATAATGAGCACTCAGCAGGAATTGCGGAACCGCCGTCGGGCGCGTCTCCGTTTTCAGCTGCGCCGCAAGGCAGGTGGGCGTCCTCGTCTGTCTGTTTTCCGGTCTGGCAAGAACATTTATGCTCAGGTGATCGACGATGCGCAGGGCCGTACTTTGGCCTCAGCGTCCTCCTTGGATAAGGAGCTGCAGACGGATCTGAAAAAAGGTTCCACGCAGGAAAGCGCTGGCGCTGTCGGTAAGCTGGTTGCACAGCGCGCCGTTGCTGCAGGTGTATCTCAGGTCGTGTTCGACAGGGGGTCTTATCTTTATCACGGGCGCGTCAAGGCCCTGGCAGAGGCGGCCCGTGAGGGCGGTCTCTCCTTCTGAGGAAAGGATCACGGAATGGCTCGTGAACCAAGAGAAGGCGGTCGAGGCGGCCGTGAGCGTGAACGCGAAGGGGATGAACTGGTCGATAAGCTGGTAACCATCAATCGCGTTGCGAAAGTGGTTAAGGGTGGTCGTCGGTTTGCTTTCGCTGCTCTGGTTGTTGTTGGTGACCAGAAGGGGCGTGTTGGCTACGGTGCAGGTAAGGCGCGCGAAGTTCCTGAAGCAATTCGTAAGGCTACGGAACGCGCCAAACGTGGCATGATCCGTGTCCCGATGAAGGAAGGCCGTACACTGCATCATGATGTTGCTGGTCACTTTGGTGCCGGTAAGGTTGTGCTGCGGTCTGCCGAAGCAGGGACGGGGATTATCGCTGGTGGTCCTATGCGTGCTGTATTCGAAAGCCTTGGTATTAACGATGTGGTTGCGAAGTCTCTGGGTACCCGGAACCCGCACAACATGGTTAAGGCAACTTTTGATGCGCTGGCACGTTGTGCAAGCCCACGTTCTGTAGCTAGCCGTCGCGGTAAGAAGGTTGCTGAAATCTTCGGTAAGCGTGAACAGGCTGTTGCTGCGGAGGCCGCTGATGTCTGATAAAAAAACCTTTAAGGTTGTGCAGATTGCGTCCGGTAACGGACGTAAGCCTGGACAGCAGGCAACTTTGATCGGTCTGGGTCTGAACAAGATTGGCCGTGAACGCGTTCTAGAAGATACTCCGTCTGTCCGGGGTATGGTACGCAAAGTGGCCCACCTGGTGAAGGTGGAGGATTGAAATGAAGCTCAACGAACTTCGTGATAACGAAGGTTCCCGTTACCGGAAAAAGCGTCTTGGGCGCGGTATTGGTTCTGGTAAAGGTAAGACGTCTGGTAGGGGTGTAAAAGGCCAGAAAGCACGTGAAGGGGTTTCCCTGAACGGGTTTGAAGGTGGGCAGCTTCCTATCTATCGTCGTCTGCCTAAGCGTGGCTTCAAAAACATCTTCCGCAAGGTTTATGCTCCTGTAAACCTTGGTGCGGTGGAAAAAGCCTTGGCTGATGGCAAACTGGCAGCAGGCACACCTGTTACTGAAGAAGCTTTGAAAAAAGCTGGTCTGGTTGGCACTGGCAAATATGCTGGCGTGCGCATTCTGGCCGAAGGTGAGCTGACAAAAGCTGTTACGTTTGAAGTCTCTGGTGCATCAGCTTCTGCTGTTGCTGCAGTAGAAAAAGCCGGAGGTAGCGTTAAGCTGCTGCAGCCTAAAGCTGCTGAAGCCAGCGCTTCCTGATGTTGCAAAAAGGAGAGCAGTGTTCGCACTGTTCTCCTTTCTTGTTCCTTCTCAGAATGTTGTCTGAATTTTTCAGGCGATTGTGCCAGCGTCTCCACAGCCGTGGTGGCGCTGTTTGTATGAAAGGACGGATGCATGGCTTCCGCGGCCGAACAACTGGCTGCCAACTTTAATGTAGGCTCTTTTGCCAAAGCGACTGAACTTAAAAAGCGAATCTGGTTTACACTGGGTGCGCTGATTGTTTACCGCTTGGGCACATACATCCCGGTTCCGGGGGTGGATGCCACAGTTATGGGGCAGCTTCTGGCGCAGCATCAGGGTGGCATTCTGGGCATGTTCAATATGTTCACGGGGGGTGCGCTTGGGCGTATGACCGTGTTCGCGCTGAACATCATGCCATATATCTCTGCGTCTATTATTGTGCAGCTTATGTCTACTGCTGTGCCTTCTCTTGAGGCTCTCAAGAAGGAAGGTGAACAGGGGCGTAAAAAGCTTAATCAGTATACACGTTACCTGACTGTCCTTATTGCGCTGTTTCAGGCGTATGGGATAGCTGTGGGGCTGGAGAACGTGCATAGCGCTGCAGGCGCTGCCGTTGTTCATCCCGGTATGTTCTTTTTGCTTTCATGCGTAACCACGCTTGTTGGCGGAACCATGTTTCTGATGTGGCTGGGTGAGCAAATTACCGCGCGTGGTGTGGGTAATGGGATCTCGCTCATTATCTTTGCTGGTATTGTGGCAAACCTGCCGCATGCATTGGCAAGCCTCTTCCAGCTTGGTTACACGGGCGCGCTTTCGCCGTTCTTTGTGCTGCTTTTCTTGGTTCTTGCAGCGCTTACCATCATGTTTATTGTGTTCATGGAACAGGCGCAGCGTCGGGTTGTTATCCAATATCCAAAGCGCCAGATGGGGCAGCGGATGTTTGGGGGGGACACAACCCATATGCCACTGAAAGTGAATACGGCTGGCGTTATTCCACCGATTTTTGCCTCTTCAGTGCTTCTGATTCCGGTAACGATTGCTGGTTTTATGAATGGCAAATCACTGCCGGGCTGGCTTTCCTTTCTGGGGCAGGAACTTGGGCAGGGGCAGCCACTGTATATGCTGTTCTATGCTGCCATGATTATATTTTTCTCATACTTTTATGCGGCCGTTACCTTCAATCCGACGGAAACAGCCGATAATTTGAGAAAGCAGGGTGGTTTTATCCCTGGTGTGCGCCCAGGTGCTTCTACAGCATCGTATTTTGATAAAATTCTCACCCGCCTGACCACGATCGGTGCAGCGTATATGGTGGCAGTCTGTCTGTTGCCTCAGATCCTGATCAGTCACTACAACGTACCGTTCTATTTTGGTGGAACGAGTCTGATTATTATTGTGTCTGTAACTATTGATACGGTCACACAAATTCAGTCTCATCTGGTGGCGCATCAATATCAGGGGCTTATGCGTAAATCGCGCGGCGGTAGGAAGCAGAGGATCATCAGACGATGAATATTATTTTTCTGGGCCCTCCCGGTGCGGGAAAAGGTACACAGTCCAAACTTCTTGAAGAGCGGTATGGGCTGATTCAGATTTCTACGGGCGATATGCTACGCGCAGAAGTGGCCAAGGGATCTGAAACAGGAAAGCAGGCAAAAGCTCTTATGGATGCCGGGAAACTGGTTCCTGATGAGTTGATTATTGCGATGCTGAAAAGCCGGATTGCGCAGGCAGATTGCCAGAATGGTTTCATTCTGGATGGTTTTCCGCGCACGCTGGCGCAGGCTGAAGAGCTGGACAGCATGCTTTCTTCAGACGGGAAGAAAATTGATACTGTTCTCTTCCTGGATGTGGACGAAGAAATTCTGGCAGATCGGATTTCCGGTCGCTTTACTTGTGGCAACTGCGGCAAGACGTACAACGAGGTCTCTAACCCACCCAAGGTGGATGGGATCTGTGATTCTTGCGGTAGCCATGAGTTCAAGCGCCGGGCGGACGATAAGCGGGAAACCGTTGTTGAACGGCTGAAAGAGTACCGGAAACTGACGGCACCGATTCTGCCGTTTTATGAAAAAACCGGACGGCTGCACAAAATTAACGGCATGCTGTCGGCCCCTGAAGTGACAGGCGAAATCGAAGATGCGCTTGCCAGCGAGGGGTTGATCACGAAAAAGTGATCCGTTTTCGTTGACTTGTGGCGGTGGCCGGTATATTTCGCGGCCACCAAGTGAAATCTGCCCCAAGGGCTATGAGCGTTCGTGGTTAAGGCGGGCGAACAGGAGTATAAGGCGTGGCACGTATTGCCGGCGTGAATGTCCCGACCAACAAACGGGTTGTTATCGGGCTTCAGTATATTTACGGGATTGGCGCAACTAAGGCTGCTGAAATCTGCAAGGCTCTGGAAATTCCAGAAGCAAAGCGGGTAAACGAGCTGAGCGACGACGAAATCCTGAAGGTGCGTGAACTGATCGACAGCAAGTATCGCGTTGAAGGCGATCTGCGTCGTGAAATCGCAATGAACATCAAGCGTCTGATGGATCTGGGCTGCTACCGCGGTCTGCGCCATCGTCGCGGTCTGCCTGTGCACGGTCAGCGCACACACACCAATGCTCGCACGCGCAAGGGCAAGGCTGTGGCGATTGCAGGCAAGAAAAAAGCAACGCGCTAATCCAACTGGTTAGGATGTCTAACCCTGCTGCGGCAGGCTCTGGGCAGGGACTGAGGTAGAAAAGACATGGCGAAAGCCGCAACTCCGCGTATTCGCAAAAAAGAGCGTAAGAACATTATTTCTGGCGTGGCGCATGTGCTCTCCACGTTCAACAACACCATGATCACCATCTCTGATGCACAAGGAAATGCCATTTCTTGGTCTTCCGCTGGCGCGCAGGGTTTTAAGGGGTCTCGGAAATCTACGCCTTATGCGGCGCAGGTTGCGGCGGAAGACGCAGGTCGCAAGGCTCGCGAACATGGTATGGAAACTCTGGAAATCGAAGTTTCCGGTCCTGGGTCAGGGCGTGAAAGCGCACTGCGTGCTTTGCAGGCTGTTGGTTTCACCATCACCTCCATCCGCGATATGACGCCGGTTCCGCATAATGGTTGCCGCCCGCGTAAGCGTCGCCGCGTCTAAGTCCTGAGCAGGAAGGCAGCTTACAATTTAAGCTGTCTTCCGGTTGTTGTGTCCACTTCAGAGAAATCGCTGCGATTGCAGTGGTTTTTCGTATTGAAAGGCCGGTACCTTGGTCCTTCAGAAAAACTGGCAATCTCTGATCAAGCCTGAAAAGCTTGAGGTCGAATCCGGTGTGGAGCCAGCACGCATCGCAACCGTGGTTGCAGAACCTCTGGAACGCGGGTTCGGGATGACACTGGGGAATGCGCTGCGGCGTGTTCTGCTGTCCTCGCTTCAGGGTGCGGCTGTTACTGCTGTGCAGATTGACGGCGTGCTGCATGAGTTCTCGTCTGTTGCGGGCGTTCGGGAAGATGTCACGGACATCGTGCTGAACATCAAGCAGCTGGCACTGCGTATGCATGGCGAAGGGCCAAAGCGTATGATGCTGACGGCCACGGGCCCCGGCGAAGTGCGCGCCCGCCAGATCCAGACCGGCCATGATATCGAGATCATGAACCCCGATCTTGTTATCTGCACGCTGGATGATGGCGTTAAGCTGGGCATGGAATTTATTGTTAACATGGGTAAAGGCTATGTGCCTGCCGCGGCTAACCGCCCGGAAGATGCACCAATTGGCCTGATTCCGGTGGATGCAATTTATTCCCCCGTAAAGCGCGTGTCTTATAAAGTTGAGCCTACCCGCGTGGGGCAGGTAACAGACTATGATAAGCTGCTGCTGACGGTTGAAACCAATGGTGCTGTAACACCTGAAGATGCTGTGGCTTTGGCTGCACGTATTCTGCAGGATCAGCTTCAGCTGTTCATTAACTTTGATGAGCCGCGCCCTGTGCAGGCTGAAGAGCCTGAAGATGATCTGCCGTTCAACCGTAATCTGCTGCGTAAGGTGGATGAACTTGAACTGTCTGTTCGTAGTGCAAACTGCCTGAAGAACGACAACATCATCTACATTGGGGATCTGGTGCAGAAGAGCGAGCAGGAAATGCTCCGTACTCCGAACTTTGGCCGGAAATCCCTGAACGAAATCAAGGAAGTTCTCACCTCTATGGGGCTGTCCTTGGGTATGAATGTGCCGGCTTGGCCGCCGGAAAATATTGAAGAGCTGGCAAAGCGGCTTGATGAGCCGTTTTGATCTGACTTTTCACACGATACGTAGGAACTGAACTATGCGTCACGGGATTGCCGGCAGAAAGCTCGGCGTTACTTCTTCTCACCGCGCAGCCATGTTTCGCAATATGGCTGTTGCACTGATCAAACACGAACAGATCACCACCACGCTGCCTAAAGCTAAGGAACTGCGTCCGGTTGTTGAAAAGCTGATTACGCTGGGTAAACGGGGCGATCTGCATGCGCGCCGTCAGGCTTTTGCCATGCTGCGTGATGATGTGATCGTGAAAAAGCTGTTTGCTGCTATTGCAGAACGCTACAAGGCTCGTAACGGCGGTTACACGCGCGTTCTGCGTGCTGGCGTGCGTTATGGCGATGCCGCACCTATGGCTGTTATCGAACTGGTTGATCGCGATGTTTCTGCCAAAGGGCAGGACAGCGGCCCACGTCCGGAAGCAGAAGAAAAGCAGGATCTGGCTGCATAAGCCACGTATCTGGTTTTTAGAAAAAAGGCTGGCTCAGAAATGGGCTGGCCTTTTTTTATGCTCTCATAATTGCATGAGTGGTGCGATTTTATATCGTGAAATTGGCTGGAAAATTTACACCATTTCAACATGGTATATTGACAATATAGCCTTCTGGCACGTTAGTAATTGCAAAATGAATGGCGCAAACAAACACGGTGGCATTATGAGGCAAGTTTTTCTGCGGATTATGCTGGTGGTCAGCCTGCTTTTTGTAGGGCTGATACAGCAGGCACGGGCCGGAACCCCGGTGCGTATTGGGTATATTCCTGTTCTGGGTTCATCCGCCCTGTTTGTTCTGGATGGTGAGGGCTGGGCCAAGCAGGCTGGTTTGGATCTGCAACTTGTGCGCTTTGGTTCTGGCCCTCAGGCTATTCAGGCTTTGGTGTCTGGGCGTATTGATGCCTACGTGGCAGGTGTGTTGCCGTTGTTGCAGGCACGTGCGCATGGTGTGGATGTTAAGGTTGTGGCTTCTGGTTCGGTGGAGGAACTGGAGCTGCTGGCCCGTGGCCCGTTGGCTCAGATCGTGCCAGAAGGGCAGGAGGGTGGTCTGTCTGCTCAGGTCATTAAGGATGGCTTTGCCAAGTTCAAGCAGGAACAGGGGCATTTGCCGCGTGTTGCCGCACAGCCAGCCGGTTCCGTGCCGGATATCATGCTCCGTTACTGGCTGCAAAAACGCCTTAATATTGCGCAGCCTGCCTCTGTTATCAATATTGCCGGTGTGGATATTGATGCCGCACAGCAGGCTTTTCTGGCTGGTGCGGTAGATGCCGCCGTATTGCGCGAACCTTCTTTAACAGTTGCAAAAATGCGTGTGCCGGAAGCCAGAATTCTGGCCACGGGGCATGATATGCTGCCCGATCAGCCGGGTTCTGTTCTGGCTATTGTAAAGCCAACAGAAGTGCCATGGGCAAAAACGCTTACAGGCCTGTTTGTTAAAGCCAACACTTTGGTGTCTCAGCATCCGGATGAAGCAGCTCCTTTCGTGCGCACGGCACTGGGTGGCGGTATGCTGAAGGAAGAAGTGTTGCAAAAAGCCCTTGCACGTTCTGCCCAGCATTTTGTGAGTGATCCTGCACGTATTGTAGAAGGCGTGCGGCAGTTACAGGATTTTGAGGTTGAACAGGGGCTTTTGCGTAAGGCCGAGCCAGTGGATAGCCTGTTTGATCTGGAGATGTGGAAGCAGAGCCAGCAGTGAGGGATAAAGTTTCGTTTTCAACAAAATGGGCGTTAGGTCTTATCGGGCTTATCGTCTTTTTTGGAGGGTGGGAGGCAGCAGTCCGAACAGGATTGCTGCCTTCTGGTATGGTGCCTGCTCCCAGTTCACTAGGGCCAGCCTGGCTGGATGAAGTGCGCGGGGGCTTTTGGCAGCAGGCCATTTTAGACAGTCTGCACCATTATCTGTTGGGCTTGCTTATTGGTTCCGTGCTGGGTGCTGGTTTAGGCATTCTGTGCGGCATGGCGGCTGTTGTGGATGGCTTGCTGGAAGGTATTGTCCGGCTGCTGCGGCCTGTGCCGGGCTTGGCGTGGGTGCCTTTTGCCATTTTGTGGTTTGGCCTGAACACATCGGGCGCCACCTTTGTGATTGCCATTTCAGTTTTCTGGATCAACTTTTACGCGGCCCACAGTGCCGTGCGCGGAGTGGACCCAGAACTGTATGAACTGGCAGCCGCTTTTGGGCATGGCAGCTTTTTGGGGCGTTTGTTCAAGGTGGTGCTGCCTGCGGCTTCTCCCGGCCTTATGTCTGGCCTGCGCACAGGTTTGGGGCAGGGCTGGATGTCTGTTGTGGCGGCGGAACTGTTTGGCGTTCCCGGTATTGGTGCGCGTATGATGCAGGCATCCAGCTTGTTGGCAACCGATGTTGTGGTTGTTTATATGCTCACCATGGCTTTGCTTTATGCGGTAACTGATTTTCTGTTCGGGTTTGTAAGAAAACGCGTGCTGAGGTGGCAACCATGAGCGACAAACACAGCGTTGCCAGCTTGGATAATGTCGGCCTCTCGCACGATGGCGGAGCTAATTTTGTGTTGCGCAATGTGAGCCTCACATTGGAGCAGGGTGAATTTGTTGCGCTTTTAGGCCCATCTGGTGTGGGGAAATCCACGCTTCTGCGCGTGTTTATGGGGCTCATGCAGCCTACGGAAGGCACAGTGGGTGGTTCGGCCTGCATAACAGATGCAGAGGAAACAGGCGCCAAACGGCGTAGGCGGGCCTTGGTCTTTCAGGATGCGCGGCTGATGCCGTGGCGCTCTGTGCTGAAAAATGTTGAGTTCGGGCTGGAAGGCTTGGGCCTAACGCGTGAAGAAAAGCATACACGCGCCATGGATGCGCTTAAACTGGTAGGGCTGGAGGAAGCAGCAGATAGGTGGCCCCGCCGTATGTCTGGTGGGCAGCGGCAGCGTGTAGGGGTTGCGCGTGCTTTTACAGTCAATCCTGATCTGCTGCTGATGGATGAGCCTTTTGGTGCCCTAGACCCTATTACACGCAGCAGCTTGCAAGAGGAGCTTCAACGTATCTGGCAACAAACGCATAAAACCGTGCTGTTTGTAACGCATGATATTGAGGAAGCCTTGCGCCTTGCTACCCGTGTAGTGGTGCTTGCGGGCGGCCCACCAGCAGGTATTACGGGTGAAATTGCCATTACGATGGATGAAAGAAACCCCGAAAGCACGGTGTTTAGAACCTATGCGGCCCGTTTGCGCGCCATGATTGCGGGGGAAAAAGACCCCGGTGGTGCTCCGTACTGGCGTTCTGCTGAAATTTAGTTGAAAAGCATATAAATAAAAGTCTCACGCATCCTTTTTGGGGTGTCGTGCGTTCACATGCAACAAAATGGGGAGACATCGCATGAGCGATGACAACACAAAGGATTACGCGCTGGAAGAAGGTATTGGCCGTGTTCAGGATGGTGCGGAAGGCTTGTTCAGCCAGCTCCCCAGTTATGATGAAATGAACCCGGCCAAGCGTTGTGCTGCAACGGAAGCTGTTCGGGATGTGGTGATTGACCAGCCCTTCCTGATTTTGCCGGTTGTGGGAATTTTCAGCTTTATTGTTGGTGGCCTGCTCCGGCGGCGACGTTAAAATTTTGATAGATTTTCAGTCAGAAAACTCTGCCTGAAGGTGTGAAGGAGATGATTACATGCTGAAGCTGGCACTGTTTTTTCTAGTTATTTCCCTTATTGCGGGACTGTTCGGTTTTGGTGGTATTTCCTCCGCAGCCGCGGGAATGGCAAAAATCCTGTTCTTTATCGCAATTATTCTGTTCGTTGTTTTTCTGGTGGTGGCCCTGTTGGCTGGGCGTGCCATTACAAAATAACCGCTTCTGAATAACCAGAGCATGAAAAAACCCCCGGTCTAAAAAGGCCGGGGGTTTTTGTTTGTGCAGCTAAAAAGCAGGCCGCCCTAGTTTTTATCCTTTTGGATAAAGGACGGCAGAAGCGGGTTGTCTGTTTGCATGGAATCCTTGCTAGGCAGCGAGGATGCATCCCACCCACCACCAAGAGCTTCAATAAGCGTGACGGAATCCAGAATACGGCTTTGCTGAATTTGCAGTGCCGTTTCCGCATTGGAAAGAGCTGTTACTTCCGCCGTAATAACCGTGGTGTAAATCTGGGTGCCAGCCATGTACTGGTTGAAGGAAATCTGCACAGCCTTGTTGGCGGCTTCTACAGCAACAGCCTGTTGGTCTGCCTGGTCTGCTAGTACGCGCAGGTTGGCAAGCTGATCTTCTACTTGTTGCAGGGCTGTCAGCACGGTCTGGCGGTAGGCGGCTACGTAGTAATTATAATTGGTGTTGGCTTCACGCACAGCGGCGGTGCGTGCGCCCCCCTCAAAGAGGGTTTCCGTAGCGGAAGCACCTAGCGCCCAGATACGGTTGGCTACCTGCACCAGAGCTCCCACCGGGTCACCACTGTAGGAGTAGCTGGCTGTTAATTTTACGTCCGGGTAAAATGCAGCAAGTGCTGCGCCAATCTGGGCGTTATATTCCTCCATCCTGCGTTCTGCGGCAGAAACATCTGGGCGGCGCTGCAAAAGCTCTGAGGGCACGGCAACAGGAATGGCCGGAATATCCCGCGTAAGCGCACCGTGGGGAATGGAAAGATCCGCCGGAGATTTGCCCATCAGAATGGCAATGGCATGTTCATACCCTGCGCGGGCGGCATCTGTTGCGGTGGCTTGGGCGCGTGTTTGCTCAAGCTGGGTTTTGGCCTGCATCAGTGTGGTGGGGTCAGCCGTGCCTGCATCATACTGGTTTTTGGTGATCTGGTAGGAGCGTTCGTAAAAATCTACGTTCTTTTGCAGCAGATCGTGCAAGCTATCCTGATACCGCAGGTTAAAATAAGCTGTTGCCAACTGCGCCTGATAGGAGAGTTTGGCATTGGTCAGATCAGCCGCAGAAGCCTGAGCCTCTGTTACCTGAGCCTGAATCTGACGGCGGATATTGCCCCACAAATCTAGATCCCACGAGGCGGAAGCACCCATTGCATAGGTATTTTCTGTGGTGTTGGAGGCAATGGAGGACGTTGTATCTCCGTAGTTAATAATCGTGCCTGATGAGCGCGAGCCACGGCCAGAACTCTGCCGGTTGAAGGAGAGGGCACCGCTTAATGTAGGATACAGCTCTGCTCGTATGGCGTTAATGGCGGCGCGGGCATTGCGGTATCTGGCCTCATACTGCGCGACATTCTGGTTGTTAATTTCCACCTGAGATTCAAGCTGGTTCAGCAGCGGATCATTATAAAGCGTCCACCATGCGCCTTTGGGAATGGCCGCCAAGCTGGGCTGTGCATAGTTCCACCCAGCCGCAGGCCGTAGCTCCTTGAACTGCGGAGAGATAATGGCCGAAGGGCGTTTATAATTGGGGCCAACCATGCAGCCCATAAGCGCCAGTGGTGCCATAAGGCTGGCAGCGCGGCGGGATAGTTTTTTGTGTTTGAGCATCATGCTGGAAAAAGAAGGCGAAACCATCAGCTATCCTGCCGGGAGGTGCGAGAAAAGAAAGAGCGCAGGCGTATTTTCTGAACACGCAGCCGCCACGTATCAAGCGTAAGATAAATAACAGGGGTGGTGTAAAGTGTAAGAGCCTGACTGACGAGCAACCCGCCCACAATGGCAATGCCCAACGGGTGGCGTAGTTCTGCCCCATAGCCATTGGTGATCATTAGCGGGGCCGCCCCCAGCGCTGCGGCAGCGGATGTCATGATAATAGGGCGGAAGCGGAGCAAGCAGGCTGTACGGATGGCCTCAAGCGAAGACATGCCATGTTCACGCTCTGCCACAAGAGCAAAATCCACCAACATGATGGCGTTTTTCTTTACAATGCCAATCAGCAGAATCACCCCGATCATGGCGATAAGCGAGAATTCTTCCCCAGCCAGTTGCAGCGCCAACAGTGCTCCCACACCAGCAGAAGGAAGGGTGGAAAGAATGGTGAGCGGGTGCAGATAGCTTTCGTACAGAATACCCAGAACAATATACACGGCAGCCAAGGCGGCGAGTATCAGCAGGGGTTCATCATTCACGGCTTTCTGGAACTGTGCGGCATTTCCCGCAAAACTGCCGTGGATGGTGGATGGCATATGCAGCGTAACCTGTGCGGCGTTGATAATCTGCGTTGCCGTACTAAGCGAAACACCCTTGGCCAGATTGAAGGAGATAGTGGAAGCCACAGCCATACCCTGATGGTTGACCGAAAGGGGTGTGCGTGTCTGCACAATCTGAGAAACCAGCGTAAGCGGCACCATGCTTTCTGACGATGTGCTGACAGCAGACCCGTTGGAAGCCCCGGCGCCTCCCGCCAGTGCGTTGGCAATCTGGTTTTTGAAGGATTCCGAACTGAGGGAAGATGCTGAACTGCTTCCGGCCTCATCCAGCCCGCTGGTGTTGCGCACGCGTATGGTGTTGGATTGTGTGCCACCGCCCGCTGTGCCACCGGCCACACTGACCCACACCTGCATCAGGCTATGGGGGTTGGACCACAGCACCGGGTCAGCTTCCATCACCACGCGATACTGATTGAGCCTGTTGTAGATGACAGAGGCCGCACGTTGCCCGAAGGCATCGTACAGCGTGTTGGAAAGCAACTGCGGCGTGATGCTGACACGTGCGGAGGTATCACGGTCTATATCCACGCTCATGGCGGAACCACCCTGCTGCACGTCGGATGAAAGATCGGTCAACTGTGGGTGGCGGCGTAATTCACTTTGGAGCTTGTCTGTCCATGTATAAAGCTCAGATGCGTTTTCCCCTTCCAATGTGTACTGGTAGGAGGCGTTGCTCTGCCGGGCGCCCGCACGTACGGCGCCGGGTTCCATCAGAAAGAAATCAGCCCCCACCAGTTTGCTCAGCCGTGTGCTGATACGGTTGATAAGGTCTGTGGGGGTATCCGAACGCTCGCTTTTGTCCTGCAACTGCAAGAACAGATTGGCTTGGTTGGAAGAGCCGCGACCACCAATAAAGGAGGAGACACTTTTAACTTCTGATTCCGCCAGAATAGCCTTTTGCACATCAGCCAGTTTTTTGCTGAGTGCGCCAAACGAGATAGACTGATCTCCCTGCAAATGTCCCATCAACAGGCCCGTATCTTCTACCGGGAAGAAGCCCTTGGGCATGAGAATAAACAGCGCGACAATCAGCGCCAGCGTAAAGGGCAGGCTCAGCAACACCAGCTTGCTATGCCGCAGCGCAACATCGAGTGAATACGCATATCCAGCCTGAAGTTTATCTAGCGCACGGGTAATACGTGCCGCTACACGGGCAGAAAACGGTGCGTGTTCCTGCGTTTCAAGCGCGGGCGCACGTGGGGCCAACAGGTAAGCAGCCATCATGGGGGTAAGCGTGAGAGATAGCACCATGGAAATAATGATGGTGATGCTGACCGTCATGGCGAATTCATGGAACAACCGGCCCGCAAGGCCACCCATGAGCAAAATGGGCAGAAAAACCGCAATTAGCGAAATGGAAATGGAGAAAACGGTAAAAGCTACCTCGCCGCTACCCTTTGTGGCGGCTTCTCGCGGGGGAAGGCCCTGTTCTATGTAGCGGGCAATATTTTCCACCACCACAATGGCATCATCCACCACAAAGCCGGTGGAAACCGTAAGCGCCATAAGGGACATATTGTCCAGCGAATAGCCAAACAGCGCCATCACCCCAAATGTGGCCACAATAGAAGCTGGCACCACAATGGCGGGAATAAGCGTCATTCTAACAGAGTGCAGAAACAGCAGCACCATTAGCACAACCAGCACCACGGAAATAACCAGTGTAAGCTGTGTATCGGCCAGAGAGGCGCGGATGGTAAGGGAACGATCCAGCCCAATATGCAAATCCACCCCGCCGGGTAGAGCGGCCTTGAGCATGGGCAGCTTAGCGTTGATCTGATCCACCGTATGGATCACGTTGGCCCCAGCCTGCGGGAACACGATGGCAATAACCGAGGGCTGGCCATTGTAATATCCGGCGTTGCGCAGGTCTTCCACGCTATCACGCACTTGGGCAATATCCGCCAGCCGCACGGGCCGATTATTGCGCCATGCGATAATCAGATCCCGATAATCCTGCGCTTTGCTTACCTGATCATTCGTATCCAGGGTAAAGCGCATGCCGCCTTGGTCAATAATACCTTTGGGGGTATGGGCATTGGCCGAGGCCAAGGCTGCGCGCACGTCTTCAAAGCTGATGCCGTAGCGGTAAAGCGGCAGAGGGTTTATTTCTGCACGGATAGCTGGCAGCGCACTCCCGCTGATTTCTACCTGACCAACACCTTCTACAGATGAAAGATGCTGCACCAGTACATTGGTGGCGTAATCATAAAGTTGTGGGCGCGTATGGGTGTCTGATGTCAGGGTTAAAATCAGAATAGGCGCGCCGTTAGGGTTGGCTTTGCGGTACGTCGGGTTTTGCCGCAGGGAGGACGGCATATCTGCATGGGCTGCCTGAAGGGCGGCTTCCACATCTCGCGCAGCGCCGTTGATATCGCGCGAGAGCGAGAATTGCAGCATGATGCGCGTGGTGTTTTGCGAGGATTGTGACGTCATTTCCGTCACATCCGCAATCTGGCCCAAATGTCGCTCCAGCGGGGCCGCTACAGAACTGGCAATTTCTTCCGGGCTGCCGCCAGCCTGCGTGGCCTGCACCATAATCACCGGAAAATCCACATTCGGCAGGTCAGATACCGGTAGGGTGCGGTAGCCTAAAATGCCCCCCAGCAACATGGCCACCGTAAGCAGAATGGTGGCCACGGGCCGGTCAATAAACAGCCGGCTTATGCTCATGGTGTGGAATGTCCATCAGCCGGAGGTGGGGCAGAAGGCTGGCTGTGCTGGTGCCGCATGGCGTTGAACTTGTGGGCCAGCGTATCCAGCGCCAGATAAATAACCGGCGTTGTAAACAGCGTAAGCAATTGGGAAAGTGCCAGCCCGCCAATAATGCTCAGCCCCAGAGGGTAACGCAGCTCGGACCCCGTGCCATGAGAGATGACCATGGGCACAGCACCCAACATGGCGGCAAGGGTTGTCATTAAAATAGGGCGAAAACGCAGTGTGGCGGCAGTGCGGATGGATTGAAGGGAGTCCATGCCATGCACGCGTTCGGCTTCCAGTGCGAAGTCGATCATCATGATGGCGTTTTTCTTAACAATGCCAATCAGCAGCACAATGCCGATAATGCCCATAATATCCAGATCCACGCCCGCAACCATCAGCGTTAACAGCGCTCCAATGGCGGCGGAGGGCAGGGTGGAGAGAATGGTAACCGGATGCACAAAGCTTTCGTAAAGAATGCCCAGCACGATGTACACGGCAATCAACGCCGCAGCTACAAGGAACAACTCATTGCTGAGTGAGCCTTCAAACGCGGCTGCCGTGCCTTGGAATGATGTCTGGAAGGTGGAAGGCAGCCCAATTTCTTTTTCCACCTTGCGGATGGCGGTCGTGGCATCCCCCAGCGCATAGCCATCGCTCAGATTAAAGGAAATGGTGGTGGCGGGGAACTGCCCAAAATGTGTGAGAAGCAGGGGCGCTGTTTCCTGCGTAACGGTGGTAACGGCATCTAGCGGCACCATGCCGGAAGTGGGTGAACGCGTAGGGCCAGAAACACTTTCCCCCGAATTGCCGCTGATACCCGGCAGATAAAGTTGGGAGAGTGAGGAAAGGTTGGTCTGGAACTTGGGGTCTGCTTCCAGAATAACGCGATACTGGTTGGACTGCGTATAGATGGTAGAAATCTGCCGCTGACCAAAGCTGTCATACAACACGTTATCAACGGTTTGCGGCGTGATGGAATAACGTGCTCCGGTGGCTCTATCCAGCGTAACCTTTGCCACCAGCCCAGATGCCTGCAAATCCGATGTGACATCAGAAAGCGCAGGTTCCTGCTTCAGGCGGTCCAGCAGCTTTGGCACCCATGTCTCAAAGGCACTGTATTCTGGGTTTTCAAGCAGGAACTGGTATTGCGTAGCCGTAACTGTTGTATCCAGAGAAAGATCCTGAATAGGCTGCATATACAGCTTGATACCGGCTACCTGTGAGGTTTCATCGGCCAGCCGCCGGGCAATTTGCGCCGCTGTGCTTGTGCGGTCATCATGCGGTTTCAGGTTGATAAGAAACCGGCCCTGATTAAGCGTGGCGTTCTGCCCATCCACCCCGATAAAGGAAGAAAGCGAGACCACATCCGGGTCTTTCAGCAGCACTTTGGCAAGTTCTTGCTGATGCTCTTTCATGCTCTCAAACGAGATGGTTTGTGAGGCAACAGAAATACCCTGAATCACCCCCGTATCCTGCGCGGGAAAGAACCCTTTGGGTATAACCCACGCCAGCACACCTGTAAGCAGCAGTGTACCTACGGCCACGCACAAGGTTAGCACGCGGTGGGCCAGCACCACATCCAGTATGCGGTCATATCCGGCAATCAGCTTTTCCGTGTAGTCTTCCATCCGGGCAGACCAGCGCTGGAATGCTGTTGTGGCAGAACCGGCATCATGCACACGTTCAGAAAGAATACGCGCGCACATCATCGGCACCAGTGTAAGCGAAACCACAGCAGACAGAATGATGGTAACGGCCAGTGTAAGCGCAAATTCATGGAACAGGCGGCCCACAACATCGCCCATAAACAGCAGTGGAATGAGCACAGCAATCAGCGAGATGGTGAGCGAGATAATGGTAAAGCCAATTTCCCCGGCCCCTTTCAGGGCGGCTGTCATACGGTCTTCTCCCGCTTCCACGTAGCGGGAGATGTTCTCGATCATAACAATGGCATCATCCACCACAAAGCCGGTGGCGATGGTAAGCGCCATAAGCGAAAGATTATCCAGCGAGAAATCCAGCAGATACATCACTGCCAGCGTGCCGATAATGGAAAGCGGCACAGACAGGCTGGGAATAATGGTGGCAGGGATATTGCGCAGGAATACAAAAATAACCGCTACAACCAGCGCGAGGGATAAAAACAGTTCGCCCTGTACATCGGACACAGAGGCGCGAATGGTGGTGGTGCGGTCTGTTAGCGGGGTAATATCAATACCCGGAGGCAGCGTTTCCCGTAGGGCAGGCAGGGTGGCTTTTACGTTGTCCACCACGGAAATTACGTTGGCGCCGGGCTGGCGCTGCACGTTCATGATCAGTGCGGGTGTAAGGTTGGACCATGCCGCAAGCTGCGTGTTTTCCGCACCGACAACCACCGTTGCGACATCACGCAGGCGGATAGGACCGTTGTTCTGATAGGCGATAACCTGATTAAGCAGCACATCCGCACTGGTAATCTGCCCATCCACCTGCAACGTGGCGGCCTTTTGCGGGCCGTCAAATGTACCGGTGGGGGAGTTTACGTTCACGTTGCCAATGGTGGTGCGCAACGTGTCCAGATCCATACCGTAGGATGTAAGCTTGGGAATGTTAACCCGCACCCGAATGGCTTTGCGGTTGCCACCAGAAAGCGTTACCAGCCCCACGCCGGAAATCTGGCTGATTTTTTGCGCCAGGCGGGTATCCACGTAGTCTTCCACTTCTGGCAGCGGAATGGTGGAAGATGTAATGCCCAGTGTTAGCACAGGTGTATCCGCCGGGTTTACCTTGGCGTAAACCGGAGGGGCTGGCAGATCTGTTGGCAGCAGGGAGTTGGCCTGGTTAATGGCAGCCTGAACTTCCTGCTCCGCCACATCTATGGAAGTATCCAGCGCAAAACGCAGGGTAATAACCGATGCCCCACCAGATGAGCGTGATGTCATCTGGTCCAGCCCCGGCATCTGGCCAAACTGGGTTTCCAGCGGGGCAGTTACAGAGGTGGACATGACATCTGGCCCAGCGCCGGGGTAGAATGTTTCAACCGTAATGGTTGGATAATCTACCTGCGGCAGGGCGGAAACGGGCAGAAAATGGTAGCCCAGCAGGCCAGCCATAAAAATGGCCAGCATAAGCAGAGTAGTGGCAACCGGCCTGCGAATAAAAAGGGCTGAGGGGTTCACTTTGCCGCGGAATCCGATGCTGGAGTGGTTTGTGCAGGAATGGTGACTTTAATGCCGGCACGCAGATGGTCTGTGCCATCTGTTACCACTCTGTCACCATCCTTCAGGCCGGAGGGAACAACAATGTTGGTGCCATCTGATGTGCCAGTGGTAACGGGCCGTACTTCAACGGTGTTATCGGCCTTTACAACGTAAACAAATAGGCCATTGGGGCCAGTTTGCACTGCTGTTGTGGGCAGTAGCAGCACATTGTTAAGTGTTTTAACCAACAGGCGGGCATTTACAAACTGGTTGGGAAACAGATGCTCATCCGTGTTGGGGAAGATGGCACGCAGGCGCACAGTGCCGGTGGAGGTATCTATTTCACTATCCAATGTGCTAACGGTGCCATCCGCAATTTTTTGCGTATTGGAACTGTTCCATGCCTCTACGGAAAGGGATTTTTGGGTGCGTAGCTCTTCCGCCACTTCAGGAAGCTGATCCTGCGGGAGTGTGAAGATAACAGAGATAGGCTGCATCTGCGTTAGAATAGCCAACCCGCCAGATTGACCCGCCGTAACGTAATTGCCCTTATCCACAGCACGTATGCCAATACGGCCATCTACAGGTGCAATAATATGGCAGTAAGTGATCTGGAGCTTCTGGTTATCCACCAAAGCCTGATCGGATTTTACCGTGCCTTCCAGTTGCTGCACGATAAACTGCTGATCC
Source organism: Acetobacter sp. DmW_136 (assembly GCF_008690365.1). Taxonomy (NCBI): domain Bacteria; kingdom Pseudomonadati; phylum Pseudomonadota; class Alphaproteobacteria; order Acetobacterales; family Acetobacteraceae; genus Acetobacter; species Acetobacter sp. DmW_136. The sequence continues at coordinate 107,761 of NZ_VHON01000013.1, forward strand.
TTGGCCGTTTTAGCATCAATACTGTCCTGTCGGATCAGGCGCTGGTAACGCGCGCTATCTACGCGTGCCTGTGCAAGCTGGGCTTTATCTGCGGCAAGCTGGCCTTCATATTGGGCTAGCAACACCTCATAAGGGCGGGTGTCTATCAGCGCCAGCAGATCACCTTTGTGTACGTGCTGCCCTTCCGTAAACAGCACGTTCATCAGGTAGCCTTCCACGCGGGTTTGCACGGTTACGTTGGTAATGGGGATAACCGTTCCCAGCTCGGTAAACACCACGGGCATGGAGCCACTATGTACCGTTTGTACGGCAACGGGCTGCGCCTGAGATGTATCAGCCGTGTGGTGTTTGCCCTTTTTATGCGTTCCGCTGCTGGTGTCTCCATGCGGGCGCAGGAAGGCAAAGGCCAGCACGCATGCACCTGCCAGAGCTATGCCTGCAAGTAACATCCGTTTTTTACGGGGAGGGCGCGGAGATGGTGAAGACGGAGAAACGGGAGAGGCTGGCTGATGTTCATCCATGTGGCGCGCTGCGTATTACCTAAAAATAAGGAATATTGGTTCAGATAGGAAAATAAAGGCCAGAATAAGGTTTTATAATCCATCTGAGAGAAGTGATGGGAGCTGGAAAGCAGGAAGTTCTGCTTTCACCGTAAAACGTACCACATGGATATGGGAAGGGCTTGTTACGTTTTTTAACGTTTGTTTCCACTCATGGAGGCCCCGGCAGAAGGTGCAAGGCTCGCCGCAAATGGCACAGCCAGAAGAGATACAGCCCCAGTTGCCAGAAAACCTGCGGAAAAATCGCCCAAAGTGGGTGTTGTGTGGCCATATATTTGCCCCAGCACGGTAAGCGTGCCCGCAGCAATACATATGCCAGCAGAAAGCATGATCTGCTGCATGGTGGAATACAGGCTGGTTGCAGCGCTCATGTTACTTGCTGGCACATCAGCATAGGCAATGGTGTTGTAAGCGGAAAACTGGATAGCTTGCGCAGCCCCGGCACATGCCAAAATAAGCGAAAAAAGCCACAAGGCATGCGGCAGCCGAAAGCTCGCTACCAGTGTAAAAACGACAGCAGCGGAAATGCCATTGAACATTAGCACCTTCCGAAAGCCCCAGCGCCGCAAAATGGCGGGTACAAAGGGCCGCGTTATTAACGCCCCAATGGGGGCTGTAAATGTGACCAGCCCGCTTTGGGCAGCGTTGAGCCCCATGCCGATTTGCAGAAAGGATGGCATGAGAAAGGGCAGCGAGCCCACAGCCACGCGTGAGGCCGCGCCCGCTAAAACAGAAATCCGAAATGTGGGAATGCGCATAAGCCGGAAATCTAGCAATGGCGCGGGAATGCGGAAGGCATGAATGCAGTAAAGGGCCATCAGAAGGCTGCCCGCGCCCAGCATAACCACGCGCAAAGTTATTGAACCTTCTGCGTGGCTGAACAGTTCTGCAAAAACAGAAAGCAGCGCCAGCCCACCCCCGGCCAGCACCATGCCCTTTAAATCAAACGGCGCAGGTGAGGGCTCGCGAATTTGTGGAATAAAGCGCCATGTAAGCCCTAGCCCGACCAGCCCAATGGGAATGTTGAGGTAAAAATTCCACCGCCATGAAAACCATGTGGTGATAAATCCACCAACCACCGGGCCAAGCAAAGGGCCAAGCGTTGCGGGCAACATCATCCACGTCATGGTGCGCACAAGCTGATCACGCGGTGTGCTGCGGATAATCACAAGCCGCCCTATGGGCACCATAAGGGCGCCGCCAATACCTTGCAGCGTACGCATGCAGGCCAGAAAGGGAAGGGAGTTTGCTTGAGCGCAAAACAGAGAGCTGGTGACAAAAATGCAAATGGCCACCATCAGCACAGACCGGCTGCCCAGCCTGTCTGCCAACGCACCAGAAGCCGGTATGAAAATAGCTAACCCAATAATATAGGATGTGAGTGCAACAGAGGTTGCAACTGTATCAACGTGTAAACTGTTAGCAATAGAAGGCAGAGCTGTTGCCAGAATGGTGCCATCAAGCTGTTCCATAAACATCATGGAGGCAACGATCAGGGCGGTGAACTGCGCTTTGGTCGGGCGTGGCATGCCTAGTCAGAAACGTGTTTTTGCGGTCTGATGCAACCTATGATCCTGCAAGCACTGTTTTGTTACGGCAAGCAGGCGGGTGGGATTGCACTCAAAGTTTAAGGAAAAAGTCATGGCTGAAGATAAAATCAAGAATGTTGAAAGCAAGGTTGAAGGCGCAGCAACAGATGCCAAAGGCCATGTTAAAGATGCCATCGGCGGTTTGACAGGTAATATTGGCATGCAGGCCGAAGGTAAGTTCGATCAGTTTGCTGGCCACATGCAGCAGGATTTTGCAGATCTGTACGAAGAAGGTGAAGGCGTGCTGGAAAAGGCAGCAACCTTTGTGCGGGATAAGCCCCTGCTTTCATTGGGTATTGTATCCGCTATTGGCCTTGTTCTGGGCTGGCTGATCTCCCCCCGTCGCAAGCGTTCTTGAAAAATTAGTTTACCGGGACTCTTGCGCTCCTAGGTAAAAAAATGCTTCTCCTTCCCTGCGGAGTCGCAGTTGATGCGACTCGGTTAATTTAGCCGAGTCGCATCAAATGGATGGAAAGAGAAGCAATGCCGGACTTTACGCGGGAACAGCAGCTGGGTGGCCGAGTGGCCGGGGTGGATGAAGTGGGCCGTGGCCCGCTGGCAGGCCCCGTGGTTGCTGCCGCCGTGGTGTTTGGGGCTGGTGTACCTGCTGATCTTGCCGCTGTTATTGATGATTCCAAAAAATTAAAACCAGCTGTGCGCGAAGCCATAGCGGAACGCCTGCCGCAAGTGCCGGGTATTGAAATCGGCATTGGGGCAGCTTCCACTGCGGAAATCGATAAGCTGAACATTCACCATGCAGCCCATCTGGCCATGCAAAGGGCGGTAGGCCGCCTGCCACGCCTGCCAGACCACGTGCTGGTGGATGGCAACAAGCTGCCGGATTTTGGCTGCGCTGCACAGGCTATTGTGGGCGGAGACAGGGTAAGCCTGTCTATTGCTGCGGCATCTATTGTGGCCAAAGTGGTGCGAGACCGCGCTATGGCTCGGCTGGATGCGCGCTGGCCTGATTACGGCTGGGAGAAAAACGCGGGCTACGGCACGGCTGTTCATCGCAAGGCGCTGATCAGCGTGGGCATTACACCGCACCATAGAAAAACGTTCGGCACAGTGCGCCGGCAGCTAGAAGAACATTATTCGGCGGAGAAGCAGGTATGAGCGGCGCAAAATCAGCATCCATGGAACTCCCTATTGATCAGATCCTCCGTGGTGAATGCGTGGAAACCATGCGTTCCCTGCCTTCTGGTTCTGTGGATTGTGTGTTTGCAGATCCGCCATACAACCTCCAGTTACGTGGAGAACTGCGCCGCCCAGATGATACGCTGGTGGATGGCGTGGATGATGACTGGGACAAATTCTCTGATCTGGAAGAATATGACCGTTTCACCCGTGCATGGTTGGCAGAGGCCCGCCGTGTGCTGCATAAGGATGGCACAATTTGGGTGATTGGCTCCTATCATAACATCTATCGCATTGGCGCCATTTTGCAGGATCTGGGCTTCTGGATTCTCAATGACATTGTGTGGCGTAAATCCAACCCCATGCCCAATTTTCGTGGTCGGCGTTTTACCAATGCACATGAAACCCTTATCTGGGCCGCACGTGGGCAGGATAGCCGGTACCGCTTTAACTACCAGGCCATGAAGGCGCTGAATGATGATGTGCAGATGCGCTCAGACTGGTATCTGCCCCTGTGCACAGGCAATGAGCGCCTGCGGAATGAACACGGGTTGAAGCTACATCCGACCCAAAAACCAGAAAGCCTGCTGCACCGCGTGCTGCTGGCTTCCACCACGGTAAATGATGTTATTCTAGACCCATTCTCCGGCACAGGCACCACGGCTGCTATGGCGCGCCGTTTGCGGCGGCATTTTATCGGTATTGAACGCCACCCGGATTATGTAGAAGCTGCCATGGCGCGTGTGGCCGCTGAAACGCCGCTGGAAGCCGATGCCGTGCAGACCACACAGGATAAGCGTGAAGCCCCGCGTATTCCTTTCGGCTCATTGGTGGAGCAAGGGGTTATTGCTGCTGGTACGGTAGTGTGTGACAAAAAACGCCGCGTACATGCGACTGTTTCGCCTGATGGCACGTTGGTAAATGGCACCAAGCGCGGTTCTATCCACAAGTTGGGTGCGCAGCTTACAAATGCTCCTTCCTGCAATGGCTGGACATTCTGGTATTTTGAACGGGCAGGGGAATTGTTGCAGCTTGATGTGCTGCGGCAGGAAACACTCCAGAAAACAGCGCAGGCATAACTGCGCTGTTTTCTAAGGTGTAAGAAAATACTTTAAAAACAGAATATAAAAAGGCAGCGTTTTAGCTGCCGCCAAAGCCCAAAAAGCCCACAGAAGGTTGTGCGGTGCCGCCTGTGCTATCGTACCGCCGTTCTTGTATTTGCTTCTGTTCGTCCTGCTCATAACGGGCATTGTTGATGCCGCCAGAAACAACAGGTTCCGAACCACCATCCATGCTGCCACCGTAAGAACGCGGGTTATCTGCCGGAGTGCGGAGGGAAAGCAGAAGGAAGGTAATGGGGTTACGGTTAAGGTCGATAGACATATCCAGAGGTGTCTGACCCAGAATATTATGCCCGTTCAGATCCGCCCCACGGTTAATGGCATCTTTTGCAGCAGAAATGCTGCCACGGTTAATGGCATCAAACAGGGCGGCTGTGGGTTCCACATCCTTATTGGATTTATCCCCGTCATCTTCATCCAAGCCTGATGCACCGGGAATATTGGTGGGCGGGGCAGCCTGTTTGGCAGCCTGCGCGGCTTCCGCCTTTTTGGCGTCTTCAGCAGCAGCAGCTTCATCGCCCCCTTGTGCCTGCGCCCAGACAGGAGTGGTGGCAAAGCAGGCAAAACTGCCCATAAGCACGGCAGAAGAAGCAAGGCGGCAGAAACGGGTCATTGTCTGTCCATCATTACACGTATGCGTCATGCTATCACACCGCATAATGGTGTGAAAGTGGAGAGACCGCACACCCCACTCTTTCCCTGCTGTTATCAATTCCGGCCTTCACGCCACCATCCTGCAAAAAGGAAAGCGAGGGATACCAGCAGCATGCTCCATGTTGGCAATAAGGGTTCTGCACTTTTGCCCGTTACAATATGCGCGCCACGTTGCGGGAAGGCCAGCCAATTTGCGCCGTGCAGGGTGGAGGATTCTGCCATCCGAATGGTGGGTATGGCCAAATGTCCGGGCGTACCCAGCCAGAACACACCACCGCCAGACTGCTGCACAATAGGCGCCAGCTTGGTGGCTGTGGCCCGTAAATCCGTCATTTCACGGATATCGCTTTGCACTGGGGCTGCGTAGGCGGTGTGGGTGCCATCTGTTACCTGCCAGATTCCTGCTTCATTGGCGGGCATGGTTGCTGTCTGGCTGCCATCCTGTGGGGCAGCATGCAGGCGCAGGGATGTTTGCGTGCCTGAAGGCGCCGTGATGGTGACACCGGGCGGAGTGGCTTCGGTGCTGATACTGTGGCGCGTTACGGTTAACACGTTGTCTGTAATGCTGGCAGCCAGTTGTTCTTCTTCCAGCTCTGGCTCTTTCATCAGCCAATGGGAAATCCGGCGCAGCAATTCCGCTTGCGGTCCGCCACCACCTTCACCGCGAGACCAAAGCCAGATCTGGTCAGAAAGCAGGAGGGCCACACGGCCCTGATCCACCCGGTCTAGAACCAGCAGAGGGGCGGCATCTGGTCCGCTCATCAGCACTTCACCATGTGTGCTGTCTGGTTTGAGGGCACGGTACCAAGGCCCCCATACGCCTGCAACGGTTGTGGTGCTATCTGGCACGTTGGCATCGGGCGCACCAGAAAGAGCAGCCGTAACAGGGTGTTGGCGGCCTTGCGCAGTTAACCGAGGGCGGAACTGGCGCTCAACCATGCCTGTTTCTGGCGGCACATGCGCGGGCAGCACATCGCCTACAGGGGTTTCCTGTAATGATCCGGGGCCTACAAATTCCGGCCCAGCGGTTAGCAACAACCCACCACCACGGCGCACAAAGTTGGCAATGTTTTCCAGATAGCTGTGGGGCAGAATGCTGCGGTTTTCAAAACCATCCAGAATGATCAGGTCAAACTGGTTGATCTTGTCCTGAAACAGTTCCTTTACGGGAAAAGCAATGAGCGCCAGATCAGATAGCGGCGTGCCATCATCTTTTTCTGGTGGACGCAGAATGGTGAAGTGGATCAGATCCACTGCCGGGTCTGCTTTCAGCAACCGGCGCCAGACACGCTCCCCTTGGTTGGGGGTGCCGGAAATCAGCAAAACCCGCAGCCTGTCCCGAATACCCATAATATGGGTGATGTTTTGATTATTCAGTTGTGAGATTTCCCCCGACAGAGGGGAAACCGAAAGGCTGATAAGCATCTGCCCCGGCCGTGCAACAGGGATGCTGATATCTTGCGGCGTGCCAGTAACAACAGGGATAACCACAGGCTCTTCCCCATTCACGCGTAAGGTAAGTTCCGCTGGTGTGCCAGTATGCGTGCCGGGGCCGGAATCTTCGGCCAATACGCGTAAATGTGCGGGTTGTCCGGCAATGGCGTAGGGCGGTGCTTCTAGTATCTGGAGCTTGCGGTCTATTTCCTCACCTTTGGCGGTCAGCAACACATGCAGGGGTAGGGGAGTTTGTTCTCTCGCAGCAGTGTGCGGGCGCAGGCGATCTGGCAGGCTGGCCGGAATATCAGCAACCTGACCATCTGTAACCATCATGGCGCCAGCAAGCTGATCGGGCGGAATATCTGCTGCGGCCTGATCCAGAGCTTCAAATAGGCGGGTACCGTCATGCCCGTTCTGCCGTACTGTAACGGTACGAATATTCAGCCCTTCCACCTGCATGTGGGCCAATGCATCTGCCGCCTGCCGGGCAATAGCTGCCCGTTGTCCGATAGACATGGAAGGAGATTGATCTACCAGCATAAGGGCGGTTTGGGGCAGGCTATGCCAGCTTTCACGCAGATGCTGCGGGCCCGCCAGCCAGAACAGAAGCGAGGCAAGAGCAGCCAGGCGCAGCAAGGCCCCGCGCGCGCCGTTATACAGGCTCCACACACAAAGTATCAGGCCCCCAATGCCCAGCAAAGCCAGCAGCCATAAAGGCAGAAGTGGCGCAAAACCGATGGATTGCATTAAATTGTTTATCATGGCCGGTCTTCCAGCCGTTTCAGCAGCATGGGCACGTGCACTTGGTCTGCCTTATAACTGCCGGTAAGCGCGTAAATGACAATATTTAGTCCAAAGCGATAAGCCAGTAACCGTTGCTCTGCGCCACCAGGAATAACCGCAAAGGGCGTATTGCCAGATGGATCAACCGCCCAAGCGTGTGCCCAGTCTGCCGAGCCGATAATAATGGGGCTGACTTCATCATTTCCGGCATCGCCTTCCCGCGCCACCCAGATGGGCTGGCCAGCGTAACGGCCCGGAAAGTCATGCAGCAGGTAAAAAGTATGCGCCAGTAGGTGGTGGTCATTCATGGTTACGAGGGGCGGCACTGTTAGCCCTGTTGTAGCACGGCGCAGGGCGGCGCGCGTGCCCGGAGCATCTCCGGCAAAGCTGGCATCATCTGTGGTGCCGTCTGGCGTGTCCTGTCCTTGGGTATCAATGAGCAAAATGCCACCATGCGCCATAAAACGGTTGAGTGCGGCTATCATGGCGGGAGAGGTATGGGCATCTGGCGTAATCGGCCAGTATAGCAATGGATAGTAGGCCAGATCATCCGTTTCGGGGTGCACGCCATCAGGGTGGCCCAGCACGGCAGATGTGCGGGCATTCGTAAAATCCGCCAAACCCTGAAGCCCTTGGCGGGAGGCTTCATCTACATCTTCATGCCCGGTCAACACGTAGGCCAGACGTGTTTCAAGTGCTGCTCCGGGCACGGAGGGTAAGGTTTGTTGTGCAGGAACCGGCGGTTGTGTATCTGCTGCATGGGCCGGAGCGGCCATGCCGAACAGCAGCCCGCCTATAACCAATGCAGCCGTATGAGCGCGGTTGGTAACCAAAAGCCCTTTGCGCATCAGCAGAACCACAGCGCCATCAAGCAACAGCAGAACAATGGCTGCCAGAAGGCAGAAGCGCCCCAGTGGCACATCCGGCTGTTGTCCTGCCGGATCTGTAATAAGACCCACGGCGCTTTCAGGATGCAGCGTGGCAACGTGGTCCGCTGCATTTAAGGCGCGGCGGCCAGAACCGGGGCCATACAGGCCCGGAGGGTGCGCGGGGGAAACATCCGTGCTGGCAAAGGCGGAAGCTTTTAGGCCGCGCGCATAAGGTGGCGGAGGGCCAGCAATACCTGCACCATCCAGCGTAAGGGCTGGTTGCAATATGGCACCATCCGCTGGCACACTTACGCCGTTTGCGTGGTCTGTCAGCCTTTGCAGCATGGAGACAAACAACCCGGAAAGCGGCAGGTTAGACCAATCTGTTGTGCTGCTGACATGGAACAGCACAATTTCACCTTTGCCCAGCGCGGCATGTGTAACCAGCGGCGTGCCATCTGCCAGCCGTGCCCATGTATGCTCAGTAAGTGTGGCGGAGGGGCGTGCCAGAACCTGCCGAGAGACTGTGACATCATGAGGAGGCACTAAACCAGCGAATGGGGAGGTGGCATCAAACTTGGCAAGTTTTTGCGGGGTGCCCCATGTCATGGAGCCGCCGAGTTGGCGTGCACCATCCAGCAAAGCGACGGGAAGCAGATCTTGCATGGTCTGCTGGGTATTGTCGTTCTCGGTGGTTTCAGTCGCATCATCATGCTGGGCACCGGCAAGGGCTGGCCCTGCAAAGCGGATGAGTGTGCCGCCATTTTTAACCCATTCACGCACTTTTTCTCGTGTTTCCGGGTCTGCCAATGTGCCATCAGGCGCAATTAAAACAGAAAGCGGGCGGCTTAAAAGCGCTAATGGCGTGCCTTCATGCAATTCGGCAGAAGGGGCAAGAGCGCGGCGCAAATAGAACAAAGACCCCACTAAAGGTGTATCCGCCCCGCCGGAAGCCAGAAGCCCTACCGGATGCAGGCGGCTGCTTTCATCCATTAGCACTGTGGTGGCTGCGCTGGCTGTGCCTGCAAGCGTAAGCGTATCTATGCGGTTGCGCACGGCGGCAGGCAAGTTCACAGCAATATTGGCGTGGCCAGATTGTGCGGGCAGGGTTACGGGTACAACGGCCAGCGTGCCCCCATCTTGCGTATGCGCAATAACATTAAAACTACGTGGAGCCGCAGCAGGCATCGCCACCAGCCGTGCCATGACGTTATTGCCTTTATCGACCACCGGAGCCAGAGCCACAGCGTTTTGATGCGGAAAGCGCACTTCCCGCACGCGCCCCAAACGTTGCAGGGTGTGCGTAAACGCGCCATCGCTGGGGGTGGCAACATCATCCGCCAGATACAGAATACTGCCAAATGTTTGTGCCGCTAGATGTTCCAGTGTGTGGGCGGCAGCTAAGCGATCTACTTGCCAAGGTTCCGGGCGCAACGCGTTCAGGTGTTGCCGCACTTGAGCAACTGGCAAGGGGGCGAGGCTTTCTGCCACAGATGTTTCGGCTTCCGGCGCGGTGGTAAGCAACAGCACGGGACGTTTGGCGCGTTCGGCATCATCTAGAAAATTCTGGGCAGCGGCTAAACGTTCGTTCCAGTCTGCGGCGCTGAACATGCCGTTATCTATAATAAGCAACACCGGGCCAGATCCTTGCTGGGCGGCATTGTGCCCCGGTAGCACTGGCCGGGCCAGGCCAAGAACCAACAAAGCAACAGCGAGCAGCCGGAGGAGCAGCAACCACAGCGGAGAGCGTGCAGCCTCGATCTGGCGTGGTTTCAGGCTGGCCAACAGTTTTACAGGCGGAAACACTTGTTGGCGTGGGCGCGGGGGTATTGCACGCACAAGCCACCACACCAACGGCAGCGTAAGCAGGCCCAGTAGGGCAAGGGGAGCCAGAAAAATCATACCCGGCGGCCCATCAAATTATGCAGGGCCAGCAAGGTGGGCGTGGTTGGAGTATCGGTAACATGGCAAATATAATCATGCCCAAGGCTTGTAGCCATTTGCTCAATCTGGCTGCTACGTGCAGATGCCAGATGGGTGTAATCTGCACGCAATGTTTGCACATGGGGCAACTCAATGGGCGGTTCCTGCTCCAGCCCCGTAAACTCAACGCGCCCTTCATAGGGCAGGGAAAGCTCTGCCGGATCTGCGATATGGAGAATATGTGCACGCACGCCCCGCGCTGCACATTCATGAAGCAGGCCGCGCAGGGCCTCTGTTTCACACAGCAGATCACTGGTCAGCAGTAAATGTGCATGGCGCGGCAGCGCGGCAGCGGCAGGCAGCGTATTTTTTTGCGGCGAGGAAGCCTGAAACACCAAAGCCAATGCCAGACGCTCCAGAAGGCTACCCCCAGAAGGCAGATGCACCATACCGGATGAAGAAAGCAGCCGAATGCGCTCTCCCCCACGAGCAAGAGCGGCGGCCATTGCCAGCGTGAGTAGAATGGCGCTTTCCAGCTTGGTGGGCATGTTGGTGCGGGAGTGCCAGTTCATGGAGCCAGAAAGATCACACCACAACAGAATGGTTTGCGCGCTTTCGGCTTCTGTTTCGCGCACATAAGCGTGGGTACTGCGGGCGGACTGTCGCCAGTCTATATGCGCAGCGGGCTCTCCCGGCTGGGCTGGGCGATATTGCCAGAAGGTATCTCCCCACCCCGCGCGATGTTGCGGGTGCTGCCCGGCCGCCAGTGTGGCGGCGGTGCGATTGGCCTGCACAATTAAATCGGGCATGCGTGCCGCCAAGGCCTGTGCTTGTTGAGTAAGCGTGGCAGGTTGCCCGATGGCAGCAGAACTATCTGCCAGCGCGGCAAAATGCGGAGCCTGTGTGGTGCCAGCCTTATTGCGGCGGAATGCGGCGGTAAGAAAGGAGGGGCCGCGCAATGGCTTTAACCCAGTTGTTGCAGAAGGCGAGAGATTACATCCTGAATTTGCACACCTTCAGCGCGGGCGGCAAAAGTAAGCGCCATACGGTGGGCCAGAACAGGCTGGGCCAGTGCCGCAACATCATCCAGGCTGGGGGAAAGTCTGCCATCCAGCAAGGCGCATGCGCGGGTGGCCAGCATAAGCGTTTGTGCGGCCCGCGGGCCGGGGCCCCAAGCAATTTGTTCACGCAAGGTGGCATCTTGCGTGGTTTCTGGCCGGGCGTTGCGCACCAGGTTGAGAATGGCATCCAGCACTTTTTCACCTACCGGAATACGGCGCACCAGTGCCTGTGCTTCCAGCAGGCTTGCGGCATCCATAAGGGTTTGGGGCTGTTCTGTTTGTGCGCCGGTGGTGGCTAGCAGCATCTGCCGTTCTGCTGCTTCATCAGGGAAGGAGAGCGGAATTTGCAGCATAAAGCGGTCAAGCTGCGCTTCTGGCAGCGGGTAGGTGCCTTCCTGCTCCATAGGGTTCTGGGTGGCCAGAACATGAAAAGGGCGTGGCAAAGGGTATTCTGTTCCGGCTACGCTTACGCGGTGTTCCTGCATGGCTTGCAGCAGAGCGGACTGTGTGCGGGGGCTGGCGCGGTTGATTTCATCCGCCATCAGCAACTGGCAGAATACCGGGCCGGGCACAAAGCGGAAGCTGCGGTGGCCAGAGGCATCTTCATCCAGAATTTCACTGCCCGTAATATCGGAGGGCATAAGGTCTGGCGTAAACTGCACGCGGCGCGAATCAAGCCCCAGCACTGTTCCCAAAGTTGTGACCAGCAATGTTTTGCCTAAACCGGGCGCCCCCACCAAAAGCGCGTGGCCACCAGCAAGAATGGTGGCAAGCGTTTGGCGGATAACCTGTTTTTGGCCAAAAACAATGCGAGAGGTTTCCTGCTGCACGGCTTGCAGCCGTTCGCAGATACGGTCTGCCTCCCGCACTTCGGGAGGAGAGGAGGGCTGTTGCGCGGGCTGCGATGCGTCTGATGCGGTCATGGTTCCAGTGTGAAGCACATACGGGGCTTACATCAAGCGGGGTATCATCCCTATATCATCAGGATGACGGTATGGACACGTATTACAGGATGATAGGCCAGTGAAAGGCGAACACGCAGTAAGTGGCGACAGTCTTGCCTGTTCGGGGCATCAGGAAAGCCCGGAAAGGAAAAGGCATGACTTGGGATACCTGCCTTTTCTGGTGCGGCGCGATGGCGTGTGGCTTTATAGGGGCACGCCCATAAAACGTAAGGCCATGCTGTGCATGTTTGGCTCCATGCTCACGCGGGATGAAAAAGGGGCATACCTGCTACGCTCTCCTTTTGAGACCGGGTATATTGAAGTGGAAGACGTGCCTTTTCTGGCGGTAGAGCTGGATTGGACAGGCTGCGGCAGAATGCAGCGTCTGTGTTTTCGCACCAATATGGATGAAGTGGTGGTGGCTGGGCCAGAGCATCCGATTCGGACAGATTGGAACATGCCGCCAGAAGCGTGCCCGGAGAGTTGCCCACCCTATATCCGCTTGCGAGAGGGGGATGATAGGCGCTTTCCGTTAGAAGCGCGTCTGTCTCGCCCAGTGTGGTACGAGCTGGCCGCTTTGGCAGAGCCAGGCATGTGCCAAGGGGTTCCCTGCATGGGCGTGTGGAGTTGCGGGTGCTTTTTTCCGCTTGCCAGGCAATCATCCGGCACAGATTGCGACGCATGACCCGCACTTTATTGCACCGGCTGGCTCCTGCACGTTTGCATGCGCTGGAGCAGATATGGGCCGTGCTGCCTGAAGCACGGCTTGTTGGCGGTGTGGTGCGTGATTTGATGGTGGGGCGCGCTATTGCAGATGTTGATCTGGCAGTGCCGCAACCGCCCGAAGAGGTTATGCAAGGCCTGAAGGCGCAGGGCATTACAGTTGTGCCTACCGGGTTGGCGCATGGCACGGTGACAGCGGTTATCGATTCCGCGCCCTATGAAATTACCACCCTACGGCGCGATGTGGAAACAGATGGACGGCACGCCGTGGTGTGCTGGACAGACAACTGGCAGGAAGATGCCGCGCGCCGAGATTTTACAATCAACGCCATGTCCTGTGACAGCACAGGTGCTGTGCATGATTATTTTGGCGGCCAGCAAGATCTGGCAGAAGGAACTGTGCGTTTTGTAGGCGATGCCACGCTGCGGATACAGGAAGATGCGCTGCGTATTCTGCGGTTTTTTCGCTTTTGGGGGCGCTATGGGCAGGGGCGGGCAGATGCACAGGCCATGCAGGCCATTACTGCGCAGGCGGCGTTGCTGAACGGCCTGTCTGTTGAGCGGGTATGGTCTGAACTTAAACGTATTCTGGCTGGGCCGAAGGCGCAGGATGTTGTGTATTTGATGCAGCAGGCCGGTATTCTGCCTGTTCTGTTGCCAGAAGGTGCAAATGTGCCTTTGTTTGCACAGTTGATGGCGTTTAACCCGCCAGCAGATGCGCTGCTGCGGCTTGCTGCTTTGGTGCCGAATAAAAGCGCGGATATGGCACGCCGCCTCAAATTTTCTCGCGCTGAAGCCGCACGCCTCAAAGCCATGCAGGCTGAACCCGTGCCTTTGCCCAAGATGTCCGATGCGCAATTACGCCATTTATTGGCAGATACTCCGCCAGATATTCTGGCTGCACGCAGTTGGCTGCATCAGGCGCGGTATTCTGATGTTTTGGGCGAAGAACTGCGGCAACGTTTAGCGCAGCTTGAAATCCCTGTGTTTCCGATAGCAGGGCGAGATTTGCTAGAGGCAGGCTGCCAGCCGGGGCCGCACGTTGGGCAGGTGCTGAAAGATGTGCGCAACTGGTGGCAACAGGGTGGTTGCAGCGCAGATAAACAGGCTTGTCTGGCCTATGCGTTAGAGCTGGTGAAAGCGTTGCCATAATAAAACCATGCGTCAGCCTCTTACGCGAAAGGGGGGGAGGCTGTTAGAGAAGACGCATGACGTCACAAGCATCTGCTTCCTCTACCCGTTCGTCCCGTTCTTCCCGCGATTTATTGCCGGATGATACCCGCGTGCTTCTGAGGCGGTTATGGCGGCAGCAGGTGCGCCATTTTCCCGGTAACCTTACGGCTGTTGTGCTGCTTACGGTATTAACAGCCGGGCTTACTGCATTGTACCCGCTGGTTATTCAGCGTGCGCTGGATATGTTTTCCAGCCATGATTCCCGCATTCTGTATCAGGTGCCGCTGTTGGTGGTGCTGATTACGGTTGCCAAATCCATTTCTCAATACGCGCAAACGCTGGCGTCTCAGGGGTTGGTGCTTAAGGTTATTCGTGGTTTGCAAAGCGAGATGTTTGCGCATCTGATGCAGGCGGATATTACCGATGTAGAGCGTGAGGCTCCGGCCAAACTGGCAGCACGTTTTACCACGGATGCCGTTTCTATCCGTGAAGCCATGATCCGCGCCGTAAACTCGCTGGGTGATGTTGTGACCGTGGTGGGGCTGATTGCCTCCATGTTTTACATGGATTGGGAACTCAGCCTGATAGCCGGTCTGCTTTACCCCATTGCCGCAGTGCCTATTCAAAAGCTGGGCAAACGCGTGCGGCGCGCTTCTGGTGGCATGCAGGAACGGATTGGGGAAACCGCTGCTTTTCTAACAGAAAGCTTTAGCCAGGCTCGTACTGTGCGCGTGTATCGGCTTGAACAGCGCGAGGAAGAACGCGCGGCCATTTCCTTCGATCATCTGCATCAGGCCATGCTGCGTATTACGCGCGGTCGTGCACGTGTTGACCCCTTGTTAGAAGCGCTGGGTGGTTCTGCCGTGGCTGCTGTATTAGGTTTTGCAGGGTGGCGGGCCGCTATGGGCGGGGCCACATTGGGGGATTTTTCCGGCTTTGTGGCGGCTTTGTTGCTGGCAGCACGCCCCTTACGTGCATTAGGGGCCTTGAACGCGGCTTTGCAGGAAGGGTTGGCCGGGCTTGTGCGTATTTTTGAAATTATTGATGAAAAACCCGCCGTGGCAGATAGCCCCAATGCTGTGCTTCTTGGTGCCGGGCAGGGTGATCTGGTTTTTAAAGATGTCGGCTTTGTTTACCCAGATGGTCGCGTTGGTCTTTCCGGCCTTAATTTTGAGGCCAAGCCGGGCTTTACCGTAGCGCTGGTGGGGCCATCTGGTGCAGGTAAGTCCACAGCGCTTTCCCTCGTGCCGCGGCTGCATGATGTCACATCGGGCTGTATTTTGCTGGATGGGCAAGATCTGCGGGATCTCACACTGGCCAGCTTGCGAGATGCCATCGCTTATGTCAGCCAAGATCCGCTGCTGTTTGACCTTTCTGTGCGCGACAACATTCTGATAGGCCGTCCCACCGCCACGGAAGAGGAGGTTCAGGCAGCGGCCAAGGCAGCCGCAGCCGAAAAGTTTATTCTGGCCTTGCCCGCAGGGTATGAAACCATAGTGGGGCCGGGTGGGCAGCGTCTTTCTGGCGGGCAGAGGCAGCGTGTGGCCTTGGCGCGCGCTCTACTGCGCAACCCACGCCTTCTGTTGCTGGACGAAGCGACAAGCGCGCTTGATAGTGAGAACGAAGCCGCAGTGCAGGACGCTTTGGTGACCCTGCGCAAGGGGCGTACAACGCTTGTGGTGGCGCATCGTCTTTCCACCGTACGGTCGGCAGATCTGGTGGTGGTCATGCAGGAAGGCCATGCTGTGGAATGCGGAAACCATGATGAACTCATGGCGCAAAACGGTCTATATGCGCGGCTGGTTAGAACACAGGGGTTGGAACGTTAAGGCCAGCGCAGCAGATTGGGCGTGGCAAACTGCGTCTTTTTTACAGCAAAACATTAAAAACCCAGGTTGCATGTGTGCTGAATGCCATGTGCGACTTGATGCCTGCTTGTGAACATGCCACAAAACTGACCGACCAGTTCGGTCAGAGATGAATTGACCGAAAAAGCAGGGTATGCGCCGTGCGTTTGAGATGGCAGGGAACAGTATGACAGACGACCACAACGACCAGTCTTCCGCAAATACCGGCGCACCAGCCAAGCCAGAAGAAAAGAAAAAAGAGAATCCTCGCCGCAAGATTATTCTCACTGGTGTTATTGCCGTGCTGGCTGTGGGGGCCGGTGTTTACTGGTTTATGACTCGCAATGAAGTTGAAACCGATGATGCTTTTACCGCCGGGCGCGCCATTACCATTGCGCCGCATGTTAGCGGGTATGTGACAGAACTGCTGGTGAACGATAACCAGTTTGTACGCAAAGGGCAGCTTCTGGCGCGTATAGACCCGCGAGACTGGAAAGCCGCGCGAGATCAGGCTGCTGCACAGGTTGAAAGCGCGCAGGCATCTAAGAACGCCAGTGACATGATGCACATGGTGGCTATGCTGGAGTTTCCCGGTAAGCTGTTGCAGGCAAAAGGCCAGCTAGAAGCCGCCAAGGCTCAGGAATTTAAGGCGCAAACAGATTTCCGCCGCCAGCATGTGGTGGAACGTGCAGCAACTTCGCAGCAGGATATAGATTCCGCTCGTGCTGCGTTGGATGCCGCCAAAGCCCGCGTGATAGCCGCGCAGGGTGCTGTGCAGATGGCCATGCCTGTGCAACCCAATATTCAGAACACCGCTATCCAGATCACTCAGGAAGAGGCCGCAGTTAAAACCGCACAGGCCCGGCTGGAAACGGCAAACCTGAATCTGGAATGGACAGAAATTCGTGCCCCGCATGATGGCTGGATTTCCCAACGTAATCTGGAACAGGGCAACTATGTGCAGCAGGGGCAGAATATACTGTCCATTGTGGAGCCGGAAGTATGGGTAGTGGCCAACTACAAGGAAACCCAGATTACCCGTATGAAGCCCGGCCAGAAGGTGGATATCAAGGTAGATGCCTATCCATCCCTTAAGGTGCATGGGCATATTGATTCACTGCAAAAAGGCACAGGCGCGCAGTTCAGTGCCTTTCCGCCAGAAAACGCAACTGGCAACTACGTAAAAATTGTGCAGCGCGTGCCAGTTAAAATCCTGATCGATGATGGG
Organism: Acetobacter sp. DmW_136; assembly: GCF_008690365.1. NCBI lineage: Bacteria > Pseudomonadati > Pseudomonadota > Alphaproteobacteria > Acetobacterales > Acetobacteraceae > Acetobacter > Acetobacter sp. DmW_136. The sequence goes on from NZ_VHON01000013.1 coordinate 124,810, forward strand.
TTGGACCCCAACCAGCCGTTGGCGCTTGGTATGTCCGTGGTGCCCACCGTGCATGTTGATACAGAAGGGCACTCTGATGCGCCGCCGCGTGATGGGGCAGAACCAGCAACCCCGGCTGCGCAATGAGCACACAGGCCGAAGTAGCCCCCGGCGGGTGGAAGCCGAAGCATAATCCGTGGACAGTCGCCTTTGTTGTAACCATGGCGGCGTTCATGGAAATTCTGGATACAACCATTGTGAACGTCTCCCTGCCACATATCGCAGGGAGCCTGTCCAGCACGTATGATGACGCTACATGGACATTGACCGCCTATCTGGTGGCCAACGGGATTGTGCTGACAATTTCTGGTTGGCTAGGTAAGGTTTTTGGCCGTAAAAACTACTTTCTTATCTGCATTGTTATGTTCACTGTATCGTCGTTTTTGTGCGGTACGGCCACCAGCCTTGCAGAGCTGGTTGTTTTTCGTCTGTTACAGGGCTTTTTTGGCGGAGGGCTCCAGCCCAACCAGCAGTCCATTATTTTGGATAGTTTTCCGCCCGAAAAACGTGCCGCAGCGTTTGGCCTTACCGCCATTGCAGCCGTTGTGGGGCCGGTTATTGGCCCAACGCTGGGTGGGTGGATTACCGATAATTTCTCTTGGCGCTGGATTTTCTTCATCAACGTGCCATTCGGGTTTTTAACAACCGTTGGCGTTATGGCGTTGGTGGAAGATCCACCATGGGCGCGCAAACAAAAAGCCCCAGTGGATGCCATTGGTATCAGCCTGATTACCATTGGGTTTGCCAGTCTTGAAGTGATGGTGGACCGTGGTGAGGATGCAGACTGGTTTGGCTCCACCTTCATCCGCATTATGGGTGTGCTGGCGTTTTTGGGCATTGGTGGCGCTGTTTTGTGGCTGTTACACGCCAAAAACCCGGCAGTGGATTTGCGTGTGTTCAAGGATCGTAACTTTGCGGTGGGCACAGCACTTATGGGGGCAATGGGGGCGCTGCTTTATGCATCCGCTATTATTGTTCCGCAGTTTGCCCAGCAGGTTATGGGGTACACGGCCACTATTTCTGGTTTGCTGCTTTCTCCGGGGGGGATTGCCGTTATCTTTCTGATCCCCATAGTGGGTAAGCTTATGACGCTCATGCCTGTGCGGAATGTGATTGCGCTTGGTTTTGGGCTTATGGGTATTGCTCTGTTTTGGTCAGCCCATTTGTTGCCATTGCTGGACTTCCATCATCTCATGCTGTTCCGCATGAGCCAGACGGCCTGTTTGGCTTTTCTGTTTGTGCCGCTTTCCACCATTGCGTATTCCACCATTCCGGAAAAACTGAATGCAGATGCTTCGGCATTATTCAGTATGGCGCGTAACGTGTTGGGGTCTTTGGCTATTTCTGGTGCCACGGCACTGCTTACAGAGCGGCGGCAGGCGCATCAGTCCTACATGGTGCAGTGGATGACGCCCTACCATCAGCCGTATAATGATTATTTGGCGCAGGCCAAGGGTGTTGCCACAGCCCACGGATACGCCCCCGGCGCGGCACAGGCCATTGCACAGCACACCCTGTTTCAGGAATTCACCCGGCAGGTGGCTATGTTGTCTTACAATGAAGTGTTCATGATCTTGGGTATAGGTTCGTTTCTTTGTGTGCCGTTCTGCTTCCTGTTTTCTGCCATTACAGGTAGCGGCAAGACGACTGGCGCACACTAAAAAGCGCAGCAAAAAGCCAATATAAAAAAGCTCCCTGACTATAGGCGGTCAGGGAGCTTTTTTATTGCGCGTTATTTTTTATGAGCGCGGTTTTGTAAACTGTGCGAAATCCTGCACCAAGCGATCATAAATTGGTTTTTTAAACCCCACATTCTGCTGGGGTAGGGTGGCAAGATCTATCCATTGCCATGCGTCAAATTCCGCAGGGGTTTGGGCATCTAGCCGGATATCGACATCTGTGCCTTCAAAAGCCAGAGCAAACCATTTTTGGGTCTGCCCCCGATACTTGCCACCCAATGCACGCCCGATAAGGTGCTGGGGCAGATCATACGTAATCCATTCAGGATGTTCGGCCAAAATACGCACTTTGTCTGTGCCAATTTCTTCTGCCACTTCGCGCAGCACAGCTTTTTCTGGTGCTTCTCCGGTATCAATACCACCTTGAGGGCATTGCCATGTGCCTTCATTCAAGGGGCCGCCAGCGCCGGGCATATCCGTACGCCGAGCAATAAAAATGCGCCCATCAGCATGAAAAATCATGGCCCCAACATTGGGGCGATACGGGAGGGACGTGGCGCTTGCATCTCTCATTGTTGCGGTTGGCCTTGCTGCTGCACCCGTGGGTTGGTGAGGTTGACATGCATGCTGCCATCTGCGGCGGCTGGGCCATAGGCGGACATATCCGGCGGTAGAACAATCTGGCTAACTGGCACCAAGGCAATGCCCATATCTTTCAGGTGTGGTAACCATGCGCGCAGGCAGGCCATGGCCACTGGCCGTAATGGCCCCAGAATGCCAATGGCGCGCCCATTCTGCCGTGCCATTTGCTGAAGTTTCAACAACTGGATATCAATATTTACAATATCGGTATCCGTGTTCACCACAACATCAGCGGTAGCAGCGCTACTGGCGCCTTCGGTTTGTGTGCCCGGTGTAGCATCCAGATAAAGCAGGCCGCGCTGATCTATGGCTTTTACCAAAGATTTAAAGCTTTCAGATTGCGGGAAGCTACCGCCATTTTGCCCTGCAAAGGCATTGGTAACCCCCACATATCCCGCCAGATGAGAAAGCGCCCAGTTCAGATTATCCATGTTCTGTTGGGGGGAAAGTAGCAGCCCAAGCGCTTTGGGCCCGGCATCTGTATTCTTGCTGGCATTATCTTGAATGGGGAGAGAAAGCAGCGTTTCATGCCGATGTTGGCGTGCTGCGTTCATCAGTTCTTCAGGGTTGGCGGCATAGGGTGAAATACCCAGAGAAACCGGACCGGGCAGGGAGTTTATGGCTTCTGTTGTCAGATCATCTGTCTGATCTATGCCATCAATCAGCAAAGCCACCATGGGGGTGCCGGGCGGCACATCCACAGCAGGAGCGGCATAAACCTTTTTGGGTGTGCGATCATGCGCACCCATTTTGGGAAGCGGAAAGCCCCCCGGGCCATTCTTGCTTTCCAGTAGATCAGCTTGCGGGCCGGGAATGGTGGTGCGCTGGATGGGGGAGGATTGTTTGGCAGCGGAATCTGCCGAAACATCAATATCCTGCCCCTCAATGGAAAGGCCGGGCGGCCCCATAACCTCCAACCCTATGGCCAGCGCCACGGCGGCTGTAGCGCACCCGCCCCAAAAGCGAATAAAGGTGCGCCCGTTAGAGGGCAGTTGCTGCCAGAGCGATGGAGTGTGCATGGCCTTTCCCTTTCGCGCCCTTAGTGGTGCGTTGCACTATCCGTTTTAGCGGGTTGCTTGGCAGGCGGCAGAGATGCAGCCGGATCTGGAGAAGGCAGGCCAGCCATAAAGCGCACAATACGCAGGCCTTCCTGAAGCTGGAAGTCTGTTGCAGGCTTATCGTATTCAAACTCCGGCCAGTTTGCCGGTGGTTCGTTTGGAATATCCTTGGCAATGGCTGGCAGATCCGTGCGCGGCTGTGCCTTGGTCTGGTTGCCGCCCTGATTTTTCAGAATATGCTCCAGATCAGCTTCGCGCAGGCTGAAGGCCGGATCTTCCCGCGTTTCCTTCACCACAATATCCGGTGTGATGCCCAGTGCCTGAATAGAACGGCCAGAAGGCGTATAGTAACGCGCAGTGGTTAGGCGTACGGCACCATTACCCGGAATGGGGATAATAGACTGCACAGAGCCCTTACCAAAGGAGCGCGTGCCAATCAGCACCGCACGGTGATGATCCTGCAATGCGCCAGAAACAATTTCGGAAGCCGAGGCGGAGCCACCGTTAATCAGCACGACCAGAGGCAGGCCATCTGTAATGTCGGTGCCGTGCGCATCCCAACGCTGGCTGTCTTTGGGGTTGCGCGAGCGGGTGGAAACAATCTCACCCGAACGGATGAAGTTGGAAGAAACATCCACAGCCTGATCCAGCAGGCCACCCGGATCGTTCCGCAGATCCAGCACTAGCCCGGCCAGCTTACCGCCAGCCTGCTGCTTGAGGCTGTTATAAGCTTTCAGCAGCTCTTTTTCCGTGGTTTCGTTAAACTGTGCTACGCGGATGTAACCTACCCGATCATACAGTGCAGATTTCACAACATCGATGTGAATCACTTCACGCGTTAGCGTTACCACAATGGGTTTAGGTGTTTTTTCGCGCACCAGTGTCAGGGTAATTTTGGTGTTGGCCTTGCCGCGCATTTTCTTCACGGCTTCATCCAGCGGGGTGCCGTCAATCGGGTGGCCATCTACGGCAATAATGTAATCACCCGGCTTGATGCCAGCCCTAAAGCCCGGTGTGCCATCAATAGGGGAAACAACGCGGATATGCCCATCCTGCTGCTGAAGTTCCAGACCAAGGCCGCCAAATTCGTCCTTCATCTGTACCATCATGTCATCATACTGTTTTTGCGTCATGTAGGAGCTGTGCGGGTCTAGCCCGCTCAGCATACCGTTTAGCGCATTGGTAATCAGATCACGGTCTGAAACAGGTTCCACATACTGTTGGCGGATCATGTCCATAACCGTGCCAAACAGCGTTAGCAGTCGGTATGTTTCAGCGTGGTTTGTGGTGGGCGTGGCATCTGGCGCCGTGGCAGCCTGCGCAGGGGCTGCAACAAGGGCGGAGCCAGAAAAATGGCCCGGATGAAAAGCCAGGGCAAGGCCGGTTAAGGCAGTGGCGCCGAACATCAGACCTGTGCGGAACTTCATGCGATCGTCTCTCCTGTCGCAGGGCTGTATGTGGCCCGTGCGTGTTCTTCCTGTCTTTTCAGCCAGCACAATAGGGGTGCGGCCAAGGTTTTACGCGCATAACCAGATGTTCTGGCGCTGGTTGGGCAGAGTAACCTTTGTGATCCTGCTTGGCAAAGAGCCAGCGTGTTTTCTGCCATTACAGAAAAGGCGCGGGATTGATGGTTTTCTGCCCATGGCGCAACTGAATGAACAGCGTGCCAGAGCCTCCGGAACTGCTCATCTGTCCTATAGGTGCGCCCTTTGTCAAACTCTGGCCCATATCTACGGCCAGTCCGCTTAGGCCCGCCATGATAAAGCGGTAATGGCGGCCGCAATTCAGAATAAGCATTTGTCCATAAGTGCGGAAAGGGGCTGCAAAATCTACTGTGCCAGCACAGGGGGCGCGCACACTGGCACCGGGGGACGTGCGGTATGTCATGCCTGTGGCCGGGCCAGATTCGGTAGCAGAGCCCCAGGTAGAAATAAGTGTGCCTGCAACGGGCCGCAGGCCAGATCCAGCAGAAGGATGCTCTGTAAGCCCCGGCCCTTGTGTTTTTACCATAGCGGCCATTTTACGGCGTGCAGCTTCAGCCCGCGCGGCCTCATGCGCGCGTTCTGCGGCAGCTATTTCTTTTTGCAGGGCAGATTCGGCCTGTGCCTGTAGGGCATCCAGTTTAGAAACGGCATCCTGCAAACTGGCAGCCCGCTGTGTTGCAGTTTGCAGTTGATGGTTGGTGTTTATGGCAGTGGCAGACGCCTGCTTCTGGGCTTCTCGCGCAAGGGCGGCCTGTTGGCGCACGGTATCGCGCTGGTGGCTTTGGGCTTGTTCAAGCTGGTTCAGTTCAGCCAGCTTGTTTGTTAGCGTGGTGTTGAGTGCCGTCAGCCGGGTTTGACGGGCGCGCATGCCTTTGGCTTCCTGCTCCATTTGGCGGGAAAGCCCGCGCAAAACCAAAAAGCCGGTAATGGCATCACCCTGCGGCATGGGCGCAGCCAGTAAGGTATCAGACGGATAAAGAGAAAGACGTTCTGCCAAGGGAAGGATAGGGGCAAGCGCGTGGGCATCTTGCACTAAGGCGGCTTGAAGCGAAGCCTGCTCTTTTTTTACATCCGAGATCTGATCTTGCAGATCAGAAAGCTGCTGTTCTGTGCTTTGAAGTTGCGATGTGGCGCTCACTGTTGCAGCAGAAAGCGCAAGTGCGCGGTTTTTGGCTTCTGCCGCGGCAGCCTGCGCAGCCTCATTCTGGCTACGGGATTGTGCAACAGCAGCGGCTTGCCGGGCTTTTTCCTGCTCCATGGCCTCGTGCTGCGCATGGGCTGCGTTGACGGCAGCCTGAGCTTCTCGCACAGAACGATCCGACATCACGGAAGGTTCTGCGGCCTTTTTGCTTTTGCGCGTATGTGTGCTGCGGGGCTTGCTTTCCCGCACAGAGGTTTTGGCCGCAGTTTGCGTGGAATGATGTGCTGTTGCTATTTTTTTATGATGTGTGGTTGCAGCCTGCAAAGGCATTGCCGGATAGCCCACCAGCAAAGCAGGCGCTGCAACCAGAACCGCTGTATATCCGGCCAGTTTCCCCCAATGGAAAGACGGGCAGATAGAAGAAGAAAAAGGCCGGATACGTTTCATTCAGCGTTCAAGCAGGGAAGAGCCTGTCATTTCCGCAGGTTTGGGTAAGTTGAGGAGAGCCAGTAGCGTGGGCGCAATATCTGCCAGCCTGCCACCATCACGCAGGGCAGATGCGCCCGAGCCATAGGCAATAAAGGGCACAAGGTTAAGTGTGTGTGATGTATGCGGGCCACCGGTTTTGGGGTCTTTCATGGTTTCGCAGTTACCATGATCTGCCGTTACCAGCAGCGCACCATGTTGTTCTGCTATAGCCTGTGCAATACGGCCCAAGCCGGTATCTACGGCTTCTACCGCTTTTACGGCAGCATCTAGCTTGCCCGTGTGGCCGACCATGTCCGGGTTGGCAAAGTTGAGAACAAGCAAATCATATTCACCACTTTTAATGGCGGCTACGGCTTTGTCTGTTAATTCCGGGGCGGACATTTCGGGTTGAAGATCATAGGTGGCTACTTTGGGGGATGGCACCAGAATACGATCTTCCCCTTCAAACAGTGTTTCGCGTCCACCGTTCATGAAGTAGGTGACATGCGGATATTTTTCCGTTTCCGCCATGCGCATCTGTTTAAGGCCAGCGCGGGAGACAACCTCGCCCAACAGGTTTGTCAGTTCCTCTGGCGGGAACAGAATGGACATGCGTTTGGAAAGCGTATCGCTGTAATGTGTCATGGCCACAGCGGCAGCAAACTGCACAACCTTGCCTCGTGCAAAGCCGTTGAAATCAGGCTCCAGCAAGGCATCCATCAGTTGGCGGATACGGTCTGCACGGAAGTTGAAGGAGAGAATGCCATCTCCATCCTTCATGCCGGTGTAGCCTTCCAGCACGGTGGGGACAATAAATTCATCTGAAATATCGGCCTGATAGGCGTTGTTCACCGTCTCTTCTGGTGTTGCAGCCGTTGGGCCTTCTGCGCTTACAATAGCGTTGTAGGCTTTTTCTACCCGGTCCCACCGTTTGTCGCGATCCATGGCGTAGTAGCGACCAGAAATGGTGGCGAGCGTTGTGGAAGAAGGCAGATCAGCCCGTAGTTTTTTCAAAAACTCCAGCGCAGAGCGCGGGGCGGTATCGCGCCCATCGGTAAACAGGTGGAACGCCACCGGCACGCCGGCTTGCGCAACAATGTGTGCAAGAGCTGCGGCATGATCCTGATGAGAATGTACGCCACCGGGAGAAACAAGGCCCATCAGGTGGCAGGTGCCACCGGTTTTTTTTAGCGTGGCAATAAAGTTTTCTATCACCGGGTTGCGGGCAAGGCTACCATCCCGAATGGCGGTGAAAATGCGCGGCAGTTCCTGCATGACCACACGGCCAGCCCCAATATTTAAATGACCAACTTCGGAGTTGCCCATTTGCCCTTCAGGCAAGCCCACATCTTCGCCACTGGTGCGCACAAAGTTGTGCGGGTTGTTCTGCCACAGCTTGTCAAAATTGGGGGTGCGGGCAATCTGTACCGCGTTGTCTGATTGATCCTCTCGCCATCCAAACCCATCAAGGATGACAAGCATAACTGGTCTCTTTTGTGGCTGGGATGTCGAGGTCATAGGTTTAAACCTTTTTATGTTTTTGTTTATGCGTGAATAATGCCACCAAATTGCATGAAGACAAAGAGGGCAAGTGCAGCAGGTGTGCGCATGCCCAAACACAAAGGGCAGCCCCCATACAGAAGCTGCCCTTGTAAAAGCCTTAACGCCTAAAAGTTTTCAGGCGCGGCGCACAATGTAAGATTTACCCAGTTCCTGCGTGATAAGGGCTGCGTGTTCCGGGTCTCGCGCTTCTATCATTACTTCCAACTGAGCAGCCTGCACGGAAGGGGCAGCAAACAGGCGCTGGTGCGAAACTTCGATAATATTGCCGCCAGCCTCCCCAATGCTTTTGGAAATATCGGCCAGAACGCCCGGGCGGTCTGGAATTTCCATAATCAGGCGCAAAATGCGGCCATCACGCAGCATGGCGCGCAGCAGCGTGTTGGCCAGAATACGGCTATCAATGTTTCCGCCAGAAATAGGTAGGGCAACTTTTTTACCGCGGAACATATCCGGGTAAGTCAGCAGGGCGGCAAGCCCAGCAGCACCTGCGCCTTCACTTACCTGTTTGGCGCCCTCAGCCAGCAGGGTAATGGCGTTTTCAATAGCAGATTCAGAAACAACCAGAACCTGATCAACCAGCTTGCGGATGACCTCATCCGTTTGGCGGCCAATTTGCAGAACGGCAATGCCTTCTGCAATGGTGGCACCACCATTAGGGCGTGTGGCCGGGCCGGGGAAAGCACACAGAGAATCATACTTTTCCACCTGCACGCCAATCAGCTTAATATCCGGGCGCATGGCGCGGGCTGCCACGGCACAGCCAGAAAGCAAGCCACCACCACCAATTGGCACTACCAGCGTATCCAGCGGCCCTGCGTCCTGAAAAAGCTCCAGCGCACAGGTGCCTTGGCCCGCCATAACTGCGGGATCATCATACGGATGGATAAAGGTGCGGCCTTCACGCGCTTGCAGGTCTTCTGCAAACATCAGGGCTTCTGCAAAGCTTTCGCCTTCCAGAATAACACGCGCCCCCCAATTGCGGGTGCGCACCACTTTGCCTGCCGGTGTAAACTTGGGCATGACAATAACGGCATCAATACCCAGCAGGCTGGCATGGCGCGCCACGCCCTGCGCATGGTTGCCAGCAGATACGGCAATGACACCACGGCTGCGTTCTTCGGGGGAAAGCAGTGCCAGCTTGTTGGCGGCACCACGTTCCTTGAACGACCCAACAGCCTGAAGATTTTCAAGCTTAAGGGTAATATCAGCCCCAGTTGCCTTGGAAAGCGCGTGGGAAGCAATGGTGGGCGTACGGATCACATTGCCGCGGATACGATCTGCCGCGACTGTGACATCCTGAAACGTGATCATATTAGATGAATTTGACGGAAAGGATTTCGTAAGTCCGATCTCCACCCGGTGCGGGCACAGAAACGGTATCGCCTTCTTCCTTGCCAATCAGTGCCTTGGCAAGTGGGGAGGAAATGGAAATGCGGTGCTGTTTGATATCTGCTTCGTGCAGGCCAACAATCTGGTATGTAATTTCCTTGTCCGTATCTTCGTCCACAAGGCACACAGTCGCCCCGAACTTGACCTGCTTGCCGGAAAGAGAGGTGGGCTCAATAACTTCTGCGGTGGAAATAAGTTCTTCCAGCTCCAGAATACGGCCTTCAATAAAGGACTGTCGTTCTCGTGCTGCGTGATATTCCGCATTTTCAGAAAGATCGCCGTGGCTACGGGCTTCCGCAATGGCGCGGATAACTGCCGGACGTTCTTCTGCTTTCAGCTTGCGCAGCTCATCTTCTAGCTGCAGCAGGCCCTTGCCCGTCATTGGAGTTTTCTGCAAGACGCATCCCCAGACTTAAAAAAGCAGCCGGAACCAGCGGGTTCCGGCGCAAAAGTTAAACAGTTACACGGGCAAGGCATAACCCGCAAAAGCAGGCTGCCACCCGAACATGGCTAAGGGGGTGCAGGCAGGTTATGCCTGCACCTTTAGCTTAGAATGTTCCACTAAAGTATGACTGAAGTGGCGCAACATCAAGCGGTCCTTCACGCATTGCCGCAATTGCATGAATTGCAGCCCGCGCGCCAGCCATGGTGGTGTAGTGCGGAATACCCAGCACAAGGGCAGAGCGGCGGATATCAAAACTGTCCGCTACAGACTGCGCACCCTGCGCCGTGTTGATAACCATCTGCACCTCACCAGAGCGAATGGCATCCACACAATGTGGGCGTCCTTCCAGCACCTTGTTTACAAGGTTTACTTCAATGCCGGAATCGCGCAGCTTTTTGGCTGTGCCGCGGGTGGCCATAATACGGAAACCCATGGAAGCCAGCAGGCGGCCTAGCGGCGGCAGTTGGGGCTTGTCACTTTCACGCACGGAAAGAAACACCGTGCCGGAGGTTGGCAGCTTAACACCTGCCCCAAGCTGGGATTTGGCAAAAGCGCGCTCGAAGGATGTATCCAGCCCCATGACTTCACCCGTGGAGCGCATTTCTGGCCCCAGAATGGTGTCTACTTCCGCAAAGCGGTTGAAGGGGAATACGGCTTCCTTTACCGCAACATGCGGCACCACGGCCCGATCATCCAGATTAAAGCCCGAAAGCTTGGCGCCAGCCATAACGCGTGCACCAATTTTAGCTACCGGCACGCCTGTGGCCTTGGCTACAAACGGCACGGTGCGGGATGCGCGTGGGTTTACTTCAAGAACAAAGATTTCCTGATCCTTGATGGCGTACTGCACGTTCATCAGGCCCACAATGCCCAGTTCCCGCGCCATGGCTTCTGTCTGGGCTTTTAGCTCAGTTACAATAGCGGGGGAGAGGGTATAGGGCGGCAGAGCGCAGGCGCTATCACCAGAGTGGATGCCTGCTTCTTCAATGTGTTCCATCACGCCAGCCACATATACATCAGTGCCGTCTGCAATGCAGTCCACATCAGCTTCAATGGCTTCGTTCAGGTAACGATCAAGCAGGATCGGGCCGGAGGAAATATCGTGCCCGGCCATTGTCAGCACATCGCGCATGTAGCGCTGTAGGCCGTTACGGTCGTACACAATTTCCATGGCGCGGCCACCCAGCACGTAGGAAGGGCGCACCACAACCGGATAGCCAACCTTTTCGGCCACGGCTTCGGCTTCTTCCGGCGTACGGGCAATGCCGTTTTCTGGCTGACGCAGGCCAAGCTTGTGCAACATGGTCTGGAAGCGTTCACGGTCTTCTGCCCGGTCAATGGCATCAGCCGGGGTGCCTAGCAGCGGAATGCCTGCGGCTTCCAGAGCGCGGGAAAGTTTAAGAGGTGTTTGCCCGCCATACTGCACAATGCAGCCCTTAACCGTGCCTTTTTGCTGTTCGCAACGGATAAGGGAAATAACATCCTCAGCCGTGAGCGGTTCAAAATACAAACGGTCGGAAGTGTCATAGTCGGTAGAAACCGTTTCCGGGTTGCAGTTGACCATGATGGTTTCATAACCGGCTTCACGCAGGGCGTAAGCAGCATGAACGCAGCAGTAATCGAACTCAATACCCTGCCCGATACGGTTGGGGCCACCACCCAGAATAACAATCTTTTCCCGGTCTGTTGGGTTGGATTCACAGGTTGGCGGGGCAAACTGCCCTTCGTAGGTGGAATACATATACGGGGTGGAGGATGCGAACTCACCCGCGCAGGTATCAATACGCTTGTAAACCGGTGTTACACCAGCTTCTGCCCGCAATTTGGCCACTTCTTCAGGCTGCGTGCCGGACAGGCGAGAAAGCTGTACATCTGAAAAGCCAAGGGCTTTCAGGCGGCGCAGGCTTTGGGCATCCTTGGGCAGGCCGTGGTTTTCCACTTCCCGTTCTGCGTGAATGATTTTTTCCATTTCACGCAGGAACCAAGGCTCAAACTTGCAGGCTTCGTGAATGTCTTCCACCGAAAGACCAGCCCGCAGCGCCTGCGCGGCCATAAGGATACGTTCCGGCTTGGGCTGGGAAAGAGCAGCACGAAAGGCATCTTCTCCACCATCGCCGGGCTGTTCTACAGGGTCCAGCCCATGCAGGCCGGTTTCCATAGAGCGCAGGCCCTTTTGCAGCGCTTCGGGGAAGGAGCGGCCAATGGCCATGGCTTCCCCAACGGATTTCATGGAGGTGGACAACAGAGCCGGTGCGCCGGGGAATTTTTCAAACGTAAAGCGCGGGATCTTCACCACCACGTAGTCAATGGTGGGTTCGAAGGAAGCCGGAGTGGTGCGCGTGATGTCGTTTTTCAGCTCATCCAGCGTATAACCAACGGCCAGTTTGGCAGCCACTTTGGCAATGGGGAAGCCCGTTGCCTTAGAGGCTAGCGCAGAAGAGCGGGACACGCGGGGGTTCATTTCAATAACCACCATGCGGCCATCTTTGGGGTTGATCCCAAACTGCACGTTGGACCCACCGGTTTCCACGCCAATGGCCCGCAGGCAGGCAATGGAGGCATCACGCATGCGCTGATATTCTTTGTCTGTCAGCGTTAATGCGGGGGCAACGGTGATGGAATCACCCGTATGCACACCCATTGGATCAATGTTTTCAATGGAGCAGATGATAATGCAGTTGTCCGCCTTATCGCGCACAACTTCCATTTCATATTCTTTCCAGCCCAGAACAGATTCTTCCACCAGCACTTCCGTAGTGGGGGAGGCATCCAGCCCGGAAAGCACGATCTGGTCGAATTCTTCACGGTTATAGGCAATGCCACCGCCGGAACCGCCCATAGTGAAGGAGGGGCGGATAATGGATGGAAAGCCAATCTGCTTAAGCGCATCGTGCGCTTCTGCCAGCGTGTGGGCAATAAAGCTACGGGGGCTTTCAATGCCAATGGCATCCATGGTTTCACGGAACTTCTGGCGGTCTTCTGCCCGGTCAATCACCTCGGCGTCTGCACCAATCAGTTCCACATTATGCTTGGTCAAAAAGCCTGATGCATGCAGCGCCATAGCGGTGTTCAGCGCTGTCTGGCCGCCCATTGTGGGCAGCACGGCATCTGGCTTTTCCTTAAGAATAATGCGTTCCACCACTTCCGGCGTAATGGGTTCCACATAAGTGGCGTCCGCAAGGCCGGGGTCTGTCATGATGGTGGCCGGGTTGGAGTTTACCAGAATAACCCGGTAGCCTTCTTCCCGCAGGGCCTTACAGGCCTGTGCGCCAGAGTAATCGAACTCGCACGCCTGCCCGATAACAATAGGGCCAGCGCCGATGATGAGGATGGAGCGGATGTCTGTCCGTTTGGGCATGATACGTTCGTTCCCGTTATTTCTTGGCGCTGTTAAGGTCGATCAGGGTGACAAAGCGTTTGAACAGATAGAAGCTGTCAGACGGGCCGGGGCTGGCTTCGGGATGATACTGGACGGAAAACGCCGGATACTTGTCTGATGCCAAGCCTTCGTTTGATTCATCAAACAAGCTGATATGTGTGACGTGCGCATCGGCGGGCAGGGTATCAGCATCCACAGCAAAGCCGTGGTTCTGGCTGGTAATTTCCACGCGCTTGGTGGCCAGATCCTGCACCGGCTGGTTAGCTCCGCGGTGGCCGCGTTCCATTTTGTAGGTTTTGGCGCCCAGCGCACGGGCCAGAAGCTGATGCCCAAGGCAGATGCCAAACAACGGTACGCCAGCATCCAGCACAGCTTTAATAGCGGGCACAGCATATGTGGCCGTAGCTGCCGGATCACCGGGGCCATTGGAGAGAAACACGCCTTCTGGCTTAAGGGCCAGAATTTCTTCACCCGTGGTGGTGGCAGGCACAACGGTTACGTCACACCCGGCAGCAACAAGGCAGCGCAAGATGTTGCGTTTTGCGCCGTAATCTACAGCAACAACCTTGCGCCGGTTTGTGGGGGCTTCCTTGCTGCCATTGGGCCATTCCCACACGCTTTTTGTCCATGCGTAAGGGGCGGCGCATGTTACTTCCTTGGCAAGATCCATGCCTTCAAGGCCCGGCCATGCTTTGGCTTCTGCCAAAATGGCATCCAGATCAAACTTGCCATCCTGCGGGAAAACCAGCGCAGCCGTTTGGGCGCCCTTGTCTCGAATTTTTAAGGTGAGGGAACGGGTATCCACACCGGCAATACCGGACACACCGCGTTCCTTCAGCCACGCATCAAAGCTTTCCGTTGCGCGCCAGTTGGCTGGTGCTGTGGGGTCTTCCTTCACCACAAGGCCGCGGGCAAACACTTTTGTAGCTTCATCATCTTCTGCATTCGCGCCCACATTGCCGATATGGGGGAAGGTGAAGGTAATAATCTGCCCGGCAAAAGATGGATCAGTAAGTGTTTCCTGATACCCGGTCATACCGGTTGAAAAGCAAATTTCGCCAATGGAGGGTTTGGAGGTGAAAGCGCCAAAGCCTTTCCCCCACAATACGGTTCCATCTGCGAGAACAAGCGCGGCGGTGGCGCCATCGGGGCGGGCGTCGGGCATGGATGATCCTGTCTTGCTGTCTCCCGCATGGGGGGAGGGTCGGTCTGTCGGAATGGGTTGGAGGTCTTCCAGGGAAAGGCCTGTGGCCTGCGCAATAACGGGCCAGTGGCGGGGCGGAATGGCCTGCGCCTGCCGCCATTTGCGGATGGCTTCCGTGCCAACGCCTGTTAGCTTGGCTGTGGCGTCTGGGCCGCCAATCCGGGCGATAATGGTATCTATGGACAAGGGCATGTGCGTGCTTGTGCCTCCCGAAGCCGTCTTCTAGCACTCGATTTCCAAGGTGGGAAGAAATTTCCCACCTGCAAGATGCTGTGTTGTAAGTGGGTGGGAAGTTTTTTCCCGTGGTGTTGCATGCGTGCCGCGCAGGGGCGGAGAGGTTCTTTATTTTCCGTATGATGTTTTTTTGTGAATCTGGATGATATGGTGCGCCCGATTGCAGCACAGAAAGAGCGGAGCATATGGAAATGACATTACGTGAACGCCTGATGGCAGACCTGAAAACAGCCATGAAAGCAGGCGAAAGCACCCGCGTGGCCACAATTCGGATGATTACGGCTAAGCTGAAAGACGTGGAAATTGCAGGCCGCGCCAAAGGGCAGGAAGGGTTGAATGAAAATGAAGCCATTGCGGCCCTGCGTGGGATGGTAAAGTCCCGCACGGAATCTGCTGGCATGTACAGAGAGGGCGGCCGCCCCGAGTTGGCGGAAAAGGAAGAAGCAGAAATCGAAGTGATCCGTGGCTATCTGCCGCCAGAAATGGATGAAGCCTCCTTGAAAGCTGCTGTGGATGAAGCTGTTGCCACCGTAAAGGCAGAAAGCCTGAAGGACATGGGCAAGGTGATGGCTGAACTGAAAAACAAGTTTGGCGTGGCGCTGGATATGGGCAAGGCCAGTGCTGCTGTAAAAGCGCGTCTGGGCTAAGCGTTTTTTAAACATCATATTTGCTGAAATAAGTATCAGCCCGATCTGAGGTGGTTTTATGCCGCCTAATCGGGCTGCTTGATGAAACGGACAGTCAATGGCGATTGATTCAGCTTTTCTGGATGAATTGCGGGCCCGCACGCCCATTGCGTCCGTTGTCGGGCGCAGGGTCAAACTGGCCCGCTCCGGGCGGAACTGGAAAGGGTGTTGCCCTTTCCATGGTGAAAAAACGCCCTCCTTTTATGTGTATGATGATCACTTCCACTGCTTTGGCTGCGGTGTGCATGGAGATGTCATCTCCTTTGTCATGCAGATGGAAGGCAAAAACTTCCCCGAAGCTGTAGAGGAGTTAGCCTCCAGCGCAGGCATGGAAGTGCCAAAGGATACGCGCCGCACGCAGGAAGAAGTGGCGCATGTGCGCTCGCTGGAAGATGTGCTGGCGGCGACGCAGGAAATCTGGTCTCGCGCCTTATACAAGCCAGAAGGGCGCGCTGGACTGGATTATCTGCTGGGGCGTGGCCTCACGCGGGAAACGCTGGAAACGTTCGGTTTAGGCTGGGCAAGTGAGAAGCGGGGAGATCTGGTTTCTGCCCTCGCGCCCAAAGGCATTACACCCGACATGATGGCCGAAGCAGGCCTGATGCGGGTGGATGAGCAAGGCCACCCCAAGGGTGAGTTGTTCTGGGGGCGTGTCACTTTCCCCATCCGGGATCGCAAAGGGCGTCTGGTTTCCTTTGGTGGGCGCATTCTGGGGGATGGGCAGCCGAAATACCTCAATGGCCCGGAAACTCCAGTTTTTTCCAAACGGCGGCTTTTGTTTGGGTTGGATCGTGCCCGCGCTGCTGTGCGTGCACCACGCCCCAAAGGTGTGTTGGCGCCGGATCTGGTGGTGGTGGAAGGGTATATGGATGTTATTGCCCTGCATCAGGCCGGTTTTACAGGGGCAGTTGCCCCACTGGGCACGGCGCTCACGCCTGAGCAGTTAGAAGCGTTGTGGCAGGTCGATCGTGCGCCCATTCTGTGTTTTGATGGTGACGCAGCAGGGCGTAGGGCAGCGGTTAAAGCAGCGGAAACGGGTCTGCCGTTGCTCAAGCAGGATTATTCCCTGCGTATCTGTTTGCTGCCTGATGGAGAAGACCCAGACAGCTTGGTGCGCACACGAGGGCGGCAGGCTGTAGCGGAAATGTTTGCCGCAGCGCAGCCTTTATCCGAAGTGCTGTTTGATTTGCTCAGCGCGGGCGCCAATAATCCGGGGCCAGAAGAACGTGCAGCCTTGCGGCGTAGGCTGACGGAAGTTGCAGGCCTTATCCCAGATAAAACGCTGGCGTCTGAATATCGCTCCACGTTGCTGGATCGGTTTTTTACGACATTCCGGCGCGGTGGCGGCAAATGGAACGGGCCGCAGAGCCGTAAAGCCAACGCGCCGGCCTCTGTGCCCGGTGCTGTGCCAGTAAATATGGATCAAACGCGCGAACGCCAACGCCTGATGCTGGAGTTGCTGCTGTTGCATCCTGTTCTGGTGCCGGAGGTGGAAGAGGCGTTATGTCGGCTTGATTTGCCAGAAGAATTTGCCGAGGTGCGCGCCCTTTTGCTTGATCTTTCTGCCGAGGGTGAGTTGCCAGATAATGCTGCGGCATTATATGCATGGTTGCAGGCACAAGGGGCGGAGGAAACCATTCGCGCTGTTGTGCGTGAAAGCTACTCTGCGATGTCGGAAAGTGATGCAGAAGACCCGGCACACACTGTTGCATCAAGAACACAGTGGTGGCATTTTTATGGTTTGCTCTACGGGCCGCAATTTATTCAGGAAGTAAATCGTGAGATTGCGCGTTTTGTTGAAAAAGGCGGAGATTCCGCTGAATGGCAACGGTTACAGGCGCGGCTAGAGGCAATGGAGCGCCTGAAACGCGGCGGTGTGGACGACACCGAGCTATAAGACAACAAATGTGTTCAGGGCGTGTTCCCCTTGACTTCACGCGCAGGATATCCCACGTCCTGCCCGCCCTGAAAAGAGAGCAGTACATAGTAAACTGGTCGTTCTGCATTCTGTTCGGATGCGGGCGGGGAGGAGCAGGTCTGGCATGGCGACAAAAACGGCATCAACCAACGCAGCGCAGGAACAGGATGGGGATACCACCCTGCTTGATACGCGGTCTTCTGCAGTCAAAAAACTGATTGCCAAAGGGCGTGAGCGCGGGTGCATTACGTTTGATGAGCTGAATGCCGTTCTCCCGCAGGACAAGATGTCTTCTGAACAGATTGAAGACATTATGGCTGTGCTGTCTGAAATGGGTATTCAGGTTGTCGAAAACGAAGATAACGACAACGAAGAAGCTGAACCCAAAAAAGCCGCCGCTGAAAGCGAAGATGCAGATGCGGAGGAAGAGGCTGAGACCGAAGCTGAAGCCGAAAGCCCAACCGGCAATGTAAATGCTGAAAGCGTAGGCCGCACGGATGACCCGGTGCGGATGTATCTGCGCGAAATGGGCACGGTGGAACTGCTCTCCCGCGAGGGCGAAATTGCTATTGCCAAGCGGATTGAGGCTGGCCGCGATGAAATGATTGGCGGCTTGTGTGAAAGCCCGCTGACATTCCGCGCCATCATCTCCTGGCATGAGATGATCCGTAACAATGAAATGCTGCTGCGTGACATTGTGGATCTGGAAGCCATGCAAAGCGGGGGCAACCCGCTAGAAGAAGGCGGAGACGGCACGTTTAATGAAGCCGAATCCGATTCGGACTCGGAAGAGGCAGAAGAGCCAGAAACCGAGGGCGAGGGTGATATTGAAAGCGAAGGCAGCGGCCTTTCCCTTTCTGCGCTGGAAGAAAAGCTTAAGCCGGAGATTCTGGCGCATTTTGATGAGATCGAACCGCTTTATGCAGCTCTGCGTAAGTTGCAGGTGCAGCGGATTGAAGCCCTGACATCTGGTGAAGATGTTGATGGGAATTTTGAAGAAAACTACGTTGCCCTGCGTGAAAAACTGGTGGGCAAGGTAGAGCAGGTACACCTGCACAATAACCGGATTGAAGATCTGGTTGCCCAGCTTAAACAGATGTTCCAGAAGCTAAACATGCTGGAAGGGCGCATGCTGCGTCTGGCAGAAAGCTGCCGTGTCTCGCGTGAAGATTTCTTGCTGAAATACCGTGGGCGTGAGCTTGATCCGGGCTGGATGGACATGGTTTCCGCCCTGTCTGGCCGTTCATGGAAAAACTTTGTGGCCAAGCACGCCAACACAGTGGTTGACCTGCGTGATCAGGTTGCGCAACTGGCGCAGGAAACGGGTTTGCCGATTGGTGAATTCCGCCGTGTGTATGCAACGGTTGCACGTGGTGAGCGTGATTCTGCCCGCGCTAAAAAGGAAATGATCGAAGCTAACCTGCGGCTGGTTATTTCCATTGCCAAAAAATACACCAACCGCGGCCTTCAGTTCCTTGATCTGATTCAGGAAGGCAATATCGGCTTGATGAAGGCGGTGGATAAGTTTGAGTACCGCCGTGGCTACAAGTTCTCCACTTATGCAACGTGGTGGATCAGGCAGGCTATTACGCGCTCCATTGCGGATCAGGCGCGTACCATCCGTATTCCTGTGCATATGATCGAAACGATCAACAAACTGGTGCGCACATCCCGCCAGATGCTGCATGAAATCGGGCGTGAACCTGCTCCGGAAGAACTGGCTGAAAAGCTGGGTATGCCGCTGGAAAAAGTGCGCAAGGTGCTAAAAATTGCCAAGGAGCCCATCTCCCTCGAAACCCCGATTGGGGATGAGGAAGATAGCCATCTTGGTGATTTTATCGAGGATAAAACGGCTATTATTCCGCTGGATGCCGCTATCCAGACCAACCTGCGTGAGGCCACAACCCGCGTTCTGGCCTCTCTCACCCCGCGTGAAGAACGCGTGCTGCGTATGCGCTTTGGTATCGGTATGAACACCGATCACACGCTGGAAGAAGTTGGCCAGCAGTTTAACGTGACGCGTGAACGTATCCGCCAGATTGAAGCCAAGGCCCTGCGTAAGCTTAAACATCCAAGCCGTAGCCGTAAGCTGCGTTCCTTCTTGGATGATAACTGATCTAAACTTTAACGCCGAATCCACAACGCGCATGAAGGTGGTTGTTACCTTCATGCGCATGTTTTCTCCGCCGCAACACACACCTTTGGCTTTGCCTGAAGGATGGCACGTGCAGGAGCGTATTCAGCCCGATGTGGCTGGGTATCGGCTTTTGCAGGATCGGGTGGGGCGGGAATATTGTTGGTGGATGCGGCAGGCGGCATCAGATGCCACTCTGGCCCGTTTTTTAGAAACTGCACCCGTAAACATTGGCCTTCTACGGCAAGAACAGCAGATCCGTGGTTTTTTTGAGCTGGATCTGGCAGATCCGCAATCTGTAAACCTTTCTTATTTCGGGTTGTTTCACGAGGCGATTGGCCAAGGGGTCGGGCGCGCTTTTCTGGATAACGTGCTGCGTTTGGCGTGGCGTGGCGGGCCGCATTCTGTGCGCGTAAACACCTGCACGGCAGATCATCCACGCGCATTGGCTTTGTATCAGCAGGCAGGCTTCAAGGTTATGCGGCGTGTAGAAGAGGTATGGGATGTGCCAGATCGGCTTGGCATTCCCGTTCCACAGCATCTGCGCGTGTGAATCTCTCTTGCTTTTGCCGCGTAAATATGATTGAGACTGCTCTTTCCCTGCCGGGTTCATGGCATTGGCCCGGCTATACCCGCAGCTTCAGATTTTAAAACTCTGTAGCACCGTAGGCCGGAAGGGTTCGGCACGGGTGGGTTGATTGTATCCGAAGGGAGTCAACATGCCACTTTATGAAACCGTGCTGATTGCGCGGAATGATATTTCCCAGCAGCAGGTGGATGCCATTCTTGATGGTATTGCCGCCCAGATTGAAGCCGATGGCGGTGCCGTGCGCAAGCGCGAGTACTGGGGCCTGCGTAGCCTTGCCTATCGTATCAAAAAGAACCGCAAGGGCCACTACGCTCTTCTGGGTCTGGAAGCACGTTCTGAACTGGTGAAAGAAATTGAACGCCAGCTCGCTCTGAACGAAGACGTTCTGCGTCTGCTGACACTGCGCGTTGAAGAAATCGACGAAGCTCCGTCTCCGGTTCTGTCCCGCAAGGGCGATGACCGTGGTGACCGTGGCGGCTTCCGTGGCCCCAAGCAGGCCGGTGGTCGTTTTGAAAGTGGCCGTGGCCGTCGCAGCGGTGGTGAAGACCGCAGCAACGCCGAACAGCCAGCTGACAACGCAGCAGCGGAGTAATCCAGAATGTCTGATACAATGGAAGTAAACCCCGCCGCCCGTCGCCCGGCTGTGGGTGCGCGTCGTCCGTTCTACCGTCGTCGCAAGTCTTGCCCGTTCTCCGGCCCCAACGCGCCGAAGATCGATTATAAAGACGTGCGTCTGCTCAGCCGCTTCCTGTCCGAACGTGGCAAGATCGTGCCGAGCCGCATCACGGCGGTTTCCGCAAAGAAGCAGCGTGAACTGGCACAGGCTATCAAGCGTGCCCGCTTCCTGGCTCTGCTTCCCTACGTTGTAAGCTGAGGGAGCGATCAATGGCTGCTACAGAAGTAATCCTGCTTCAGCGCGTCGAACATCTGGGTCAGATGGGCGATGTGGTGAAGGTACGTCCGGGTTTTGCCCGTAACTATCTGCTGCCACAGGGCAAGGCTATTCGTGCAAACGATGATAACCGTGCCCGTTTTGAGCGTGAACGCGCTCAGTTGGAAGCACAGAACATCAAGCGTCGTGAAGAAGCTGAACGTCTGTCCGAACGGATGGAAGGTCTGGCTGTCATCCTGATCCGTCAGGCCGGTGATAGCGGCAGCCTGTATGGTTCCGTCAGCACGCGCGATGTTGCGCAGGCTGTTACGGAAGCAGGCTTTACCATTTCCCGTCAGCAGGTTTTCCTTGCGCACCCCATTAAGTCTTTGGGGCTGTATGAAGTGAAAATTGCGCTGCACCCGGAAGTGGTTGTGCCGGTCATCATCAACGTGGCACGTTCTGAAGAAGAAGCAGAACGTCAGGCACGTGGTGAAGCTGCTTCTCTTGAAGAAGAAGCTGAAATTGCTGGTGATGATGCCGTTGTTGAAGGCGAACTCATTACCGACCCAGCAGAAATTGCTGAAGCAGAAGCTGCACCGGCAGAAGCTAACGCTTAATTGCTGTTTGCATTTTCATGCGGAAGAAGCCCGGAAAATTCTTTTCCGGGCTTTTTTTTTGCGCGTATGCTGCAATTAATTTTCTGAAGGAGACGCGGGATGAAGCAAGTTCTTGATCGCATTCTGCAACACTTTATCGCAGATGGTCAGTTGCAGGTGCGCTGGCCAGATGGAAGCACAAGCCTTTATAAAGGCCGCAATCCCGGCCCTTCAGCTGGCGTAGTACTGCATAATCAGGCTGCCGTGCGGGCTATGGTGATAAACCCGGGGCTGGGTTTTGGTGAAGCTTATATGGAGTCTCACCTCGATCCGTTGGAGTGCACGCTTTACAATCTGCTGGATGTGCTCATGCTTAACGCCATGCGCCCGGGTGGCCATGTGGCGGAACGTCTGGCATCGGCTCTGCGGTATGTGCGCCGGGGGTGGATACAGTTTAACCCAATCAAGCGTGCACAGCAGAATGTGGCGCATCATTATGATTTGGATAACCGCCTGTATTCTTTGTTTTTAGATAAAGATTGGCAATATTCCTGCGCTTATTTCCGGCATGGCACAGAAACGCTGGATGAGGCACAGGCCGCCAAAAAACACCATATTGCCGCCAAGCTGCTGTTAGATCGGCCGGATTTGGAAGTGCTGGATATTGGGTGCGGTTGGGGGGGTATGGCCCTTACACTGGCCAAGGATTACGGCGCTATTGTTACCGGCATTACTCTTTCTCAGGAGCAGTTGGCTTTTGCTCGCCAGCGCGCCAAGGATGAAAGGCTGGAAGGACGTGTGCGGTTTGAGTTGCTGGATTACCGCAACCTACATCGACGGTTTGACCGCATTGTCTCAGTTGGCATGTTCGAGCATGTCGGTGTAGGGCATTACCGGCAGTTTTTTGATGTCATCAAAAACGCACTGGTGGATGATGGTGTGGCACTTGTGCATTCTATTGGCCGGAGTGATGGGCCGGGCACAACAAACCCGTGGGTTAACAAATACATTTTCCCCGGTGGGTATTCTCCGGCGTTAAGCGAGGTTTTTGCCGCTGTTGAGCCTACAGGCTTGTGGGTGACTGATTGTGAAATCTTGCGTCTGCATTACGCAAAAACAATTGCCATCTGGCGTGAGCGTTTTGCGGCCAAACGGGCAGAAGCGGTTGCGTTGTATGATGAACGCTTTGCCCGGATGTTTGAGTTTTATCTCAACGCCGCAGAACTGGCTTTCCGTGTGCAGGGGCACATGAACTTTCAGCTCCAGCTTTCTCGTTCTATTTCTGCCGTGCCGTTTACGCGGGATTACATTGCCGCAGCAGAAAAAGAATAAGGCGCTTTATTGAGCCGATAGCGCAAAATGCGCACGTGCCAAGCGGTCAAACTCTGCAATATCCAGAGTTTCCGCGCGGCGCGTGCCATCTATTTCTGCTGCTGCCAAAAGCTTATCACCGTTCAGGCCTTTTAAGGCTCCGCGTAGCATTTTGCGCCGCTGCCCAAAGGCTGCTGCCGTTACGCGTTCCATTGCTTTAAAAAGAGCAGGCGCGGGTTGTTGGGCATGAGGCGTAATGCTGGCAACCGCAGACCATACGGCTGGGGGCGGTGAAAACGCACCCGGTGGCAGCTTCATAACAATCGCACACTCTGCACACCATTGGGCCAGTACAGCCAAGCGTCCGTAATGTTGGCTGTTGGGCGCGGCGCAAATACGTTCAGCCACTTCCCACTGGAACATGAGTGTCAGCCGTTCCCACGCGTTGCCTTGTCGTAGCCAGCCAATAAGCAAAGGTGTGGCCACATTATAAGGCAGATTGGCAATAATCTGCCGTGGTGCGGCGCAAAGCTCTGTAAGGTCACACTTTAGCGCATCGGCTTCCACCACCTTGAGGCGGTTGGGGTAAAAGCCAGCCAGTTCCTGAATAACCAGCACGGCGCGGCTATCCAGCTCCACTGCGGTTACAGATTCCGCAGGGCCATTCAGTAAAGCGCGTGTTAAACCACCGGGGCCGGGGCCAACTTCCACAACGTGGCGGCCTTTTAAGTTACCTGCCAGTGTTGCAATGCGTTCTGTAACACCCGGATCAAGCAGAAAGTGCTGGCCGAGGGCTTTGCGTGCATCCAGCCCATGCCGATGGATAACATCGCGCAGGCTTTCCATAGGGGCAGACAGGGCCTTATACCCCCTTTAGCTTGATGTGCTTGTCAATAATAGCGCGGCGGTGCAGGTCACTATCCAACTGGCGGGCGGCCTGTTCCACGCGTTCATTCATCAACTGGTCAGCAATTTCGCTAGGTGAGCGGTTGGAAAAGTTCTTTTCTTTTTTGGTGCAAACCATCAGCAGATCAATCCCATCGCGCGAGACCAGAGGGCGGGAGACCTTACCTTCGGGTAAATCAGCCAGCAGAGATTGCATTTGTGGGTTCAGGCGTTCCAGCGGCATTTCACCCGGATCTGTGGGGCGCTTTTCGCCTTCGGCCTTGTTCAGGGCCTCCATTTCCGTGCAGCTATGAGTGTTTTGGATAACCTGCATGGCTTTTTGCAGGGTAGATTCCTGCTGCGGCGTAATGTGCTGCGGGTCTAGCGGTGTATCAAAGGAAAGGAATACCTGCCGAATGGTAATCAGGTGGCCCATTTCGTGCCCAATAACACGCTTGCCATTAAGGGTGATGATAACATACCCGCCCGGCACTTTGATGGGGTTAGAAATAGCCCCAACGCCCACGGGCATTTGCCGTACCACCTGCACAACGGCCGGGTCTAGCTCATCTTCCTGTACCCAGCCCATGGAACCACCATCCAGCGCTGTCTGACTTTGGGAAAACTGAGCTGCCACAATGGGGAAGGGCGCACCCTTACGCAGTTCCTGAATAACGGTGTTGGTAAAGTCCAGCTCTTCCTGATCGTGCCGGGGATCTTCCACTTTTACAAAAATTTCGGCCAGTTCGTATTCTGTGCGGCCTTCTTCGCGCTTGAGCGCAGCCTGACGTTGGGCAATATCCTGTGCTGATACGCGTGAGCGCGCACCAAGCTCCTGCCGTAGCACCTGAATCCAGCCAATTTGCACCCGGATCTGGTCGATCAATGTGGTAAGAGACACGCCATCTTGTGCCAGATGCTCGCGCAGGGTGCCTTCGGGCATGCCGTTGCGCCGCTCAATATTGGTAATGGCGCCTGCAATCTGTTCGGGCGGCACATTGATATGGCGGCTAAGAATTTCCTGCGTACGCAGGCGTTCATCAATAAGCTGGCGAATAATTTGGGGCCGCAGCCGCGCCATCAGATCTGGCGTAAGGGGCAGGCCGGTAGAAAGGGCAAACAGTTTGCCGCGGTTATCAACATCGCGCTTGGTAAGCGGAATACTGTTGATAACAGCAAGAATCATATCATCTGGTTCAGGCTGGGCAGGCGTTGCTGTTTGCTGCGTTGCCGCGCTGGAGGTGTGCCGTGTTGCTGCCTGCGCATACGGTGCGCCAGCAATGGCCGGAACGCTAAGCGCGGCAAGGGAGCAACAGGCCAGTGCAAGGGAACGCAGGCGCATACGGAACAGTCTTTCAGCTTTCTGCCAGATCGGGAACTCTGTTCCCTGATACCGGAGCGCGAGGCATTTTTGAAGCAGTTCTTACTTAAGGCCGAAAGACCCAAGCGTTTTCAGGCTAAGGGTGAACAGGAAGGTAGAGTTACGCTGCTGCCCACCAATGGTGGTGTACTGCTTGAGATACATGAAATCGAGGCCGAAGCAGTCATTCGTATATCCAATATCTCCACCCAGAGAGACAAATTCACGGCGGGAGAGGCTGCGGCGCGCAAACCCGGAAAGATGCCAGTTATCCCAGTCGGAGGAGAAGCCGCCGCTGATTTCGTTTGTGCGTACAGTGTAAAGCTGGTTCGGGCTATAGGAGCGATAGTTGGTGGCAAAGTAGTAATAGGGGGTAACGGGTTCATACACATACCCGCCACGGATACGGAAATGCGGCACCCCGGCGCTGAACAGGGCATCACCAAAGTTGAATTTGCCGGTATAGGGATCAAGCCGCATACGGGCGTTGAAATCAAAATACTCGTTTGGTGCTACACGGGCACGCGCCACAATGTCTGAGGCATGATGGTCTAGCCCAGAATAGGGCAGGCGGTCATGTTCGATATGTTCCTGGAAGCTTTCACCGGCCAGAAGATCCACTTCGTGGCCATCCCATGTCCAGTTGGCATGCACCCCGATATTGCCGCGCAGGCCGCCATCCAGCCTGTCTGTGCCCTGATAGCGGTTAAGAGAAAACAGCGTTGAATCCGTAAATTCATAGGACATGCTATCTTCGTTCGGAATCATGTCCGTTGCGCCCATGCCAGTATTGGGGGCGTAAATGGCTTGCACAATGGGTTCTATCAACTGCGTGCCGCGGCCATGTTCAAAGCTGCGGACAAACGGCCAGTTGGTTTTTAACGCAATGGTAGGCAGAACCTGCCCGCTTACAACTGTACGGGCTGTTTTGTAGTAGTTGGGCTGCTGGTACAGCTTGCGGGCGCGGTAGACCATGGAATCAAGCCGCAATGTCAGCAGGAATTGCTGCCCTTGGCGGGAACGCCACAGCCTATCCCAGTTTAATTGCAATTCACCGCGCTGATCGGCAGACCCGTTTTCACGATATACGTAAAAATCGGTGGTGTTTACGCTGGTGCGACCGCCCAACGCATCTGGCTGGCCAACAAAGCTATACGTATAACGCGGCAACGCCCACGGCAGATCGGTGTTGTGAATGACACCTTTGTTCAGGCCCTGATAGTACTGCCCATCAATACGGGAGTAAGAGCCTGTGCCAAAGCCTTCAATATAGGCGTTGGAGTTTAGGGTATCAGACCCATAACCCTGCACACGGTAATCGCGCATATAGTCAGCAGAGGTGGCCAGATTGATGTTGGCTCCGGCGCGCCAGTGCTTGTTTATGGAGAACTGGCCACGGGCAAACAGATAGCCCTGCACACCATGGTTGCCGCCACGGCCTACATCATCACCAAAGCCGTTGGTGTAGCTGTTACTGCGATGCGTATCGTAAGCCAGACCGCCCTGAATGTTGATCTTGCCGAAGTTAAAGAAGTTTCGGTACTGCGCGCTGATCTGTGGCCCTGTTTTGGTGGAGAACAGGCCCTGCACGGTCATGTCGGACTGATCATCAATCACCCAGTAATACGGGATAGTGAAATACGTGCCCAGATAACGGTCATGCGGTGTAATGCCGGGCATAAGGAACCCGCTGTGCCGCTTGGCTGAAGGGTCCGTCATGGAGAAGTAGGGCAGGTAGATGACCGGAATACCCAGAATATCCAGATACGCATCACGGAAGTCGATTTTCTGGTGTTCCAGATCCTGCGTGGCGTCATAAGCGCGGAACTGCCAGAAAGGTGCGCGGGTTTTATCTTTTTCGCAGATTTCACAGGCCGTATAAACGGCGCGGCTCATGACGTTAATCTTGCCTGCTGTACGCCGCAGGCCGTTGGCTGCCAGCTTGGCGTTGTCCTGCATGGTGGCATTTACGTGCATCATGATACCATCCTTCATGCCGCCCGAAAGCTCGGCATAATGGGTGTACAGCACGGAACCATCTGGCTGAATGGTGGCTACATTTCCGCGTGCGGCTATAACGCCGGTATCGCGGTCATACACAATGCGGTCTGCTCGCAGCACATGGTCGCCCTGCCAGACCTGGACATTGCCAGTCCAGGTAACGGTGTGCTCAACATCGTTGTAGTCAACCTTATCGGCCTGAAAAGTTGCCGGTTCATCGGGAGATGTCGGGCGGCCGGTATCAAGGTGCATCACCTGCGGGCGGAACTGCGCGTGGGCATGTTTGGGCAGGTTGAAAAGAAGGCACGCGGCCATGCTCCCCAATGCGGTGGCCGCACTGAGGGTGGAACGACGGCGCAACAAAGGGTTGCGGAAAGGCCGGCGAGCCACGGTCAATCAGCCATCCTCCAAATGAAGCAGCAACGAAACAGCCAGACATAACCCGGCCAGCGTAGGGGCCCATGCAGCTAGCATCGGCGGAAGTGCCCCCGAATTCCCGAACTGCTCTGCAACCTTGGATACGGTGAAAAGCAGAAAACCCGCCGCAACGCCAGACCCGATCATGCGGGCAACGCCCCCGCGCCGAGATGGACGCATGGAAAACCCCGCCGCAACCAGTGCCATCGTGCCCGCCAGCATGGGCAATGCCAGCAGGGACTGAAAATGAATACGATGGCGAATAGATGAGAAACCTGAGCGATCAAGCAAGGAAATAAAGCCCGGCAGCGCCCAGACAGAAAGCGTTTCGGGGGAAGAAAAACTTTCCTGCACGCGGTTAACCGTTAAATCTGTAGGCAGATCAATCTGGCCAACGTGGTGCAACAAATCATTAGGCCGCACCACAGAGGCATCACTTAAAATCCATTTCAATGTTCCCAGATAGCCTTCGGGAGCTTCGATTCGCATCATCAGCTTGTCCTGATGATCAAGACGGAACACGCTCACATTACGGATACGGAGCAAGCCATCCTTAAGCTGCACGCCACGCGCATGTAGCATGGCAACGCCGTGCGGATCGTACTGACTATCTGATTGCCGTAGCCATAAAGACCCGCTGGACAGGCTGAGCGGCCCACCACCAGTACGCAGATATTGCTGATCCAGCTCTTCCGCCCGGCGATACATGGATGAAGACACCGGAGAAATCAGGGTGGTGAAAAGAGCACCAATCAGCATGGCGCAGGCTACCGGAGCGGTAAGAAATTGCCATGCGGAAATACCAGCAGCGCGCGCCACAATCAGTTCGGAAGAACGCGTAAGCCGCCAGAAGCAGACAATCCCGCCCAGAAGCATGCCAAAAGGTAGGATTTCCGTGGCAAAATAAGGCACATGAAGCGCTGCAATTTCTGTTACCACATTGGTGGAAACATCTGGCTTGGTGGCGACACGGCGCAACAGGTCAATAAAATCAAACAGGCAGACAATGCCGGTTAGGGAGGCAATCATCGCCACAACGGAAAACACAAACTGCCGCGCAATATAGCGGGAGAGGGTAACGGCAACAATCATCAGGCCGGAAGCCCCTTCAGTTCTGTGTCAGGCGGGCAGAGGCGCGGTCTGCCAGCATTTCCGGAATGAATAGTATGCCTGCGCATATCAGCCCCGGCAGTAATGCCACAAGCGGAATAAGCGGGATAAGGGCCATGTTTCGGCTGGCCAGGTTTTGCAGCAACAGGTTAATGGCCAACAGCCCCACAACAGTCAGCACCGCAGCAAGGGGCCGCTTGATATTGCCGTAGCGTGAAAAAGCTCCACGCAGCACGGCAACCAGCCCTACCATGGCAAAGGAAAAGCAGGTAAGAGGGGATGTAAGGCGGCGCCAGCCTTCTACCTTGAACTTGCCTGTATCGCGCACAGAAACCTGTTGTGGATCTGGGTGCAGCAGTTCCCCCAAAGACATTTCAGCAGCATCCCGAAAGCGGGCGTCTTCCTGATGTGCGGCAGACAAATCCATGGAATCCTGCTTGAAAACCAGCATGTTCAGGCGGCCTGTCTTATGGTCGATCACCTGTCTGGAACCATCGTACAGGATCACGCGGGGGGTATCATTCACGATCATCATGGACCCATGATTGGCCAGAATTGTGGCCTGATTCCCCGGTTGCCGATCATCCTCCACCATAATGCCGTGCAGCGTGCCATCGTGGCTGCGCGAACGAATATAGACCGTCATGGCATCCGAAACCTTGGTGAACACGCCTTCTTGCAGCATGAAGGCCGCCATCTTGTTGCGGATATCAAATTCGTATTGCCGGAAGGCGTGGTAGGATGTGGGCACAATCCACAGGTTCAGCAAAAAGCCCATTATGGTGGCCATAAGCGCACAGCCCAGCCCGGCCTTTGCCAGCGCAAACTGTGAAAGCCCCGCCGCCTGCATAACCGTAAGTTCGCGGTCTCCCGCCAGCCGTTGATACACAAACAGGCTGACCACAAAAGTGGTAATGGGCAGCACTACCGCCACAAAGGAAGGGATGAGCAGGCTTGTGAGTTCAATAAACACACGCAGGGAAAGCCCTCTGTCCACCACCAGAGAGACAAAGCGCAAAGACTGCATAAGCCAGATGAGCGCGGCCAACCCCCCGGTGGTTGCCAGCAGTGCCACCAGAAGCTGGTGGAACACATACCTGTCCAGCGTGAGGAAACGCGATTTCAGCCAAGACTGAAGTGAACGGACGGTCATACGTCTGTTATCTACTTCACCTGTGCGGGAGGCAACAGCCTTATCATGCATAAAGCAGGTGCAAGCATGTTGCTCCGGTGTGGTTTTTCTTGAAAACTGACAGTTTTATTGGCGCAAACTCTCAAAATTCCGCAATTTCTTTTTTCGCTTTTCGCGGAATTTCTAGAATAGAAGAATCACACCACCAGCAGCCGTGTTGTCGCTTTCCTTGTAAGGGCCGTGGGCGGCAGACGATGTATGAGTGTATTCACCCACCAGATTCAGCCAATCTGTCAGCTTGTAAAAAACAGCCCCAACTTCAGACTGGTTGCGCCGCACAAGGGTAGGGCTGTTTTCTCCCGGAGCCTGATACAGGTTGCTTACGCCGTAACTGCCCACCAGCTTGAGCCTTTTGGTAACGTGGTAGGCCCCCTGCACGTAATACCCTTCGGATGCACGTTTGCGGCCATTTTGCCCCACGCCATCAAAGAACAGCCCGGTGGTACCCAAGCCGCTGCCGCGATAGTAGTAGGCGACACCTTCAAGCGGACCATAGGTAACTTTGGTGCCAATATCGCCCGCTTCTGCCATTGCGCCCTTGCGGCTGTCTGTATTCAGCAAAGTGCTTTGCAGGCCCTGCTGATGCTGAATCAGGAAGCTGGCCCAGATGCGTGTCTGCACCTCGCCAACCTTGAAATCATACGTAACCTTGCCCTGCACCATGGGGGAGGAGTGATGCTCGGATGAGGCAGACAGATCGCCCCCGGCAAAATTAAATTCATCCAGCGGTTGGAAGATACCGACAGTGCCTTGAAAACCGTGAATGGTGGGTGAGGCGTAGGAAATCTGCGGAATCCAGTCTGCGTACACATAACCCACACCAATGCGGCCCAGAGATGTGTTGCCCGGAGCTGCGTTGTTGCCGGAAGCACCGACGCTGAGCAGCGTGGCATCGTTCAGAATAGCGTCGGAGCCAAACAGCGCCAGATCACGCCCGACTTTGAATGTGCCGATATTCTTGTTGCCAAACGTAACGTAAACCTGACGCAGATCGATACCAGCAGTGCCAAGCCCAACGGGGCTGCCGCCTGTGTTGGCGTTAAAGGCCCCGTTTTTGGCGTTATCAATACCCGGATACATGCCCAGAACGGCAGAAATATCCATACCGCGCTGCACGGTGCTAAGCTTGAGCACAAAGCCAGCAGGGAGCAGACCGTTACGCACAGCAGAAGAATCAAACCCGCTGGAACCGGTGGAAACACCCCCAGCCACGGCTTGCCCGCCAGCGGGGCTGTTGTAGGTGTAAAAGCCGTTCACAAAGCCAGAAAGGTTGATGTTGATGGGGCCCGCCATAAAGGTAAGCCCTTTGCCGGGCACGTATTTTGCCACCCGCACCACATCGTCGCCTTTAAGGGATTTGGCAGCTTCTTCGGCAGAACGGGCGCTGGCTTCTGCGCGTTCTGCGGCACTTTCGGCCCGCATGCCGGAATCTTCTGCACCGGGGTCAAACTTGATGCCGGGTTCGTATTCATCACCGCCAGCCCCATGCCCGGCATGGGCCACCATGCGGTGCCGTGTGCCCGAAGCCGCTGCCGTGCGGCCAGAGCCTGAACCACCTCTGCCGCCTGAAGATGCACGCTCGGTTTGTGCTGGAGCGGCGTGGCGCACGTGTTTGGCGAGCAGCGTATCGTATTCATGCTTGGTTAGGCTGCCTTTGGCGCGCAGCACATCCAGCAGATCGCTATAATCATCAGCCAGAGCAGCTTTGGGCAGCATGGCAGGCGAACCAGCAACCGATGCGGCCATAACCGTGGCAACCAGCGCCTTTTTTCCCGATGCCATACAACTGTGCTCCCCTAAAAACCTGCTCTCTCTTACTGTGGATCAGATTTCCTGCCGTCAATACGGCGTAAAAAGGCAGCAGCTTTGTAAGCCAAGAGGGCAACGATGCAGCAAAACCGAACGCATTGGTAGAAAAAACCCCATTCTACACTGCTGCGTAAACAGCAAAACGTATTGGTTCCATAATGGAATGGAATAAATATAATTCTTTAATATCAAGGAAATAGACGATTATTTTTTTGCGGTGGAAGCAGAATGAAAAACAGTATGAATTA
Organism: Acetobacter sp. DmW_136; assembly: GCF_008690365.1. Lineage (NCBI taxonomy): Bacteria > Pseudomonadati > Pseudomonadota > Alphaproteobacteria > Acetobacterales > Acetobacteraceae > Acetobacter > Acetobacter sp. DmW_136. The sequence continues at coordinate 156,665 of NZ_VHON01000013.1, forward strand.
AAAATGACGTAAGCAGTTTTGACGATAAAATGCTATATACACAGCACAAAAAGTGAAGAAAAGTGCGCTTACAAAAGTTCCACTCATCACGGAATTTTTATTGTTATAACAAGAATTTACGTCATTTCTTGAGGCTGTTTTTGATTGGCGACGTAAAAGGGTGCGAAAATTTCCCCGTAATTGCAGTACTTTGCATCATAATTTGCCATTATGCCGCCGTGTTCGCGCCGCACAGCACATTTTGGTGTCTTGAATTTAAACTTAGCTGGGCAGGGCAAGTGGTTCTGCCAAATCAGTAACGAAAGCAAACACAGTGTCGGCGGAAAAAGAAAAACACAGTCAGGCTTGGCCACACAGCGCTCAGCAGCAAGCTTTTTCTGCTGAGCCCATTATAACGGTGCCGGATGAGGAACTGCCACACTATGCCGGGCGGCCCGTGGCGTTTTTAGTGCGTTACATGCGGCATAGGCCTGTGGGGCATGCGTTGGTATTTGGCTCTGTTGGGTTGGCTATTGGCTGTATCGTGCTTTCATCTAACGGTATCCGCCGCCTGGTGGATCTCATGACAGGCACATCCCCTACAGGGGATGTTATGGCCGTATGGTCTGCCGTTGGGGTGCTGATTGGCCTGGTTGTGGCAGACAATATCTCGTGGCGTATTGCCGGGTGGTTTGCTGCCCGCACTTTTGTAGCGGTTACGGGGGATATCCGGCAGGATCTGTTCCGTTTTCTAACAGGCCATTCTCCCGCCTATTTTGCAGACCGTATGCCCACATCGCTTGCTGCACGTATCGCTACCGCTGGCAATGTGAGTTTCACCATAGAAAACTTGCTGGCATGGAGCGTATTGCCCCCTAGTCTGAATGTTCTGCTTTCTGTTGTGCTGATGTTGTCTGTCAGCACCATTATGGGCAGCGTGACAGTAGTGCTGGCCATTGGGCTATGTTTGCTGATGTTCCGTCTGGCCGTAAGGGGCCGCACTCTGCACGGAGATTACGCAGCAGCCGCCGCCGGGCTGGAAGGTGAAACGCTGGATGTTATGGGCAACATTGCACTGGTGCGGGCCTTTGGCATGCGCAACCGTGAGCGCGAGCGTTTTAATGCCCTCACGCAACGGGAAATGGGCGAACGCCTGAAGTCTCTGCGTTACATGGAAAAGCTGCGCATGATCCATGCGTTGCTGACTGCGGTGCTCACTACGGGTTTGCTCATTTGGGCCGTGTTGCTGTGGCAATGGCAGCAGGCAACCGTTGGGCAGGTGGTCATGATTATTACGTTGGGCTTTGCCATTCTGCACGGCACGCGGGATCTGGCTTTGTCTATGGTGGAAACCATCCAGCATAACGCACGGTTGTCCGAAGTGCTTTCCTCGCTACTTGTGCCGCATGATATGCCAGATGCTGAAAATGCCGTGCCGATGAAAGGCCCAGTGTTGGGCGATGTGCAGTTTCGGGATGTGGTGTTTGCGTATCCTGGTGGCGCCGCAGTGCTGGATCACTTCAACCTGCATATTCAGGCAGGCACCCGCGTAGGGTTGGTGGGGCGTTCGGGCTCAGGCAAAAGCACGGTGCTGGCCCTGTTGCAGCGCATGCGCTTTGTGCAGTCTGGCAGTGTGTTGATAGACGGGCAGGATATTCGCGATCTTACAGAAGATGCACTGCGGGCCTGCCTTTCCATTGTGCCGCAGGATGTCTCCTTGTTGCATCGCTCTGTTATGGAAAATATTCGCTACGGCAGGCCAGATGCCACAGATGCAGAAGTGCGTGCCGCAGCAGCCGCTGCCGGGTGTGCCGCATTTATCGACGAATTGTCTGAAGGATTTGCTACCATTGTAGGAGATAGGGGCGTAAAACTGTCTGGCGGGCAGCGCCAGCGTATTGCCATTGCACGCGCCTTTTTACGCAATGCCCCTATTCTTATTTTAGATGAAGCCACAAGCGCGCTGGACACGGAAAGCGAACAACACGTACAGCAAGCACTAGACAGGCTGATGGTTGGGCGCACGGTTATTGCTGTGGCGCACCGGCTTTCCACCTTACAAAACTTTGACAGAATCGTTGTGATGCAGGAAGGCAGGATTATCGAGGATGGTTCTCCTGCGCAGCTTGAACAGCAGGATGGCCCGTATCGGCAGTTTCTTAACAGGCAGATGACACACGCATAATGACAATCATACAAACACCACAGGCGTGGAAAAACCTGCGACCCGAAGGGCGGGGCGAAGCACGAGGTGCCCTTGCAGCCTATGCTTACCAGCAGATACGCGACAGGCTGATTTACTGTCATTATCAAGGTGGTGAGCGCTTGGTTTTGCGCCCGCTTGCGGCTTCATTGGAGTTAAGCCCCACTCCAGTGCGCGAGGCGCTGTTGCGCTTGGTTTCAGAACAGGCGCTGGAACTGGATGAACGCAATACAGCCCGTGTGCCGACCACCACGCGCGCACTGTTTTTAGAAATTCATGGTGTGCGGGGAGATCTGGAGGGCCGTCTTACCCGAGATCTGGTTACGCACATTACCCAAGAACAGATTGCGGTGCTGCGCGAAAAGCATCGGGACTTTATTGTGGCATATGAAAACGCAGACCCACATAAGACCGCTGTGGCCAATGCTATTTTCCATAGCACGGCAGCAGGTTTTTCCCGCTTGTTGTTTACGGTAGGGATTATTCGCGGGTTGTGGGCACGTATGGGGCCAATTTATGCAGCAGCTAACAGCTTGCCTACAATGAGCCCAGCAGACCCAAACCACCCGCATCTGCAAATTCTGGCCGCGTTTGAAAAGCGCGATGTTGAGGCCGCAACAGATGCATTGCAGCGTGATTTTCTGCAAGCTAGAGAATGGCTGGAACCTTTGCTGCCAGAAGAACAGCCGGTAACAGTTTGAATTTGAAGTAAAAATACACAAGCCTGCCAGACCGGAAAGGGTCGGTCAGGCTTGTGTATCTGTGTGCGGCGCAAAGCCCCGCAGTCAGGCAGGTTTAGGCTGGTTTGGTTTTGCCACCAGCCGGAGGTTTGCCAGATGCCGCAGTTTTGGCTTTGTTATCCGCTTTGTCTTTGTCTGACAGGCCCGGAACTTCCACATCAATTTCCAGCATGGAACAATGCGCGCCACGATCCAGCTTGATCTGAACCTTGTCCTGATCAACCGCAACGTGCCGTTTAATAACTTCCATGATCTCGCGGTGTAGCTGAGCCAGCAGGTCATCCTTGCCGTCACCTACACTGATGCGTTCATGCGCCAGCAAAATCTGCAACCGATCCCGCGCAACAGGGGCGGAGGAGCGGCGTTTAAAGAGGTTGGAGAGGAAGGTCATGAGACTCTCCGTTTGAACAGCCAGTCAAACAGGCCTTTGCGTTCAGTTGGAATGGTAACTTCCACTTTTTCACCCAACAAGCGGCGCGCTGCTTCTGCATAGGCGCGGGCTGGAGCGCTTTCCGGTTCGGCAATCGTAACAGGGGCGCCCACGTTGGATGCTTTCAGAACATCCGGGCTTTCTGGAATAATGCCAAGCAGTGGAATGGAAAGAATTTCAAGCACATCATCCGTAGCCAGCATGTCACCGCGTGCGGCGCGCTGCGGGTCATAACGTGTCAGTAGCAGGTGCTTATCAATTTTCTTGCCGCTTTTGGCCTTTTCCGTTGTGCTATCCAGCATCCCGATCATGCGGTCACTGTCTCGCACAGAGGAAACTTCCGGGTTGGTGACAATAACAGCCATATCAGCATGGTGCATGGCCATTTGTGCGCCACGCTCAATACCGGCGGGGCTATCACAGATAACCCAGTCAAACTTTTTACGAAGTTCTTCAATAACCTTGGCAACGCCCTCTGTGGTCAGGGCATCTTTATCCCGCGTCTGGGAGGCAGGTAGAAGGGAGAGGGTATCAATCCGCTTATCCTTGATAAGCGCCTGCGCCAGATTGGCGTCACCCTGAATAACGTTAATCAGGTCAAACACCACGCGGCGTTCCGCCCCCATAACCAGATCAAGATTACGCAGCCCGACGTCAAAATCTACCAGCACGACTTTCTGGCCGGTTTTGGCCAGTGCGGCTCCCAAGGCTGCGGAGGTTGTGGTTTTACCCACACCACCCTTGCCTGACGTGACGACCAGAACCTTTGCCATCAGTATTCCTTTTTATATCTCTGCGGGGTCATACGGATGAAGCCATGATGACCTTGTATGGCGATAACATGACAAGCTGCACCTAAAAAGAAAACTGCCAATATCTATTTAGTCTTAGTTTTCTTTTTATTTATTTTCTTACGGCAGCGGACGGAACAAAAGTGCTTCCCCCGAAAGCAGAACCTGTGCGGGCTTTTCTGTGCAGGCGGGGTCCATTTCTTCCGCCGTGGCATAGAATCCATCTATGGCCACAAGTTCGGCGGCCAGATTGCGGGTGTAAATCCGGGCATTGCCGTGCCCACCGATACCCGCAATGGCCCGCCCGCGTAAGGCGCCATAAATATGGATAGACCCCCCGGCAGAAACTTCCGCCCCAGAGGCCACAGCCCCCAGAATAATCACATCGCCATCTGGCCAGACAATATGCTGGCCGGAGCGTACGGGGTCTTCTATCAGCAGGGTTGTGGGGGGGGGTGGGCCTTCGGGTTCTTCTTCTGGTGCGGTAATTGGGCCCGAAGAGCGACCCCCCACCGGGCTTTCAGGCCATTCCCAATCTGCTACGGCAGGCCATGAGCGATCACCGTTTTCTATGCCCAGCACACGTATGCCACGTTCTTTGAGTGCAGGCAGCAAAAAGGCAAGGTTGGGTGTATCGGCCTGCATCATGCTCAGATCAAGAATAACAGGTTTGCCAGCAAAAAAGCCAACAGACCGCGTGATCTGATGATCCAGCGCCACCAGCCAATCTTCCAGCGGGGCTTCCGGCGTGAGGGTGAGCGCCAGAAAAGAGCGCCCGGACATACGGATACGGGGGAGTGGGGGATGTGTGCCGGACAAGAACAGCCGCTCTCGAAATAAAGATCAGGAATAACAGATGCACAGGATAATGGCGTTACAGTGCAGTTGGGAAGTGTCTGTTACGCATTGGATGCATGAAGGCAAGGGGATGGTGGGAATTTGATGTGCTTTCATGCTGTTTTCCCTCTGGCGTTGGGGCAGGCAATGGCATAAATCATCGGGTATGCGTACCCTCTTTCATTTTCCCCTCTCTCCTGCCAGCCGTACTGTTCGGCTTGTACTGGCGGAAAAGCGCCTGCCGTTTGAGGCCATTATTGAACGGGCATGGGAACACCGGCCCGAATTTTTGGCCATGAACCCAGCAGGTGATGTGCCGGTTCTGGTGGAAGATAATGGGCTGATTGTGCCGGATTCGTATGTGATCTGCGAATATCTGGAAGAAGCATATTCCGATACGCCGCTGCTGGGGCGTACGCTGGCAGAACGTGTGGAAGTGCGCCGCGTAATGGCGTGGTTTGATACGCTGTTTGCGCGCGAAGTTTCTGGCCGATTTATTGATGAGCGGGTGATGAAGCGCCTAAGCGGCCGCGGCAACCCAGATGGCACCGCGCTGCGTGAGGCCTATGCCGCCATGCGCCCGCTTATGAAATACGTGAATGATCTGGCAGAAAACCGGAACTGGCTTGCTGGTAATTTTCTGTCTCTGGCAGATTTTACGGCCGCTGGGCATCTGTCCTGCCTGGATTTTATTGGCGATATTGATTGGAGCAAGGTGCCAGCTGTGCGGGACTGGTACGCACGCATGAAGTCTCGCCCCTGTTTCCGTCCGCTTCTGGCAGATCGGGTTTCTGGCATAACGCCGCCTGAATATTACACCAATCTGGATTTCTGATCTTTTGAAACACCAAACGGCGTGGCACGCGCCAGATGTGCTGGTTATTGGCGGCGGTGCCGCAGGGCTTATGGCTGCCATAACGGCAGGCCAGCATGGGTGCAGCGTTGTTGTGGTGGAACACGGGCCGGAAGTGGGGCGCAAAATCCTTATTTCCGGTGGTGGGCGCTGTAATTTCACCAATACAGAAATACGGGCAGACCGGTTTTTGTCTGCCAACCGGCATTTTGTAAAATCAGCGCTCAGCCGCTATAAGCCGGAAGATTTTCTGGCTTTGTTGGCCAAACATGCCATTGCATGGCACGAGAAAAAGCTGGGCCAGCTTTTTTGCGATCATTCAGCGCGGGATATTGTTTCCATGCTGTTGGCAGAATGTGGCGCAGCAGGCGTGCGTATTCTTACAGATACACGCATTCGCCACGTCAGCCGCTCTGGTGATGCCTTTCGGGTAGAAAGCTCTGCCGGTGAGTTTCAGCCAAAAGCCGTTATCTTGGCTACGGGTGGGCTTTCCATTCCCAAATTGGGGGCTAGCAGCTTTGCGTATGATGTGGCGCGGCAATTTGATGTGCCCGTTATCAAACCAGAGCCGGCCCTTGTACCACTGGTGTTTGATCAGCCGCAGGATGGGTGGTTGAAAACGCTGGCTGGTGTTTCTCTGCCCGTGCGTGTGACGTGTGGCAAAACAGCTTTTGATGAAGCTTTGCTGTTTACGCATCGGGGGCTTTCTGGCCCAGCCTTGTTGCAGATTTCTTCCTATTGGCAGGCGGGGCAGGCTGTAAAGGTGGATATGCTGCCGGAGCAGAATTTGGCAGCCTTGCTGATGGGGCTGAAAAAAGCTGGTTCCAAAGCCAAGGCACCAGCAGCTTTGGCCAGATGGCTGCCGCAGCGTTTGGCCGCTGCCTTGGCAGCGCAAAAGGCATCTGAGCGGCCTATGGCGGAATGGGCCGATAAAGATATTCAGGCCTTGGCGCAGCGTGTGCAGAACATGCAACTTTACCCCACAGGCACAGAAGGCTTTGCCAAAGCAGAGGTGACGCGTGGCGGGGTGGATACACGCGCACTGTCTTCTCGCACCATGCAGGTAGAAGCTGTGCCCGGCCTGTTTATGGTGGGTGAAGCCGTGGATGTTACGGGCTGGCTGGGCGGCTATAACTTCCACTGGGCATGGGCCAGCGGCCACGCTGCGGGGGAAGCCGCAGCGCAGTTTCGTGCTGTGTAGGTTTTAGCTTTTTGCAGCTTTAATTTCGGCAGCCAGTTCCAGAGCGCGCGTATAAACGGTGCGCTTTGGCAAACCCGCTGCTGTTGCCGCCAGTGCTGCGGCATCCTTAACAGAATGTGTTTCCAACAGGCTACGCAAGGTGGTGTCCAGATCATCTTCAGATGTCTGCTCCGGCTCGGCTGGGCCAAGGAGCACGGTTATTTCTCCGCGCGGGGGTGTGGTGGCGTAAAAGGCAGCTAGGTCACCCACAGTATCACGCCGCACTTCCTCAAATTTTTTGGTCAGTTCTCGCGCTACAGCACAGGGGCGTGTGGGGCCAAAAATTTCCGCCATATCAGCCAAAGTTTCAGCCAGCCTATGCGGGGCCTCGTGCCAGATTAGGGTTGCGCTCAGGCCCGCACGTTCCGCCGCATGTAGCTTGGCAAAACTTTCCTTGCGGGCTGATGAGCGCGGCGGCGGAAAGCCAATAAACATAAACGGATGTGGTGGCAGGCCAGAAAGTACAAGTGCTGTTAATGCAGCGTTTGGGCCGGGTACGACTGTAACGGGCACATTGGCTTCTATGGCAGCGCGCACAAGGCGGAAGCCGGGGTCTGATAGCAGGGGCATGCCGGCATCAGAAACCAGCGCAATGTTGGCGCCATCTTGCAAGCGGGCAATCAGGCCGGGAATACGCTGGCGCTCATTATGTTCATGCAGTGCTTCGGTGCGGGCAGAAATACTGCGTTCTGTTAGCAGCCGGGCGGTGGTGCGTGTATCTTCACATAGAATCAGGTCTGCACTGGCCAGTGCTTCGGCACCACGCGGGCTGAAGTCTCCCAGATTGCCAATGGGGGTGGCAACCAACGTAAGACCGGGGCAAGAAGGCGCATGACTTGGCGGCTTTCCTTCGCTATGGAGGGGGGAAGTCCGGTCGCGGTGTTCATCAGGCCGGTTGTTTGTGGAGGACGATCTTGATGATGACGCGTGCATGTTCGCTCCTGTCTGGACTTTCCGGCCAAGGTCTGGCGGGAAAACAGACATGGCGCAAGGCCGGTCTGGCTGCTTTGGGCATAACCGGCATGGCTTTGGCTGGCTGTGCAGACCAATCTCCCTCTGCTGGTGGTGGGGTTTCTAAGCCTGTAGCCAGCCACAAAATTGGGGTTCTGCTGCCTCTTAGTGGCCCAAATGCCGGGCTGGGGCACGAACTGCTGGCGGGTGCGCAGCTTGCAGTTGGCAACACAGCACCTACGGACCCAACAGGGTTGCAGTTAGATGTGCATGATACAGCCGCAGCCGGTGGGGCATCTGGCGCGGCTACTGCTGCTGTAAGTGCCGGGGATGGCCTGCTGCTTGGCCCGCTTACCAGTGGTGATACCGCAGTTGCGGCACCCGCCGCACAGTCTGCCGGTATTCCGGTTCTGGCGTTCACCAGTGATATTTCTCAGGCTCGTTCTGGTGTGTGGATTATGGGTATCACGCCAGAAGATCAGGTGCAGCGTCTGGTAGAACAGGCACGCCAGGATGGGCGGCGTAAGTTTGCGGCGCTTTTGCCCAACAACCCGCTAGGCCATGCGCTGGGGAATGGCTTGCAGTCTGCTTGCCATGATCAGGGTTTGCCAGAGCCCACAATTGTGTATCACTCCGGCACGGCGGCCAGTATTTCGCAAAGCCTGCGTGATATTTCCAATTACGATACGCGTTTGCAGGCTGCAAAAGGCAACAGTAGTGAGCCAGCGCCTTACACGCCAGATGCAGATGCCGCCAAAACGGCAGACAAGCTGCCTTCTAATCTGGCGGCAGCATTGGGCACAGATGGTAGCGCACCAGCAGCGCCAACAGATACGCCCAAGGCAGAGACTCCCAAGTTAGAAGCGCCACCTTTTGATGCGCTACTGCTGGGTGATACCGGCCTGAATCTGAGAAACGTGATTGTGGCGTTGAACGAAACCCAGATCAGCCTGCCATCCGTGCGTATTATGGGGCCGGGCCTGTGGGCTGCTTTTGCCACTAAGCTGGGGGCCATTAAAGGCGCATGGTATGCCGCGCCAGATCCTACGTCTCGCCAGGCTTTTGTTACGCGTTTTATGGCGGTTAACCACCATATGCCCAAGCCATTGGCCGATTTGTCTTACGATGCTGCCAATGTGGCCAAAACCGTGGCGCAGAGTGGTGCTTCTGGGTATCCGGCCAGCGCACTTACGCGGTCTGAAGGGTTCTCTGGCGTCAATGGTCCGTTTACGCTGCTGCCTGATGGGCGTGTTCGTCGCGCTTTGGGTGTGTTTGAAGTGATTGGCGGTGGCAGCCCTGCCAAAATGCAGAGTGCTCCAGCAAAGGCCAGCGCAATATCTGGTTAATCTGGTTGTATTTGTAATAAAAGCTAAAAAGGGCTGCCTGATATATTTTCAGGCAGCCCTTTTTATTTGCTGTGCATAAAAGAAATTATTTTTTGTGCTGTGCCAGAATGGTTAGAACCTGCGCAACACGTTCCACCACATCATCCCACTTTCGCGGGGTGGTCTGGCGAATAATCTGCAACGTAGGGTACCATGGGCTATCTGTGCGCCCACTCAGCCAGCGCCAGCAGTTATCATACCGATCCATCAGCAAAACCGGCTTACCTAATCCGCCAGCCAGATGCACCACAGAGGTATCTACCGTGACCACAACATCCAAAGACATGATGAAGGCCGCTGTATCATCCATATTGTGGAGGAGATGTGTGGGGTCATACAATACCATGTTGGGCGGTGGGTCATTCATCTGCTCGGCATAAGGGCCTTTTTGCAAGCTGATGAGATTAACGCCTTCCACATCTCCCAATGGAGAGAGTGTGTGCAGGTTTATGGAGCGCCTGCGGTCTACAATATGGGCTGAAATTGTATTGGGCCGTGGTGCACCGCCCCATACCAGCCCCACATTCAGGTTATCATTTTCAGGCAGAAATTTTGCCAGTTCGCGCACTTTTATGGTGTCTGCCCGCAAATAGGGCACGGGCGCACCCATGGCATCTGGCGTGGCAGAAAAAACGCGGGGCAGGCTGATAAACGGGCAATGCCAATCAAACGGCGGGGTAGTGCCACCTACCTGCACAATTTGCGCACCAACAATCCGATTACAGAGTTCGCCCAGTGTTTCTGGTACCCATAAATGTGGGATGGCCCCCCGGTCTGAAAGTGGCTTGATGTAACGCAGATACATTAAAGTATCTCCAAGCCCTTCTTCCTGCGTAATCAGGATACGCTTCCCCCGGATATCCGTATTCGGCCCAAGCGAAGGCATAAGAGTGCTTGGCGGCAGGCTGGTATGGCCGGGCAGGCGCAAGCGCCATTCATGTTCTGCCCAACCTTGTGCATAACGCCCGGCTTTAAGCAGTGTAATGGAGTGGTTCAGGCGGATTTGCGGTTCCGTAGGACGCAGAGAAATGGCACGCCGATAGTAATCCAGCGCTTCATCCAGCCGCCCTTTGCCTGCCAGCATACATCCGATGTTTGAAAGTGTGCCTGCATGATCTGGCTGCGTTTCCAAAACATTTTGGAGGTGTGCCAAAGCTTCATCAAAACGGCCTTGTTCAAGAAGCGCCATGGCCAGCAGGTTGTGGGAGTGCATGCTGTTGGGCCGTAGGTCAACAGCATGGCGTAACAGGCTGATAGCTTCATCAAACTGTCCGCATTGCACCAGCAAATTGCCCAGAATATCATAAATACGGGCATCCTGCGGCGTGCGCTCCAGAGCAGCACGGCATACAGCTTCGGCTAAGGGGCGTTTGTCCAGTTCTGCCAGCAGATCACTCAGTGCCTGTAGCGGATGCTCCGTGCCAGCATGGCGGGATGCAATATCGCATAGAATTTCTGCGGCTTCTTCCGGCTGGTTAGTGCCTGCAAGGCAATATGCATACAGGGTTTTGGCCAGATCATTATTGCTGGTGCTCAATGGTTCCAGAACAGCAAGCATTGCGTTGAAGTGGCCCGCAATAATTTCTGTACGCGCGCGCCGCAACGTCAGTTGATCGGGCAGGGTAGGGGCAGAAGCAGCAGGAGTATTCATGATGGCATTAGGTATCGTTTAAAACAGATGAATGAATAACACGAGGCAGGCAATGTGTAGGCAAGAAAAAACCCGACACGATAGTGTATCATGCCGGGCGATGAACCTGAATGTCTAAAGTAACGGAATGTAAAAGGTTCAGGCAGCTTTCATAACTGCTGTCAGGGATTCCAGAACTTCAGTCGGGTCTTTCTTTTCCAAAACGGCCACTTCGGCCACAAAACGTTCCTGCGCGGCTTCAAACAGCTTGCGTTCGCTAAAGCTGCCATCCAAGCTATCTACGTTGCGGCGTAGATCACGCAGCACTTCGGCAATCTGTACCAAATCACCCGAGTTGATTTTTTCCTGATATGCCACGGCGCGGCGGGCCCACATGCCTTTGCTAACATGCGGCTTACCCTTGATAATGGCCATGGCCTTATCTACAATCTCGCGCGAGACAATTTTGCGCAGGCCAGCCTTACGGGCCTTGCTGAGCGGGATGCGCAGTGTCATCTGGTTGCCGGGGAAGGAAATCTGGATTACTTCCAGCTTCGTTCCGGCAATTTCATCAACCCCTATCCGGTCTACCCGCCCCACGCCATGGGCGGCATAGACAATGGCATCGCCTTCCTCAAAAGGATCTTCATCCTTTACTTTTGTTTTTGCTTGGGCTGCCGTAGCAGCTGCAGCGGTGCGTGCCATGGCGTCTGTCACGCCGCCTTTAGGAGGTGCTCTGAACGTGTTCATAGTTATAGCTTATAGCATAAAACCGCAGCGTTGTCTTGTAAAAGAGAAAACTGCGGTTCTGCTATTCAGTATTGTACGCCGTTTACAGCGCCAAGTGGTGGGGCTGTTGGGTCTCCGGTAGGCTGGGTGACGTCAATTTCAATATTTCGTGCCATTGTTGCCATGGGCAGCGCATGCGGTGTGCCAGAAAAAGGTTCCTGCAGGTCATTCGCACTTTTATCCAGTACCAGAAACAGGCAGCCCACCAGTGATGAACCCAGCGGCGTAATCCATTCCAGCGTCTGCACCATGGAAAGGGGCAGCACGATACAAAAGATATTTACCAATGTGCGCGGCAGGGCTGAAAACTGCATGGGCAAAGGCGTATTGCGGATACGCTCCAAACCACCCTGCGCGTTGGCAATGTCGGACAAAATGCGGTCAATCTGTCCATGCACCGCGCCATCAATGCCCTTTTTATTAACTTCTTCCGTAACGCCCAGCCCAATCTGATACAAAATAGCATTGGGCTTGTTGCGATAATGAACAATCGCATCCTGCATATAAGGCGGAAGCAGGCGCTGGATATCGGCCGAGGCATCTTCCTTTCCCAATGCCATGCGCAGGGCGTGGGGGTAGGCGGCAATGGCGTACATCAGATCATGCCGGTCTCCCAGCAATGTGCCCGCCTGTCGGCCAAAGGAGCGGCAGTTATTGGTAATAGCGCCCCACAACGTGCGGGCCTCCCACCAGCGGGCATAGGCGCTGTTGCTGCGGAACCCCATGAACAACGCCAGTGCAGAACCAATAAGGGAAACCGGCAGGCTGGGCTGTTCCATCCACTCCTGATGGAACACCTGAAAAAGCACAACTACAATTAAATCCCACCCTGCCATAAGCAGGATAACACCTAGAATTTCTTTTCCGATAATGCGTAGCCCGACCCTTTGGTCAACAATCATTCACAAATCCTCGCGTGTCACAAAAGCGTTCTTGCCTGAACCTATATCAACATGGCACGAAAAAAGGAGTTTCTTAACAATACAGATATTTATTTCATATTTTTCAGCATGAGTGCGGATTTTTGAAGGATCAGGAGGGCAGAAATGGATACGCAACCAACCAGCTTGCAACTGCGTGAGGAGCATGAATGCCACGGTGGTAAAGTGCAGTTTTATGAGCACTTTTCCCATACTCTGGGGCTTGCCGCCCGGTTTGGTGTGTTCTTGCCGCCCGCTGCATGTCTGGGGCAGAAGGTACCGGTTGTCTATGCACTGGCTGGGCTAACCTGCACGGAAGAAACATTCCTGATCAAATCCACCGCACTGGCAGAGGCTGCGCATTTGGGGCTGGCATTGGTGGCTCCGGATACATCACCACGCGGTGCAGGCGTGCCGGAAGAAGATAAGGATTGGGATTTAGGCACCGGCGCTGGTTTTTATCTGGATGCCACGCGAGCGCCTTGGTGCAAACATTACCGTATGGGCAGTTACATCGCGCAGGAACTGCCAGAAATTGTGGAGCAGGCGTTACCGTTGGATAGTGCGCGGCGTGGCATTATGGGCCATTCCATGGGGGGGCATGGTGCGTTGATACATGGTTTGCGTGCGCCGACCTTCTGGAAATCCATATCCGCTTTTGCGCCTATTGTGCATCCGGCGGCTGTGCCATGGGGGAAAAAGGTATTTACCGCGTATTTGGGGCCAGATCCGGCCATGTGGCGGGCATATGATGCGGTGTGCTTGTTGGAAGATGGCTACAAACACCCCAATGCCATTCTGGTTGATCAGGGTAAGGCAGACCAATTTCTGCAACGCGAACTTCAGCCGTGGCACTTGCAACAGGTGGCGGAACAGGTGGGGCAAAAATTGAACCTACGCCAGCACGCGGGGTACGATCATTCCTATTGGTTTGTACAAAGTTTTGCAGCAGACCATTTGCGCCACCATGCAGAAAACCTGAAAGTGGGTTAAATTTTTCAGGAATGGAGGGTGCGGCTCAGGCTGGGAGAGGTAAATCCGCCCAGTGCGCCCAACCATTTGAGATATTCCAAAGCCAGAAGCTGCAAAGATGAACGACGCAGAGGATGTTCCATGGCTGGAGGCAACACCGGATAGGGGTACAGGGTGACATCAGGCAATGTGCGGCTGAGTTCCAGCAATGCGCGGCGCATGTGGTAACTGGCTGTAACAACAATGAGCGAAGTAATATGGTTATCAGCAACCCAAACGGCTGTTTCCGTTGCGTTGCCAATGGTGGAGCGTGCCTGATAGCCAAGAGTAATACGTTCTGCCAAAGCCGGAGGCGCGGTGGAGGGTAAAAGTGCGCCCAGTGTGGTCTGGGTGTCCACGCCGGAAATCAGCAGTCTTTCACCCTGATTACGCGCTAGCAGATTAAGCGATGTATCAATGCGGCCCGCGCCACCTGTAAGCGCAACAATGCCATCTGCATGGGGCAAATAGCTTGGGGGGCGCAGGGCATCATTTACAAACCAGCCAAATCCACCAGCAAATGCAAAACAGGCTAGCAATGCCAGCCGAAGTAAAAGCCGCACAAAAAGCATGATCGGGCCAGAAGGGCGTGGCCCGGATGGTTTGTGGTGAGGGATTAAGGGAGCCGCCGTAGCCATAGGCGTACCATGCTTTGTGTTGTAACCCAGCAGATAAAGGCCGCAACAAAGGGCAGTGCAGCAAAGGCAACCAGCATATCTGTTGGAATAACACTTTGCAGAGTGTGCCAATCTGGCAGCAACAGCGTGTCAGACTGGAGTGAGATATTGGCAAAAGGTGCTGCCATTCTGAACAGAACCAGCAAAGGCACCATAGCCAAAACAGTGCCTGCCAAGCTGCCACCTAGCCCCAACATAGCTGTGCGCCAAGCAAAACGACCGGCAATATAGCCATCGGATGCACCCAGCCCATGCAGGATTTTAATAATATCGCGCCGGGTTGAAAGGCCTGCCCGTGTCGCAAGGCCGGTTACAAGCGTGGCAATGCCACCAACGGTTAGCAATGCCAAACCCGCACAGGCCAAAAGGCTGTTTGCCAGTGCCCTCAGACGTTCTCCCCAGCTTGCATTATGCTCAACAATGGTGCCAGGCACATGCGCGGTAAGGGTTTGCTCCAGATCTTTAGGGAGCTGCGCATTGTCTGGCAGACGAATGCGGATAATGGCTGGCAGAGGAAGGGCCGAATTATCCGCTTCACCCAACCAAGGTTCTAAAAGCCGTGCCAGTTCCTCTTTATCCAGACGGTGCATCACCGAGCCGGGAGGCAAGGTGTTGAGGTCTGCCAAAACGGCTTCTGCGCGGGTGGGGCCTGCGGGTTCTTTTTTGCTGGCAGGGGTAAGAGGTTGATCTGGGTCTGGCACCTGCACGGTAACAAGCTGGGCAGCACCTCCGGCCCAGCGGGCAGAAAGCGCACGCGCACCTGTTGCTCCAGCAAGGGTTAAAGCTGCCAAAAAACTCATCATGGCTACAAGCGCAAACAGGCTGCGGTCTGGTAGGGCTTCGGAAACAGATAAGCCATCCTTGCGGCCAGAAAAGGGCAAAATCATATATCTGCCCCTTCATCCTGCACCAGTCTGCCACGTTCCAGATAGAGGGCAGGACGTTGCAGCCTGCGTATCAGGGCCTCGTTATGCGTGGCCACAACCATGGTGGTACCCATGTCGCTGAGTTCAGCAAACATATCCAGCAACCGGTGGGCTTGGCTTTCTTCCAGCGCGTTGGTGGGTTCATCTGCCAAAATCAGGCCGGGGCGGTGGATAATGGCGCGGGCAATGGCTGTGCGCTGTTGCTCCCCGCCAGAAAGGCTGGATGCGGGGGCATGCAGGCGCTCACCCAATCCTACCCATTTAAGAATGGCTTGGATTTCATCCTGAATTTCATCTTCAGGGCGTTTTTGCAGGCGCAAAGGCAGGGCCACATTATCCGCCACGCTCAAGCCGGGGATAAGTTTGTAATCCTGATGCACCATGCCGATTCTCTGCCGCAGGCGCACAAAATGCGCACGCTTTTCCGCCTTGGAAACAGGTTTACCCAAAAGCAGCATACGCCCTTGCGTGGGCAGTGTTTCAAGGTGCAGTAGGCTGAGCAGGCTGCTTTTACCTGCGCCCGATGGGCCAAGAAGCCAGCGGAATCCCCCTTGCGGAATAGAGAAGGAAAGATCGGACAATACCAGCGCATTCTGCTTTTTGCCCCGCCGCCATGAAACGTTTTCCAGACGGATCATGCTGGAACCATAAAGGACGGAAGTGGCGTAAAGCGGAGCGATTGTTGCATGTATGTAGTGTAACCGACAGGCGGGGGAAGTGTCGATTGAAAGACACAACATACTGCTTAATAAACGGTCTGTTCCATCTTTTTGGCGCGATGTCTGGCGCGAACGGGCGTTACCTGTGCTAAGGGGGATGCCAAATCTGTTCTTCCGTTCGATGCCTTAGCCTCGCATCTGCGTGCAGCAGGCGCAGGGAGGAAGGCAGCCTTTATCAAGAGAGTGTTCATGAAGATCGTCTGTCCTTCCTGCGGTGTGGCCTATCAGGTTCCAGAGGCTCTTCTTGCCAAAAGGCAAATGCTCAAATGCTCTGCCTGTGGCGTTAAATGGCGGGTTCAGATCCCGCAGCCTCAGCCAGAACCTGTTGCGGAACCTGTGCCGCATGAACACGCTCAACCCCAATCTGCACAGCCAGAAGCAACAGCACCACACAGCGCGCCGAAAGAAAGTGCGCCACAAAAAAAAGTGGATTCTCCCACGGCACCTTCGGAAGCTCCTGCTGTCGATAGGCCGGATTCGGAGCTTCCACCACCCGTAACAGAACCTCCGGTACCGCAGGCACCTGTTCAAGAACCAGTTGCTACGCAAACAGCCGAAGCATCTGCGCCGGTTGCAGAAGTGTTGGCACCTGAAGCCGTTCAGCCCTCGCCGGAACCTCAGCCTGTTCCACAGCAGTATGCCCCGGAAATTCCAAGTGCGCCCGTTACTGAATCGACGCCTGTAGCAGAGCCGGAATCTTCTTCTGCGTCAGAGCCAGAAAAGCCAGTTGCGCCGCCGCCTGTTTCGGAAGCCCCACAGCCCACAACTGTGCGGCAGGTGCATGTTAAACAAACACCTCCGCCGTATGCTCAGCCGCATGTGGAGCCAACGCTATCGGCGGCAGCAAAACCTTCTGCTGCGCCTACGCCTGTAGCAGCACCAGAACAGCCGCAGATCAGAGAGCCCGCAGCACAAACGGGCCAACGTTATGAGCCTTTGCGTAAGGCATCACCCGCTGCGGAATCCGCCGCCCCGCGTGTTGCGCCAGAAGCAGGGGCCGCAAACCCGCCGCGGCCTATGGGAATGCCCAAAGTGCGGCCGGAAGTTGCACAGGCCTATGCTCAAAGTGCGGCGGCGCATGTTGCGCAACCTCAAGCACAATTGGCGCGCAAGCTGGATGTGCGTGGGCTGATTTTAACGGAAAAATTCTGGAAAATAGCCTGGATTATCAGCGTTGTTCTGGCTGTTATCGGTTTTGTGGCTATCTGGCATTGGTGGAATGCCATTGTGCATGCATGGCCTGCTGCGGCGCGCCTGCATCATGCAGGCTAATACCTGATACGAAAAGACGCGCGTGGCTTGCTAGGGATAGAGTAGGCTTGCGCAGCGTTTACATGCTGCGCCCGGCCAGTGTTGCCAGAGTAGCGCCTGCAGCAGCCAAAGCCATTAGCATAATACCATCCCAGATCAGGCCGCTGGCCGTTAGATCATGCCCGGCAATGGCAAGATGATGTGGAATGGCGGAAGCCACATTGGCAATGGCATCTCGCGCTTGCGGATCTGCCGATGCAGCAGATTTGGAAAGTGCGCCAACCAGCGCGGGCAGGGCGGCCCATGCTACACCTGCAATCAGCAACAGTGGGGCAAACAGCTCGGCAACCTGTTGCACAAAATAGAACGCAAAATAACAGACAGACCAAATGGCTGTGCGCACAAGGGCAAAGCTGGAAGTGCCAGAACGAGAGGCAGCAGAAGACTGGGAAGAAAGGGGCATGCGCGTGTCCATTGGTATCGTTCCTTGCCGGCAGTAACAGGGCCGAGTGGTTTTGCTGTATCCAACCCACAGAGCGCGCAGGCGGACTATTCTTGCCATCTATATACAGGCACAGGGTAAAGCATGCCAATGGATAGCCATATGGCGCATGCAAAGCATGTTTTTATATGGGTAACGCATTCGCGATGAGGGTGTGCAGGAAGATTTTTGTTAGAATATATTTTTTACACTGACCTCTCGGAAGGGCATGTCAGCGGCTTTTATGCCGGTGGCCGGTAAAATTATGGATTTTCTTTCCTGCTCCATCCTGTTTGCTGGGGTGGACGCGGCTTGGCAGGCACATCTTGAAACTCTGCTGCAGGCGCGTGGGTTGCGTGTAAAAAGCGTGGCGGATGGCCGTTCTGCCTTTGCCGGGTTTGATGAAGATCTGCCTGATCTTCTGGTTGTGCCAGCACGCTTGCCAGATATGCCCGCTACCCAACTTTGCCAGCGGTTGCGTTTAAACGCGGCCACGCGGGGTATTCCTGTAGTGGTGGTGTTGCCAGAAGCCAACAGCAGGCAGGAATCCGAAATTCTGGAGCGCGGAGCAGATTGCTGCTTCAGCATGGCGGATAATCCGCTTTTACTTGTTTTTCGTATCTGCGCGTTGCTGCGTGAATATGATGAAGACCTTGCCGGGCGAGAGGGCGTGGTTTTTCGCCAGCCGCGCATTGTTATCATGACAGCGCCGGGCGGCGTATTGTGGGCGTGGTCTGATAGGCAAAAACCCGCAGATTTTGAGCCAGCCAGAGGCGGCCAACCTTATCTGGTGGAGCTTCTGCAACAAAATGGGGAAGACGCTCTGCTGGTGGAAGATCCGGAAAAGCTGGATCTTTCCGGTATTGCCGGCAGCCGCGCCTGCCCGGATTGTGTGGTGGTGGATCTGGCCTGCCCGGCATTTGATGGCTTGGCGCTTGCCCGCACCATAGCGGCTTTTCGCAGGCGCAGCCGCCAGTGCACGCGCATTATGGGCATGGTGGAGCATGGTGGCCTATCTGGTGAGCAAGTGGCCCGTGCATTTCATGCCGGTATAGATGATCTGCTAGATGCCGATACGCCAGTAGATTTGCTGGTGAGCCGCATTGGCAGCCTTGTGCGGCGCAAGACATTGCAAGATGAAGCCCGGCGGGAAGAAGCGCATATAGAAAGTGCTCGTGCGCGTATGGCGCTGGCCGATGCCCTGCGGCGCGTCAATGCAGATCTGGCAGCGGCCAATCGCAAGCTGATAGAGGCGCAGGCCAAACTGGTGCAGTCCGCCAAAATGGCATCATTGGGGGAACTGGCTGCCGGTATTGCGCACGAATTTAACAACCCATTGGCGTTTGTGCTGGCGCATGAAAACACGGTCAAACGCAGCATGGTTAAGGCCCTGCATGCTGTGAGATCGCAAGATCTGGTAACGGCAGAAACCGCATTGCAAAAGGGGAGCGAACGCCTATCTGCCTCTCTTATCGGTCTTTCACGCATGCGGGATCTGGTGGCCAGTTTACGCCGTTTTTCCCGCTTGGAGGAAGGGGAGTTTCGCCGTCTGGATGTGCCAGAGGCCATAGGCATGGTGCTTACGCTGCTTGCCCCCAAGCTGGGGCAGGATATTGAGGTCACCTGCAAGCTGGAGGCTCCGCCAGAACTGGTGTGTCAGGCGGCGCTGGTAAATCAGGTGGTCATGAATATTGTAAGCAACGCCGCAGATGCCATTTTGGACACACGGCGCGAGACGATTCAAAGCTCCGAGCCTACGCTTCCACGTGCAGATCGTATCCTTATCACCTCGTTTTTGGAGCAAGCCGAAACCGGCAAAGGTGAAGAATACGTGATCCAGATAAGCGATACCGGGCCGGGTGTGCCCAAAGAGTTGCAGGAACGTGTTTTTGAACCGTTTTTTACCACAAAACCTGTAGGGTCTGGTACGGGGCTTGGGCTGGCCACGGCATACGGTGTTGTGCAGGCCCACGGCGGCAATGTTGTTGTAACCAATGCAAGCACGTTGGGGGGCGCCTGTTTCACCCTCCGCGTGCCATACAGAGCAGGAGAGGAGAGGCGCGGTGATAACGTTGCCTGACCTAAAACAGCGTCCCATCGTGCTTGTGGTGGATGACGAACCGGAGATTCTGGTTGCGCTGACAGACCTGCTGGAAGGGGCCTATCATGTTCTTTCTGCCTCATCGGGAGAACAGGGTTTGGCGTTGCTGCGTGAAAACCCAGATGTAGCGGTTATTATCTCGGACCAGCGCATGCCGGGCATGACGGGTGATGTCTTTTTGGCGCAGGCGCGGGATATTTCCGGTGCAGGGGCTATTTTGCTGACAGGATATGCCGATATCTCTGCCGTGGAAGCCGCGCTGAACCAAGGGCAGATTTCCTTTTTTGCCTACAAACCGTGGGATGATGAAACACTTCTTTCCATGGTAGGGCAGGCGGCTGCGCGCTATTTTCTGGAAAAAGAGTTGGAGTGTGAGCAGCTTTTGCTACGCGGGTTATTGGAAAACCTGCCATTTGGGCTGGCGTTCAAGGATCAGAACGGTTGCTTTATCCGCCTGAACCAGCAGATGGCGCGGGAGTTTGGCCGTAGCGTTGTCGAATGCTTGGGCCAGAAAGAAGAAGATCTGGTAAATGGCCCACGGCATGAAAGTCTGGAAGAAGCACAGCAGGCACTGGAAACATCTGGCCGGGATCAGCAGGTCTTGCAGCTTCCGGGGCCAGATGGGCAAAACCGCTGGCATGATCTTACGCGCGTGCGGTTGGACAGCTTGCGCAACGCCCCTGTGCGTTCGGGCTTGTTGTCCGATTATTCCATTCTGATTGATCGGGATGTGACAGACCTGCTGGGGCTGGAACAGCGCTTGCGGCAGGCCCAGAAAATGCAGGCAATCGGTACCTTGGCGGGTGGCATTGCGCATGATTTCAACAATCTGCTTACCGCCATTCAGGGTTCACTGGAGTTGGTGCAGGATCTGGAACCCCCGCGGGAGCCGGGTGTGGCGCGCCTGTACCAGAACGCCATGGAAGCTGCACGCCGAGGGGGCACACTTACGCGCAAGTTGCTAGACTTCAGCAGACCACGCCATTTGGTATGCCAGCGCGTGGAGGTGCAGGACGTAATGCAAAACCTCCAAGGCTTCATGAAGCAAGGCAAGGTGCCAGAAGATATTCGGGATGCGCTGGATTCTGCCTTGGTAGAAGGTAGCGGGCGCTTTAGCAGCGTGCAGTTTGCCTTGCCCGAAGAACCTCTGCCACCTGTATGGACAGACCCCGTGCAGCTTGAACTGGCGGTGTTTAGCCTGTGCATCAACGCCATTGATGCGCAGCCGGAGGGCGGCAGCACCAGCGTTTCTGTGCGGCAGGTTGCCCGGCTGTTAGGCCGACATGTTGGTAAGGATCATGCTGGCGCATGGGTGGTGGTGCAGGTTTCAGACAGAGGCGTGGGCATGACGGAAGAAATGCGTGCCCGCATTTTTGATCCGTTTTTTACCACCAAGGATATGGGGCAGGGCACAGGGCTGGGCCTGTCCATGATTTACGGCTTTATCAGCCATTGTGGTGGTGAAGTACGCGTAGAAAGTACACCGGGTGGCGGCACTTCTGTGGAATTGTGGTTCCCGGCCATGGATGCGCAGCTTTCAGCATCTCTCCCGCCCACTGCGGCTTCTGGTAATACCACGACCAACATCCGCACACTGGCAACCACCCCACAGGGCCGCGCTATTCTGGTTGTGGATGATGAGCCGGGCGTGCGGGCCGTAACGGCAGGTTTTCTGAGCCGCGCAGGGTATGAGGTCTTAGAATCTGCCAGCGGGGCAGAAGCTGTAGAAACCGTGCGCAACAGGCCAGATATTGCCCTTGTGGTGATGGATGTGATGATGCCGGGCATGAATGGGGGGGAGGCCGCACAGCGTATTCATGCAGAGCGGGCGGAACTGCCGGTGCTGTTTGTAACAGGTTACGCAGATCTGGGCATTTTGCCCGAAGGCGTGGCCGTGCTGCACAAACCTTATACGCGTGATGCGCTTTTAGGAGATGTGAAGGCCATGCTGGCTGCATAGGCCAACCCCTTGTTCTGGGCGCAATAAGGCTTATCTGAGGAAGATCATGCATACTCTTCATACAGCTTCCTCATCCCATGATCCCGTCGGCTGGCACGGGACAACCATTCTCTGCGTGCGGCGCGGGGCCGAAGTTGCCATGGCGGGCGATGGTCAGGTCACGCTAGGCAGCACGGTTGTAAAGGGCAATGCCCGCAAGGTGCGCCGCATAGGCCCGCAGGATAATATTCTGGCGGGCTTTGCTGGGGCTACGGCAGATGCCTTTACTCTGCTTGAGCGGTTGGAAGCCAAGCTGGAACGCTACCCTAACCAGCTTGAGCGCGCTTGTGTGGAGCTGGCAAAAGATTGGCGGACAGATCGTTATCTGCGCCGGTTAGAAGCCATGATGGCCGTGGCAGATGCCGAACATTCCTTTACCCTCACAGGCAATGGCGATGTTTTGGAACCCGAAGATGGCATTATCGCTATTGGCTCAGGCGGCAATTACGCACTTTCCGCCGCGCGTGCCCTGCTGACAGTTGATGGGTTGGGGGCGGAGGAAATTGTGCGGCGATCTATGAAGATTGCCGGTGATATCTGCGTTTACACCAATCATTCTGTCCGGGTGGAAACACTTAAGGCAGCCTCAGATCAGGAGAGCCGGTAATGGATGCTCCTAATTTTTCCCCGCGTGAAATTGTAAGCGAACTGGACCGGTTTATTGTGGGCCAGCAGGATGCCAAACGGGCCGTGGCCATTGCCATGCGCAACCGCTGGCGGCGTGCGCAGCTTTCTGAGGGCATGCGTGAAGAGGTTGTGCCCAAAAATATCCTTATGATTGGCCCCACGGGCTGCGGTAAAACGGAAATTGCCCGCAGGCTGGCAAAACTGGCTCAGGCGCCTTTCCTAAAGGTGGAAGCCACCAAGTTTACCGAAGTGGGTTACGTGGGCCGTGATGTAGACAGCATTGTGCGTGATCTGGTGGAAGTGTCCATCACCATGCTGAAAACATCGCGGCGCAAGGATGTTGAAGAAAAAGCTCAGCAGGCAGCGGAAGAACGCATTGTAGATGCTCTGGCAGGGGAAGGATCTTCTGCTGATACAAAAAGCAAATTCCGCAGCATGCTGCGCACTGGGCAGCTTGAAGACAAAGAAATTGATATTGCCGTAACCGAGCAGGCCCCTGCCGGAAGCGGTGAAATGCCCGGAGCCATGCCGGGGCAGGCCATCAATGTTGGTGATATGATGAAGGCCTTCATGAACCGTGGCCCCAAGCAGAAAAAGCTCAAGGTTTCTGTGGCACGGGAATATCTGAAGCGTGAAGAAGCAGACCGCCTGCTAGATGGTGAGGCTCTCACGCGGGAAGCCGTGGCGAATGCGCAGGAAAACGGCATTGTCTTTCTGGATGAGATAGACAAAGTGTGTGCCCGTGCCTCGGAAAGCGGCGCAAAGGGGGGAGATGTCTCTCGCGAGGGGGTGCAGCGTGATCTGCTGCCACTTATTGAAGGCACAACCGTTTCCACCAAATATGGGCCGGTAAACACAGACCATATTCTGTTTATTGCTTCTGGCGCGTTCCATCTGGCCAAGCCGTCTGACCTTTTGCCAGAGCTTCAAGGTCGTTTGCCTATTCGGGTAGAATTGCAGCCTCTGAGCCGCGAAGATTTGCGCCGTATTCTAACAGACCCCGAACATTCTCTGCTCAAGCAGTATATCGCCCTGATGGGAACCGAAGGCGTTACCCTAAACTTTGCAGATGATGCCATAGATGCGCTGGCTGAACTGGCAGCGGATATTAACGACCGTGTTGAAAATATTGGGGCGCGGCGCCTTGCCACAGTGCTGGAAAGATTGTTGGAAGATGTCTCTTTCACGGCATCGGATCGTAAGGGCGAAACCGTGGAAGTAAATGCTGCAATGGTGCAGGAAAAAGTCGCGCCACTGGCGCGCAAGGGAGATCTGAGCAGGTTTATTCTGTAATGGAAGCACCATTTGTAACGCCGCAGGAAGATACGGCAGAAGAAGCTATTGAGGCCATCCGCGATGAGCTGGAAATCTTTGATGATTGGATGGAGCGGTATCAGTACATCATAGAAATGGGGCGCAAGCTGCCGCCGTTTCCTCAGGAATGGTGTGATGATGCCCACCGTGTGCCCGGCTGCCAAAGCCAAGTATGGCTGGAAGAAAAGGAAGAAGACGGCAAGCTGTATTTTGCTGGTCTGTCTGATGCCGCCATAGTGTGCGGGCTGGTCGCCTTGCTGCTGCGCGTATATTCTGGCCGATCCAAGGCAGAAATTCAGGCAACAGATCCTAAGTTTTTGCGTGATCTGGGGCTTGTGCAGGCGCTTTCCACCAACAGAGGCAACGGGGTGGAAGCTATGGCGCGGGCTATTCGTTCCGTTGCGGCTTCTGCTGTGGCCTGAACAGAATGTGAATTGCGCTGCCTGCACACAGGTGGTGCAGTTCCAAATAAAAAACCGGCGTGCTGGAAAAATCCAGCCGCCGGTTTTTTTTATGTCTGCTTTAGAAAAAAGCGGAAGCCTGAAAAATCAGGCGTTCCCTTTTTCTTTTAGCGCTTTCAAAATGTCAGCCGGGCGTACAGGCAGGTGCCGCATACGCACGCCAACAGCATTGAAAATGGCGTTGCCAATAGCTGGTGCAATGGTGGTAACACCCGGTTCACCAAGCCCCATGGGTTTTTCCGTGCTGGGCAGGAACTCAATATCCATATCCGGCACATCTGTAATACGCAGGGGCGTATAGGTGTTCAGGTTGCGGTCACGCACGTTGCCGTTTTCAATTTCCGTGCCTTCAAACAGCGCCATGCTCAGGCCCCACAGCGCGCCGCCTTCAGTCTGAGCCAAAGCGCCGTCTGGGTCAATAATCGTGCCTGCATCCAGAACCAGCCAGATTTTCTGGCAGGTTACAACACCTGTTTCGCGGTCAACATGCACCTGTGCGGCGCCTGCTGTCCATGTAGGCATGTTGCGTTCCTGCCCGAAGGTGGTGGCAATGCCAATGGCCGTATCTTTAGGCAGGCTGACTTTGCCGTAACCGCACTTTTCCACCAGCTTTTTGAGCACATTGGCCTGGCGGGATGCGCCACCAACAGAGTTGGGAGCACTCCCTGCGTTGCGGCCTTTGCATGTTAGCAATCCAAGGCGGAAATCAACCGGGTCTTTCCCATAATCATGGGCCAGTTCATCCAGAAAGCTTTCATGCGCCCATGGTGTCCAGCCGGAACTAACCGAACGCAGCCAGCCGGGGCGGAAGGTGGCATCGGCCAGATCATTATCCAGCGCACGCACCAGAATGGGGCCAACGTCGTACCAATGGTCAGCGCCTGCAATGGCGAACTGATCGTATGGCTTGCCGTCTTCACCTTTTTCCATAAAGGCGGCAGCCATCACACCAGTTGGCCAACCAGCAGAAGCATGGTGTTCCCACCCGTTGATGGAACCATCCTTATTGACACCCGCGCGCACGGTCTGGATGGACGGTGAGCGGATGGAATCAAACAGCACGTCATCAGACCGGGTGAAGACCAGTTTAACAGGCTTGCCACCCAAGGCTTTGGAAATCAGTGCGGCAGGAACTGCGTAATCCCCGTTCAGGCGGCGGCCAAAACCACCCCCCAGCAGGTAGCTGCGCATCACCACATCGGATTCGGGAACCTGAAGCGCCTTGGCAATAACGGGCAGGAACAGTGTTTGCCACTGGTTGCCACAATGTACTTCCCACTTGCCTTCATGCAGGCGGGCAAGGGCGTTCATGGGTTCTAGCTGATAATGCAGTACGGAAGAGCACGTATAAGTGCGTTCCACCACCTTATCGGCTTTGCCCAGCGCTTCATCCACCCCGGCATCATTGAAGATGCGCGAACCGCCGGTTTTTTCGGCAATCTGCTTGCGGCCGTGTTCAATAATGTCCTGCTCGGTCACGTTGGCGGTTTTACCCGGTGTCCACGTGACTTTCAGGGCATCTGTTGCGCGGATGGCAGCAGGGTAGGAGGAAGCAAGAACCGCAACCCAGCCCGGCACCGTATTGGAAGGATCATCCAGTACAATGTAGCGGATATAGCCCTTAACCTTTTTGGCTTCCGTATCATCAACAGAAACCACTTTGGAGCCATACCGTGTGGGCGGCATTTTGGGGCGCGCGTAAACCATGCCTTCCAGCTTGGCATCAATACCATAAATGGCTGAACCATCTGTTTTGGAAGGAATATCCAGCGCTTTAACTTCACGCCCGATCAACCGGTGTTCAGATGCAGGCTTGAGCGGCAGCTTGGCCATTTCATCTGGCGTAAAGGTGCGGGTGGGGTGCGCACGGCTTACAATATCACCGTAGGAAATGGAGCGCTTGCCCGCAATAACCTGCCCATTACGTGCGATACAGGCAGAAGGTGCCACACCCAGCAGGCGTGCGCCTTCTTCCACCATGACGGTACGGGCTGCGGCACCAGCTTGGCGGAACTGATCCCACGTCAACCAGACAGACCATGAACCACCTGTAATCATCAGGCCCCATTTGGGGTCTGTATCTACATAGGTGATCCGAACCTTGTTCCAGTCCGCTTCCATTTCATCGGCAATAATCCGGGCAAGGGCTGTGCCAACATGCTGTCCCATTTCCGCACGGATAACGTTTACGTTCACCCAGCCATCTGGCGCAATGGAGCACCAGATTGTGGGTTCAAACGCACCACCGGCGGGCAGATTGCCTGCAGCCTGCGGATAAACCTGCGCAGCGTTACCCTGCCGCGCAAAGCCGAACATAAAGGCCGAGCCCATGGCCGTAAGCAGAAAACCGCGGCGCGTAGGCCCACGGCCAGCGGCCCGATCCTGCCGGGCTGCAATGCGTTCTAGCTTACCCATGAGATGCCTCCTCCTTCTGCATGGCGGCGGCGGCTTTTTTAATCGCCTTGCGGATGCGCACATACGTCATGCATCGGCACAGGCTACCGCCCATTACACCGTCAATCTGCTCATCCGTTGGGTTAGGATAATCTTTCAGAAGGCTGACAGCCTGCATAATCTGGCCCGACTGACAATACCCACACTGCGGAACCTGAATATCCTTCCAGGCTTCCTGCACAGGGTGCTTGCCTTCTGGGTGCAGGCCTTCAATCGTGGTTACATCAGCGCCTTCTATGGAGCTAACGGGCGTAATGCAGGAGCGGGTGGCGCGGCCACCCACCAGCACGGTGCATGCACCGCACTGGCCTACGCCACAACCAAACTTTGTGCCTGTCTGATCCAGATCATCACGCAGGGCCCACAACAAAGGGGTATCTTCTGGCACATCGACGGAAACGTCACGGCCATTGAGTTTGAATTTTATCATCTCTTGCTCCGTGTTCCGTCTTAGTGCGAAGAATTGACAGGAACTGGCTGGACGGTCTTGCGCACTTCGGCGGCCTTTTTCTCAAGGTTTGTCCACGGTGGCAGTGTGGTGCGGGTGCGGCGCAGATAGGCTGCAATGCGGGCCATATCCTTGTCAGACAGCGCATTGTAGAAGCTGGGCATGGCTACGCCAGATTGCCCTTCTTCCGCTGTAAGCCCACGCAGCATAACCTGATACAGGTTTGTGGGTTCATCCAGCCATAGTGCGTTGTTCAGCGCCAGATCCGGGCGGCCAAGAACAGGCGTAGGCGCTGCATTGTAATGGCAGGCCGCACAAGCACCCTGATACAGCTTTGCGTCTGGGTCCACATTCGGGCCGATCAGATCGGTTTTGGATTCTTCCATGGCGCGAGCCAAGGCGGCCTTATCGTTCTTTTCACGCTCGGCAGCGTGATCCACATCCGCAAAGTAATGCGCAATGGCATGCACATCTTCTTCCGGCACAGTGGAAAGGAAGCGATGCGGCACGGGGGACATAGGCCCACCAGCCGGGCCGTGCAGTGGTGCTACGCCAAAGCGCAGATACTGGAACAGCTCGTCTTCCGTCCATGTGGTGGGGGTTGGGTTGTGCTCGTTAAGAGCGGGCGCAATCCAGTTATCCACCACAGCGCCATCGTAGGCAGAGCCTTTCTTTTCGGCTCCCATAAGGTCACGCGGGGTATGGCATGCGCCGCAATGGGCGTTGCCTTCGGCCAGATAGGCACCGCGGTTCCACAGGGCATCATGCCGAGGGTCGGGCTTGTACACGCCGGGGCGCAGATACAGCAGCTTCCAACCCGCCTGAAGAATACGCAGGCTGAGCGGGAAAGGCAGTTCGTTCGGGCGGCGAGACATATGCACGGCTGGGCGTGTCATGATGTAGGCATACAGATCGGAAATATCCTGATCCGTCATCTTGGTGAAATGATCGTACGGGAAAGCCGGGATCAGATGTACGCCCTTGCGGGATACACCAAGATGCATGGCGCGGCGGAAGGCTTCTTCCGACCAGGCACCAATGCCCATTTCAACATCTGGTGTGATGTTGGAAGAATAGATGGCCCCAAACGGGGTATCCATTTTATAGTCACCAGCCAGTTCCGGGCCGCCGCCGTTATCTGTGCGGGTGTGACATTCGGCGCAATACCCTTCAGCCGCCACAATCCGCCCGCGTTCTATCTGCTCGGCAGAAAAGCTGGCGGGGTTTGGCCGCTCAATTGGTGCAATCGGTGGATACCACGCATAATATAAGAACCCGAGCCCCCCAAGGACCCCGGCCGCGGCTACTCCCGCTAGAAGACGTTTGATCACTCTACCCCCAATCCCGTGAAAAACGTACCATCTGGCGGGCAACACGTAAGCCTACGCGCCATGAGCCGATGGATCAGCGTCTGAGGTTCGTTTCTTGATTCAGGACAATTCTTATCTGGATTTGCGATGTAAATAAACGCATAGGTTCCACTGTATTACAGTGAAATTTGAATAAGATTTATTTGCCTGCTGAGAATATTGCAGAAAAACAGGGGTTTGATCTTTATCTATATTTCAATGAATATAGTTAAGCGTTGATTTTGCATGTATGCCATGCGCTCAGTTCTTGAAAGAAATCATATTTTTGCGATGAAAGGGGTCGTTGCGCTCTCTGGTCTGGCTGTGTTTGGTAGGCAGGGTAGGGAGCGCAACGGTAATTTAAGGCATATAAAGCCTAAGCTTGGTTAGTCAGCGTGCTGGGCAAGGGTTTTGTGTGTGCCTTGTGCACGAATGCTCTGGCGTAGTTTTACAACATCAGTTGCAAAATTGGGGTAATCTTTCAGGTTCCAGCCTGCAAAAACAGTCATCTGTAATCCTGCGGCCAGATCTTCTGCGCGTGCTAGCGCCAGTTGCTCTGCGTTGATGGCAGGTTCTGTAATGGTGTAGGGCGTGCCCTTATCCGTAGTGCCGCGCAGATATTCTAAAAAGCAAGCCGTGCCAAACGCCAGCCGCCAATGATCGCGCCCAGAGCCGAGAACCCCATTGACAGTATCTGTCAGGAACACAGGCAGTTTAGAGCCGCTATCGGAGGCAATGCGTAAAAGCTGATCTCCAACCGCCGGGTTGCGGAAGCGGTGCAGCACCTGCTGAGCATACTGCGCCAGAGAAAGACCTTTGGGCGGTGTAATGAACGGTGAGGCATCTTCGGTCAGAAAACGTTCCAGATGCCCCAGCAACAAGGTGTCGGCTATGGCATGAGGCACGGTGTCATACCCCATCAGCACGCCGGGAAGTGCCAGCATGGAGTGAGAGGCGTTGAGCATACGCAGTTTCACCTGCTCATAAGGCCCAACATCATCCGTAAACTGTACGCCCACAGTTTCCAGTTCCGGACGGCCTGCGCAGAAATGATCTTCGATAACCCATTGAGTGAAGTCTTCTGCAAAAATGGGCATCTGGTCGGCCACGCCTGTCAGAGCATCCAATCGTGTTATATCGGCTTCACCAACGGAAGGTGTAATCCGATCCACCATGCTGGATGGAAAGCTAACGTTTTCTTTTATCCATGCGCCCAAAATGGGATCACGCGCTGTGGCGTAGGTGCAAAAAGCTGTGCGGGCCACCTTGCCGTTATGGCGCAGGTTATCGCAGCTGAGCACTGTAAAGGGGCCGGTGCCGCTTTCGCGCCGCTGGCGTAGGGCTTCACATACCAGCCCGAATGCTGTTTCGGGTACATCACGCGCCAAATCTGCTTTAATATCAGGGTGATCCAGCGTGAAGTTGCCTTTGGCATCCAAGTAGTAGCCACCTTCTGTAATGGTCAGGGTGACAATTTTAATATCCGGATCTGTCAGGCGTTTAATGGCGGCAGCACGATCTTTGGCAGCATGCACATATTCTATAATGCTGCCGATAACACTGGTTTCATGGGAGCTATCGGGCGCAAAGGTGGTGAGGGTGTACAGGTTGTCCTGTTCCGCCATAATGGCTGCGCGCTTGTCTTCCCGCGCGGAGTTGCGCAATCCCAC
Organism: Acetobacter sp. DmW_136; assembly: GCF_008690365.1. Lineage (NCBI taxonomy): Bacteria > Pseudomonadati > Pseudomonadota > Alphaproteobacteria > Acetobacterales > Acetobacteraceae > Acetobacter > Acetobacter sp. DmW_136. The sequence continues at coordinate 186,901 of NZ_VHON01000013.1, forward strand.
ACCAACAATGGCCCAGCCTTGCTGGCCCTCACGCTCCAGAACTTTGTTGATATACATGGCCTGATGGGCGCGATGAAAATTGCCCACGCCAAGATGCGCAATGCCTGCTGTGGTTTTCTGCCGATTATAACGCGGCGTTGTAACCTGAACAGGAAGCTGATGCAGTGTGGCGTTGGAAAGAGGGATCATGAAAACTGTGTACCTCGCTTTAAAATATCTGTTGGTGAATAATGTTGGGGCAAAACGCAGCATAAGCAAGAAAGCTGCGTATGTGAGGCTTGAAAGTGATGGGGCTTTCCGTTAAGGGAGCGCATTCGCACACGCGTCCGGGCTTGTAGGGCATGCCCGGCCGTGGTTGGTTACCTTATAATTAAGGTAACGTTATCCAGAGTTTTTCAGGAGTGTTGAAATGCCCAAGATGAAGACCAAGTCGTCGGTCAAGAAGCGGTTTAAAATCACCGCAACCGGCAAGGTGCTCTCTGGTCCGTGCGGTAAACGCCACGGCCTTATCAAGCGCACACAGAAAATGAAGCGCTCCGCACGCGGCACGCAGACCATGACCCCGCAGGACGGCCGTACCGTCAAGCAGTGGGCCCCCTACGGGCTATAAGGAGCATCTGATTCATGGCACGTGTAAAACGGGGTGTTACCACCCTTGCTCGTCATAAAAAGGTTCTGGAACTGGCCAAGGGTTATCGCGGCCGCTCCTCCACCAACTATCGCATTGCGCTGGAACGTGTTGAAAAGGCACTGCGCTATGCTTACCGTGACCGCCGCAACAAAAAGCGTGAATTCCGCGCTCTGTGGATTCAGCGTATCAACGCTGCGGTGCGCGAACATGGCCTGACCTATAGCCGTTTCATTAACGGTCTGGACAAGGCTGGTATCGAAATCGATCGTAAGGTGCTGGCCGCCATTGCGTTTGATGATGCCGCAACCTTTGCTGAAATCGTAAAGAAGGCTCAGGCTGCTCTGGCTGCCTGATCTGCCTGTCTGATACGATAAGGTTGAAGAAAAGGCCGTCCCACGTGGGCGGCCTTTTTGCTTGGTGCCGGTGAGGGAGGATGTGGTTTTCCCTCTTGGGGCTTTTCTCCCGCTGCGGGAGATTGTATCCGCCCGGTAAGCATTTTCTCCTCGCGTGAGGTTTCATGAGCAACGATCTTGAGATTCTGCGGCAGGAAGTCCTGTCCGAACTGGCTGGCGCCACAGACCTGAAAGCATGGGATGCTGTGCGTGTCAGCACCCTGGGAAAATCTGGCAGGCTGACGGCTTTGCTCAAAGCGCTGGGGAAAATGCAGCCCGATGAACGCAAAGCCCGTGGTGTGGCGCTCAACCGCCTGCGTGATGAACTCACCCGTGCAATTGAAGCGCGCGGTAAAGAGCTGGAAGCCGCAGCGCTGGAAGCCCGTTTGGTTGCAGAGCGGGTGGATGTTACCCTGCCACCACCACCGGTAGAACGGGGTTACCTGCACCCCATCAGCCGCACGATTGAAGAAATGACCGCCATTTTTGGCGCCATGGGCTTTAAGGTGGCAGAAGGGCCGGATATCGAAACAGACTGGCACAACTTTTCCGCCCTCAACACGCCCGATCATCATCCTGCACGTACGGATCATGATACGTTTTATTTGCCGCCACAGCCGGGGCTGGATGTTACGCGCGTGCTGCGTACCCAGACATCTGGTGTGCAAATTCGTACCATGCTGGCGCAAAAGCCGCCTATCCGCGTGATTGTGCCGGGCCGTACCTACCGGGCCGATCATGATGCCACGCACTCCCCCATGTTCCACCAGTGCGAAGGCTTGGTTGTGGGCAAGGGCATTACACTAGGGCACCTGAAAGGCTGCCTGATTGAATTTTTGCGGGCGTTCTTCGGTAAGCCGGAATTACCGGTGCGCTTCCGTTCCTCCTACTTCCCGTTTACCGAACCTTCCTTGGAAGTGGATATCGGCTGGTCTCGTAAAACTGGTGAGATCGGCGGTGGAGAAGACTGGTTGGAAGTGCTGGGCGCAGGCATGGTGCATGCCCGTGTGCTGGCCAACTGTGGGTTGGACCCGCGTGAATGGCAGGGCTTTGCCTTTGGCATGGGCATTGAACGGCTGGCTATGTTGAAGAACGGTATTCCCGATCTGCGTTCGTTTTATGAAAGTGATATCCGCTGGCTGCGCTATTATGGGTCGGACCCGCTTGCGCCCGCGCTACTGCATGAGGGGGTGTGAGGAATGAAGTTCACGCTATCTTGGTTGTATGACCATCTGGATACGCAGGCCACGCTGGAAGAAATCTGCGCAAAGCTGAACCAGATCGGGCTTGAGGTTGAAAGCGTTGAAAACCGTGGCGCGGCGATTGAGCCATTTTTAACCGCCCGTATTTTGGATGCCCAACCGCACCCTAATGCAGACCGCCTTCAGGTGTGCCGGGTAGATGCGGGCCCCGGTTTTCAGGATGTGCAGGTGGTATGTGGTGCCCCCAATGCACGCAAAGGGCTAGCTGTTATTTTTGCCAAACCGGGTACCTATGTGCCGGGCTTGGATATTACCATCAAGGCTGGCAAGATTCGTGGTGAAGCCAGCGGCGGTATGCTGTGCTCCCTGCGTGAATTGGGCCTTGGTGAAGAAAGCAACGGCATTGCAGAACTGCCGGAAGATACGCTGCCCGGCCAGTCCTATGCTGATTTTGCTGACCTTGATGATGTGGTGATCGACATTGCCATTACCCCTAACCGGGGTGATGCGCTGGGCGTACGCGGCATTGCGCGGGATCTGGCTGCTGCAGGGCTTGGCACGTTGCGCCCGTGGCTGGCAGAAACGGTGGAAGGCACATTTGAATCCCCGGTGGTGTGGGATATCTCCTACCCAGAAGCCTGCCCGTGGGTGTTGGGCCGCACTATTCGTGGTGTGAAAAATGGCCCTAGCCCGGAATGGCTTCAGCGCAAGTTGGAAAGCATTGGCCTGCGCCCGATTTCCGCGCTGGTGGATATCACCAACTATTTCTGTTTCGATCTCGGCCGCCCGCTGCACGTGTTTGATGCTGCCAAAATTGCCGGTGGCAAGCTGACAATCTGCCGGGGTGAGGGGGAACAGTTCCGGGCGCTGGATGGGCAGGATTATACAGTTGGCCCAGAAGACTGCGTGATTGCAGATCAGGCTGGCGTACAGTCTTTGGCCGGAATTATGGGCGGTGAAGCCACAGGTGCAACAGCAGAAACCACAGATGTATTTGTGGAATGTGCCCTATTTGATGCCGTGAAAATTGCTCTGAGCGCTCGCCGTGTGGGGGTTTCCTCGGATTCCAGCTATCGGTTTGAGCGTGGGGTAGATCCAGCCCTGCCAGTTTCGGCGTTGGAAGCGGCAACACGCCTGATTATTGAACTCTGTGGTGGTGAGGCCAGCGAAGTTGTTTCTGCCGGGGCGCAGCCTGCTTGGCAGCGTGATGCCACGTTGCGTTTTGCCCGCGTGCGTGATCTGGGTGGGCTGGATGTGCCTGCTGATGAAAGCGTGGACCTGCTGGAAAAACTGGGTTTTGAGGTGCAGGACCGTAACAATACGCAGGTGCGTGTAAGCGTGCCATCATGGCGGAATGATATTGCCCAAAAGCCTATTCTGGCACAGGGCGAGGGTATTCCGGCTGATGTTGCCGCCAAGGCTGCGGAAGGTGTTGCCGCTATAGAATCAGAAAGCGATCTGGTTGAAGAAGTGCTGCGCCTTAAAGGGCTGGATGCCGTGCCTGCGGTGCCGCTGCCATCTGTGGTGGTTGTGCCAGAAGCTGCACTTACGCCTCGTCAGGCGCGTCTGGCACTTGCGCGGCGCTTTTTGGCTGCTCGCGGGCTTACAGAAACAGTCGGTTTCTCTTTCGTCTCGCACGAGGAGGCTGAACGGTTTGGTGGCGCGCCGGAATCCCTGCGTTTGCTCAATCCCATTGCGTCTGATCTAGACCAGATGCGCCCCACCCCCATGATCAATCTGTTGGCTGCGGTTAAGCATAACAGCGCACGTGGCTGGGGAGATCTGGGGCTGTTTGAAGTTGGCCCAGCCTTTGCTGAAAATGGCCAGCAACCTGTGGTAGCCGGTGTGCGCTCTGGCCATACACCGCGTTATCCGGGGCAGGCGGGGCAGCCTGTTTCTCTGTGGGCGGTTAAGGCAGATGCGCTGGAACTGCTCCAGCAGCTTGGTGTAAACCCAGATGCCATGAGCACCACCACAGATGCGCCGGGCTGGTATCATCCCGGTCGTTCTGGCGTGCTGCGGCAGGGGCCCAAAAACGTGCTGGCCTATTTTGGTGAATTGCATCCATCTCTGCTTCAGGCCGAGGGTATTGATGTGCCGGTTGTAGGGTTTGAATTGCTGCCAGATATGGTGCCCGACCCCAAACGCAAAAAGAAAGTCGCACCGCGTCTTTCTGCGTTCCAGCCAGTGCGGCGTGATTTTGCATTTGTTGTGGCGCGCGATGTACCGGGTGAAAAATTGCTGCGTGCCGTGCGTGGGGCAGAGCGCCAGCTTGTTGCAGATGTAAGCCTGTTTGATGTGTATGAAGGCCCGCACGTGCCAGAAGGGCATCGCTCTATTGGTGTGGAAGTTACGCTTCAGCCAATGGATAAAAGCCTGACAGATGCGGAACTGGAAGCTGTATCTGAAAAAATTGTTGCCGCTGTTACCAAGGCAACGGGTGCAACCCTGCGTTAAGCAGAAGGAGCTGGGTTGTATGAAGGAAAAGCGCATCATGGCAGGCAGGGCTGAAAACATGAGTTGGAAGAAAACTGTTTTCCTGTCTGCCTTGTTGTGTGGCTTAGCGGGTGGCGTTTTGCCACAGGCGCGGGCCGAACAAATTACAGGGGCCGGTTCCAGCTTTGCCGCGCCCTTGTATCAGTCATGGTCTGCTCATTCTGCGGCGCAAACCGGTGTGCAGCTTAATTATCAGACCATTGGTTCTGGCGCTGGGCAGAATCAGGTTTTGGCTGGCACAGTGGATTTTGGTGCATCCGATGCCCCAATGTCTCATGCGCGGCTGGAGGCTGGGCATTTGCTCCAGTTTCCTACCGCTATTGGTGGCATTGTTGTTATTGCCAATGTACCAGGTGTGCCAGAAGGTGCGTTGCGTCTTACTGGCCCCGTTCTGGCAGCTATTTATGATGGTTCCATCACGCAATGGAATGATCCGCAGATTGTTGCGCTCAACCCCGGTGTCACGTTGCCGGATCTGCCCGTGGCTCCGCTACACCGGGCAGACGGATCTGGCACAACCTATGTGTTTACAGAATATCTCGGCCGGGTTTCCCCCACGTGGGAGAAGCAGGTGGGGCGCGGCACGTCTGTTGCATGGCCTGTTGGTGCAGGTGCGCGCGGGAATGATGGCATTGCCTCTTACGTAAAAAATACAGAAGGCAGTGTGGGGTATGCGGAATACGCTTATGCGGAACGCAACCACCTTTCCACCGTTGTTCTGCAAAACCGGGCAGGGGAATTTGTGGTGCCCTCTGTTAACAGTTTTACGCGGGCGGCAGAAAACGCCACGTGGGATCAAGCAGACATGACAGCTTCGCTTTGTGATGCAGACGGAGCCGGAAGCTGGCCGATTGTAACCACCACCTATGCATTGGTGCCGCGTGAAGCAAATGAGGCAAACCACGGAAACGCTGTAAGAACGTTCTTCCGTTGGGGCGTGAAGGATGGAGAGGCCGCCAGCCGGGAACTGGACTATGTGCCATTGCCTGCAACTGTGCGAGATGCCGTTCTGGAGCGGCTGAAATAGGCGGATAACAGGGTTATTCGGTTCTTCCCGCGTTCATCCTGCGGTTGTCCCACGTTTCATCCACAGATTCTGTGGATAACGTATGAACCGGGATAAGTTACTGCACCCATGCCTGAGAGAACAAAAGCTGGTTTACGGGTGTAAACAACAGGTTTTTCAGGCGTGGGGATGTTAAAATTACAGCATCTTTTTCAATGGCTGGAGCTACGGGGGCTTGTTCCATAACCAGTTTGTCGGCCTCTTGCCACAAGGCGTTTTGTGCTTGGGCTGTCAGGCTAACATCCGTTTTGGCTTTATCCATCAGTCTTTGCACATCGTGATTGCAAAAGCCGGGAATATTGATGGAGCTGTCTGAACCGGGATGAATATTTTCACACCCCAATAAAGCATCCAAAAAATTGGAAGCCGATGGATAATCGGCAGACCAAGAGGCCACGCCAATCTGCACATGGTTATCTGAATTCTGCATGTAGGAAAAAGCCAGCGCACTGCTAAGTGGGCGTAGGTTGGCGCGGTAGCCAAGGTTTTGCAACATATCCCGCACCCATGCGCCCATAGCCAGATCAACACTGGTATTGGCAGCAATTACGGTGACTTTCTGGCCATATGTTCCGCTTTCACGCACCAGATTGCGGGCTTTTTCCATATCCACGCCACGCCACATAGGGGCAGGGGATTCGGGAGAGGCATCTTTAGTATAAAAACACTGCGTAGAGGGTGCTGGCAAAGTAGAAGGCAACATCCCGCAGAGTGGCCGCGCAATACCGGGGCCGCCATAAAGAATGGTCATGGCCTTGCGGTTGAGTGCGTAATTGACGGCTTGCCGCGCCTTGAGTGAAGAAAAAGGCGCCTCCCGCATGTTCATGGGTAGGAAATACATGGCCGGGTGGCGCAACACATGTGTCTGGCCAGCAAAGCGACTGCCTAATTCCCCAAGTCGGTCTAGGGGGATGGGGTCTGCCATCCAGTCATACTGTCCGTTTTCTACGGCGGTTACGGCAGCTTCATCCGGTATGCCAAAGGTGTATTCTATGTCATCAGGATAGCCGAGAGGCTGTGCCTGTGCACTCCATTCTTTAAAATATGGATTGCGTGCCAGCTTTAAAAATCGGTTCGGGTCATACACTGTAAGCTGATAGGGGCCGGTGCTTGGTAAAGGCACATTGCCGGTATCATGGTCTGGCGTATTGGCCGGTAAAATCACGGCGTGCGTAAATGCCAGCTTATGCAGGAATTCTGTATCAGGCGTTGTGAGATGAAATGTAATGCTGCGCGTGGCAGGGTTTTCTACAACCCCTTCAAGCTTGCAATCTGTTGGGCTGCGTAGGCAGGCATCGGCCCCTTTGATAGCCCCGTAAAAAGACCCTGCCGTTGGGCTGCCAACACGAAAAATCCGTCGGAAGGATGCCACAACATCAGCCGTGGTGACAGGCTGCCCGGTGGAAAAAATAATGCCTTCACGCAGGTGGAAAGTGTAGGTCAGGCCGCCATCTTCGGGGTGTGGAAGGTCTTCAGCCAAATCTGGCACCACGTCTGCCCCAGCCAGACCATCTGCTTTGCGGAAGGTGGTCAACCCATCATACACATTGGCAAACAGATTAATGTATTTGCCGGAGTAATTGATCTGGGGATCTAATGTGCCGCCAGAAGAGGCCGCAACCAAGCGTAAAGTGCCCCCCATATGTGGGACGGATGCGGCAGGGGCATCTAAAACAGGCGCGGCCATACCTGCTTTTGTTGCGCTGGCCGTAAGCAGCAGACAAAAACAGGCACAGCGAAACAGCTTGCCAGACTTACTGGCCAGAATTCTGCTCCATAGCCGCTTCCGGGGAAGGAGATGTCATCAACGTGCTAAGGTTTTTGTAAAGGGACGACACCATCATTATGCCCACAACTATTGTGGCGATAATAATGCAGATTCGTACAAATTTACTGGTCATAGCGCATTGAGCCGCCACCATAGTTGGTGGTGGAGTGCTTATAAGGGTTGGTACCCTGCTGCGGCGTAAGAGGGGGGCGGTACCAGCCAGGCGCAGCACGCCCATGGTTTGAGCCGGGGTGATAATAGTGCCGGTGCGGATCATGCGCGCAGGCAGCAAGCCCAAATCCGGCCAGCAACATAAGGGCGACCTTGTAAGTACGCCGCAATGAAGAAAACTGTTTCATCATACCTCCAACATAGCGTTGTTTGGGCCTGTTCGCCAAGAACAAAGCAGGTAGGCGCTGATATGTGGCGTGCAAGCCCGATACGTTCACATAATGGCAAGAAAATGCGTGAATAATGAGGCCAATGCCTTGGGGAATATGGCTAGGGCAGTGCATGCCATGTTAGGGATAACGCGTATATAATGCGGAAGCTGCCATTTCCTTGCCCTATCATGATGATAACGGCTCAGGCAGTATGGATGTTGGTGTTGGATATAGGGAATAGCGTGGCATGGCGGTAACGGGTCTGGCAGCGGTACTGCTTGTTATTGCGCTGCTTTTGGTGGTGGTGAGCACCGTGCAGCCCATTGCGCGCAAGCTGGAACTGTCTGAAACGGTTCTACTGGCTATTGTGGGTATTATCATCGGGTCTTTGGCAGATGTGGCTCTGCGCAGTTCCCACACTTCGGCTTTCAATGGCATTGCAGAGGCGCTGCTTGATTTCCCGCTGAACAGTGAAGAATTTCTGCTCATCTTTCTGCCCGCGCTGGTGTTTCAGGGCGCGTTGGCCATTGATGTGCGGCGTCTTGCGCATGAAACAGGTACTGTTTTGCTTTTGGCTGTGGTGGCGGTTGTTATTGCCACGGCCACTATTGGTTTTGCGTTGTATCCCTTTGCCCAGATGCCGCTGGTGGTCTGCCTGCTGCTTGGATCTATTGTGGCCACGACTGACCCTTCCGCCGTGGCCGGGATTTTCCGAGATATTGGGGCCGCAACACGCCTGACACGGCTGGTGGAGGGCGAGGCGCTGCTGAATGATGCGGCGGCTATTTCCATCTTTTCCATTCTGCTGCCTTCCGTCACGCTGCATAAAGCCATCCATCTGGGTGATGCGTTGATCTCCTTCGTGGTCTCCTTTGTGGGGGCGCTTATTGTTGGGGTGGTTGTCGGGCGGCTCACATTGGTCATGATGTCCGCTATTGCCAGTTCGGCAGCGGAAATTACGCTAACAGTGGCGCTGCCTTACGTGGTGTACATCCTCTCAGACGAAATTCTGGGGGTTTCCGGCGTGGTGGCCACAGCGGCCGCAGGGCTTACGCTGTCTGTGTACGGGCCATCCACCATTCGGCCGCAAACGTGGCTGTTTCTCAACCAGCTTTGGCAGCAATTGGTCTTTTGGGCGGGATCCTTGGTGTTTGTGCTGGCTTCCATGCTGGTACCGCGCCTGCTGGTGGGCATGACCCGGTGGGATTGGGTGCTTATCCTTATTGCCAGCGTGGCGGGGCTGGCTGCACGTGCGGCTGTGGTGTTTGGCATGTTGCCGCTATTGGCATGGACACGTCTTTCCCCACCCGTGCCCACACCATTTAAGGTGACAATGGTGTGGGGGGGCTTGCGTGGGGCCATTACATTGGCGCTGGCGTTGGCCGTTACGGAAAACGAACACGTTTCTACGCCGGTTGCGCATTTTATCGGTATTATTGCCACTGGGTTTGTGTTGATTACGCTGCTTGTTAACGGCACCACGCTGCGTTCCCTCGTGCTGTTTCTCAAGCTGGATCGTCTGTCCCCCATTGATGAAGCCATGCGCCATCAGGTGCTGAGTATCGGGCTGGGCAATGTGTGCAACCGCGCCAAGGAACTGGGGGATGAACTTGGTTTCAGCGCAGATGCCACGCGCTCGGTTGTTGATCATCTAGAACGCCGGGCAGAGGAAGAACAGGCAGCTAATGAGTTTGACCGCGCACTGTCTGATATCCAGCGCGTTAATCTGGCGCTGATTACCATTGCCAGTCAGGAACGCTCCATGCTGCTGGATCTGTTCCGTATGCAAGGGCTTTCTCGCCGGGTGATGGAAACATTGCTACGGTCTTCCGAAGCGGCAATTGATGGTGCACGGCTGGAAGGGCGTTTGGGGTATGTGCGCGCGCTGCGTAAACGGCTGAGCCCATCTTTGCGCTTCAAGGCGGCGCAATGGGTGCATAATCATTTGCATCTGGATCGGCCGCTGATGCTGTGCATGGCGGAACGGTTTGAAATGCTGATGGTGGCGCATTTCATTTCCATCTCTCTCACACGTTTCATGCACGAGCGGCTGGAGCCCACATTGGGCAGCCGTATTGGGGAAATTGTGGCCGAGGTGCTCTCTCGCCAGCGCAAGTTGCTGGATGAGGCGCTGGAAACCTTGCGCTTGCATTATCATGGCTATGCCGAGGCGCTGGAAAACCGGATTTTCCGCCAGATTGCCCTGCGCCTGGAAAGTGAAGAATACACAACCCTGCTTTCAGAATCCCTTATCAGTGATGAACTTAGCCGTGAACTGCTGAAAGAGCTGGAACGCCGCAGGCATCGTCTGATCAAGCGGATGAGCTTTGATCTGCGCAGTGGCATAGAAGACCGGCTAAAACATGCAGCCATCTTTAAGGGGTTGCCGGGGGCAGAACTGCATGATCTGGCCACGACCACATCCTTGCGTTTTGTGGCCCCGCAGGAGGTAATCTGCCGGAAAGGGCGCAAGATGGGCGCCATCTATTTTATTAGCGCCGGTTTGGCAGAAAGCCACGTTGCGGGGGCCGATGTGCTGTATGGCGCAGGTGATCTGATAGGCGCGCAGGAGGCTTTGCATGGCTGGCGTTGCCCCGGCACCATCCGTGCCGTGCAGTTTGGGCATTTCATGGTGATTACGGCCAGCCGCTTCCAGCGCTTGATTGAAGATTACCCCGTGGTGCTGGAAAACATTCAAAACATCCTGCGCAAGCGTGAAGCAGGCGAGCGGCCTATTGCTCTTTTGCCTGGCTCAAACCGTAAGGTGGAGGATGATGCTGGCAAGGATGCGCTTATGCTGTTGGCTCCCAAAAGCCAGTTGCCGCCTTCATCCACACCAAAAGAATAAGCGGCCTTCATTATGTGGGCATAAAAAACGGCGCGGAGCCAACAGGCCCGCGCCGTTTTTGTATATATACGCCGTAAATTTTATAGGCGGGTAATGGGTGGCGGCACAGAATTGCTCTGGCGTAGGGCAAGGCCAATTTGTAGCCAGCTTATGCCGCTTACAATCAGTTCTGCACCCACAAATGTACCAATCAACCACAGGCCAGACCACGGCAAGGTAAAGTACAGGCAGAGGCCAACAAGCAGGCTGATAAGCCCGCTACCCAGAATAATCACCCAGCCCGGCATACCGCGTGCTTGCAGGGCCAGAACGCAGCGCAGCACGCCTACAACCACAAAGCAGGCAGATACAAAAATGGTAATGGCAACAGAGCCCGTGGCTGGTTCTTCTATAAGAAGGTAACCGCCAGCGGCGTAGAGAAGCCCGCATAGCAGGGAAAAAATAAAGCCGCCCCAATCGCGTACAGCAAAGGCATGTACTATCTGCATAATGCCAGCAGCAATTAGCAGTGCGCCAATAAATATGGTGCTGGCAAGGGTTACGGAAACCGCATCAATACAGGCAATAAAGCCCAATATAATAAGGGCGAGACCCAACGCCACAAATAGCCCCCATTTTTTAGCAAATGGCATGCTGAGTAATCCTTTCTTTTCAATTTTATGGGTCGATTGCACGACTATGCACTGCAGAATGGAAGAAAGCGCAACGGAAAAAGTTGACACTGCGCCCGGGGTTTCGTAATTCCTGCCTCCATTGCCGGGAATGTGGACAAATCGGCCAGAAGGGGAACACGCCCCGCTGGTAATACGGTTTGCGCCCGCTCCGATCCGTGGTGGACGGGGACTACCGGTGTAACGACGGACATCTGCCCGATGTTCCGCCTGTTAAGAGAGAAGAGCGCACTATGAGCAAGCGCCTTGAGAGCAAGTATAAAATTAACCGTCGCCTTGGTGTAAACCTGTGGGGCCGCGCCAAATCTCCGGTTAACCGTCGCGAATATGGTCCGGGCCAGCATGGCCAGCGCCGTAAGGGCAAGCCGTCTGACTTCTCCGTTCAGCTGATGGCTAAGCAGAAGCTGAAGGGTTACTACGGTAACATTACAGAAAAGCAGTTCCGCCGCTATTATCAGGAAGCCGTGCGCCGCAAGGGTGATACGTCTGAAAACCTGATCAACCTGCTGGAACGCCGTCTGGATGCCGTTGTGTACCGGATGAAGTTTGCAATCACGCCGTTTGCATCCCGTCAGTTCATCAGCCATGGCCACATTCTGGTTAACGGCAAAAAGATGAACATTCCTTCCTACCTCGTGAAGGATGGTGACGTTATCGAAGTGCGTGAAAAATCCAAGCAGCTGGCTATCGTTCTGGATGCCGCGCAGTCTGCCGAACGCGATGTGCCGGAATACATGGAAGTGGATCATCGCCAGATGAAGGGCACGTACCTGCGTGGCCCGCAGCTTTCCGATGTGCCGTATCCGGTGCAGATGGAACCGAATCTGGTGGTCGAATACTACTCCCGTTAATCGGCGTTTAGGTTCGTTTTATACCGCGCCGGGTGGAGGGATTTCTCTCCATCCGGCGTTTGCCGTTTTTACTCATGTTTGTTTCGGAACAGAGCCCTTATGTCTGATACCGCATCCGCCCCTCTTAGCAGTGACATTACCCGCCGCCGGACCTTTGCTATTATCTCGCATCCGGATGCTGGTAAAACCACGCTGACAGAACGGATATTGCGGGCAGGTGGGGCTATTCAGATGGCGGGCAACGTGCGCGCCAAGGGCGAACGCCGCCGCACACGGTCTGACTGGATGGGCATTGAGCGTGACCGTGGGATTTCCGTTGTCAGCTCGGTCATGACATTCGATTACGGCGGCTGCGTATTCAACCTGCTGGATACACCCGGACATGAAGACTTTTCTGAAGATACCTACCGTACCTTAACAGCCGTAGATTCCGCCGTAATGGTGATTGACGCCGCTAAGGGCATTGAAGATCGTACACGCAAGCTGTTCGAGATTTGTCGTCTGCGTGATATTCCGATTGTTACCTTCATCAACAAGATGGACCGTGAGGCGCAGGATCCATTTGCTCTGCTGGATGAAATTGCATCATCCCTTGCGCTAGATACATCTCCTGCTACATGGCCGGTGGGGCGCGCGGCCACGTTTGTTGGCACTTACGATATTCTTACCAAAAAACTGCACACAACGGTTGATCTGCCAGAAGATGATGCCCGCCTTGTGCAGATGCGTGAGGAACTGGAGCTGGTAGAAGCCGCGCTGCCGGAGTTTGATAAAGAATCCTTCGATGCCGGACACCTTACCCCCGTGTTCTTCGGGAGTGCGATCAAGGAAATTGGGGTGACCGATCTGCTGGATGCACTGGTGGCTTTTGGCCCGCCCCCGCGCGATCAGGCCGCAGAAACCCGTGTGGTAAAGGCCACGGAGCCGAACATGACGGCGCTGGTGTTTAAAATTCAGGCGAATATGGACCCCAACCATCGTGACCGTATTGCCTTTGCCCGTATCTGTTCTGGCAAGCTAAGCCGTGGCATGCGCCTTAAACACACGCGCACAGGCAAAAGCTTTGCAGTGCATACGCCACAGTTCTTTTTTGCGCAGGATAGACATCTGGCAGAAGAAGCCTTCGCTGGGGATGTGGTGGGTATTCCCAACCACGGCACCTTGCGCATTGGCGATACGCTAACAGAGGGTGAAGATATCCAGTTTACCGGTGTGCCGCATTTTGCCCCGGAAATTCTGCGCCGCGTGCGGCTGGATGACGCCATGAAGGCCAAAAAGCTCAAACAGGCGCTGGTGCAGTTGGCGGAAGAAGGTGTGGTGCAGTTGTTCCGCCCGCAAGATGGCGCGCAGCCGATTGTTGGCGTTGTGGGTACTTTGCAGCTTGATGTGCTGCAATCTCGCCTGAAAGCAGAGTACGGTGTAGCCATTGGTTTTGATTCCACGCCGTATTCTTTGGCCCGCTGGATTACTGGCCCGCGTGAAAAAATTGAGGCCTTTGCCGCTGCACATCGCTCCGCCATGGCGGATGATCTGGATGATGATCCGGTGTTTCTGGCCACGTCAGCATTTATGATGCGCCGTACGGAAGAACAGAACCCGGATATCAACTTCCATGATATCAAGCAGATTGGTGTGGAAATTAAATAAGCAATTTAACGCTGGCGCATCATATGGTGCGCAGTGTTTTGCTTTTTTGCTCATGTTGCAGAAGGTACTGGCTGGTTGGCAGAATAGCGTTTTGCTCCAGCCATGTTGCTACGTTTTTGGCAGGTACGCAGGCCAGCATGTCGTATTCTTTATTGGCATGTTGCTTCCAACTTTCTTCTACTTTTTCAAAAGTCAGTCGGGTTTTTAACACAAGCCCAATATCCAACACGCGGGTATGAGGGTGCCGCACTGCCATAAGTGGCTGTTCAACCTGTAGATCTTTGGCATCCAGCCCCAATTCTTCTGTGGCTTCTGCTAAAATCTGTTCGGCCAGATTGATACTTTCGGCATCTGTGCGTTTTTCAATGCTACCAGCAGGCGGGCTTTGCCAAAAATTTCCCTGATAGATAGATGATGGGTTACGGCGGCCTAACACATATCCATCTGGCGTACGCACCAACCCGACCACAGCTAATGGTTGCAGCCGCAAAAATGGAAAAAGCGCAGGGTTCTTCATTTGCGCGAATACGCGACGATACTCTGTCCAGTAACCTTTAATAACGGTACGCGTTACGCAGGTGGCCGAAAAGACGCAGCCATTAAATAAGGCTGGCGTTGTTGCACAGGCTTGCTGCCAGAGATGCGTAATTTCCTGCTCGATATCTGCCAGAACAGCCGGAGGTGATGGTTCTACATCAATGCGGAATGAAGCAGAAAGGGGGAGGGCAGGCCATGGGCCACCAAAAAAACGGGTCATGCCTTACCCTAATGTGAGATGCGGTTAAAAGAAAAGGGAGCCACAAGGGCTCCCTTTCCATCGCAATCGGTTTTTTGAACAGCCGTAATGCTGAGTATCAGGCAACTGCCTGTTTCAGAGCTGCTGTCAGATCCTTTGTGGTGGCATTGCCGCCCAGATCCTTCGTGCGCACTGTACCGTTGGTGATAACCTTTTTGATACCGGCATCAATACGGTCAGCCAGATCATCACGGTTCACGTGGCGCAGCATCATAACAGCAGCCAGCAGCAGAGCCAGTGGGTTGGCAATGCCTTTGCCTGCGATATCTGGTGCAGAACCATGCACGGCTTCAAACACAGCGGCTTTTTCACCAATGTTTGCACCCGGTGCCATACCCAGACCACCAACCAGACCGGCCGTAAGGTCAGAAAGGATGTCACCAAACAGGTTGGAGGTTACAATCACATCAAACTGCCACGGGTTGATGACAAGCTGCATGGCGCAGGCATCTACAATCCGTTCATTGAATTCAACGCGGCCTTTGTATTCTTCTGCAACCTTGCGGCCTTCTTCAAGGAACAGGCCTGTCAGCAGTTTGAGGATATTGGCCTTGTGAACAATGGTTACCGTTTTGCGGTTATTCTTGACCGCATATTCAAAGGCAAACTTTACAATCCGGCGGCATTCTGCGCGGGAGTTAAAGCCAGAGCTTAGCGCAATGCCCTTGGGGTCATCCCCTACCGGAATGTAATGTTCCATTGCTGCGTAATAACCTTCAAGGTTTTCACGGAACAGAACAAGGTCGATATCATCAAACCGACCACCGGGAATGATGGTTTTGGTTGGGCGCAGGTTGGCAAACAGGCCAAATTCCTGACGCAGGGTTACGTTGATGGATTTAAACCCACCACCAACTGGAGTTGTCAGCGGGCCTTTCAGGGCCAGGCCAGTGCGCCGGATGCTTTCGATTGTCTGCTTGGGCAGCGGATCATTTACCGCGTCCACACCCGCCATACCGGCCAGTTGGCGATCCCATACAAATGGGGCCCCAACGGTATCCAGAATTTCGGTAACTGATTCAACAATTTCAGGGCCGATGCCATCACCTGCAATAAGAGTGGCTGGAATGGTCTTGCTGTCTGTCGTCATTCTGAGAAGCTCCCTTCAACTTCGTAGCCTGTTTTGCGCCCGTTTTACGGTGCATGCGATTCTCAATTTCGTGACCAGAGAGGAAAGACTCCGTCTCTCACGGCTTCTTGAGAGGTGCGCATGCTGTTTTCAGCCATTTCTGTGCATCAGATGGCAGGTGAGGGCCTACCTGATCCAAGATTTGAGCATGGTACGCGTCCAGCACGGCGGTATCTTCCGGGCCTAACAGGGCGAGGTCAATCAGCCGTCTGTCAAAAGGAGCCAATGTAAGGGTTTCAAATGCCAGAAAAGCTCGATCGGAATGCGGCATGTCATTCCGGCGGATCATTACCAGTGTTTCCAGACGAATGCCGTAGGCGCCGGGTTTGTAAAAGCCCGGTTCGTTGGAAATCACCATGCCTTCTTCCAGCGTAATGGGAGAAGGCATTTTAGAAATACGTGCAGGCCCTTCATGCACGGAAAGAAAGCTGCCAACACCGTGGCCGGTGCCGTGGTCATAATCCAACCCAGCCTGCCACAGGTCAAACCGTGCCAGTGCATCTAGCGCGTGGCCTTTGGTGCCAACAGGAAACCGCGCACGGCCCAAACGTAAATTACCTTTGAGCACGCGGGTAAATACGTCTTTCAAGCTGGCCGGTGGCGCATCAGGGCCTGTCCAGACAGTGCGGGTAACATCGGTTGTGCCTTCGGGGTACTGGCCACCGCTATCAATCAGATAAACTTCGTTATTCTGAAGTTTTCGGTCACTTTCCGGCGTAACGCGGTAATGAATAATGGCTCCATTGGGGCCAGAACCGGAAATGGCGGGAAAGGATTCCTCCCGGTAGTCCTTCCCTTCAGCACGAAAGGCATCAAGCTGTGTAGCGGCTTCAAGCTCTGTGCAGTTGCGGCCCTTTGTATCCAGCCAATGCAGGAAACGGCAAAGTGCGACACCATCACGCAGATGGGCTGTACGCATGCCCATCTGTTCCACTTTGTTTTTGCGGGCCTTGGGCAGCAGGCACGGGTCTGGTGTTTCCTGCACTGTTGCGCCGTGGCGGGTGAGCGTTTGGCCAAACCAGACGGCATTGCTGGCAGGATCTACACCAACGGTTTTGCTTTTCAGGGTTGCCAGAATCTGCTCCATCTCCTGCGGTGCATGCACGCGCACGGAAGAGCCAAGCCATTCCTTAATGTTTGTCGGGATTTTTTCTGGCTTTATAAATAGATCGACTGAGTTGTTTGCATGCACCAGCGCAAATGCCAAAGCTACGGGTGTGCAGGGAATATCGGAGCCTCGAATATTCAGTAGCCACGCAATAGAGGCGGAATCGCTCAGAACCGCAGCATCCTGACCATTCTGGGTAAGAATTGCAGCAATTTCCTGCCGTTTTTCGGCAGAGCTGCGGCCAGCAAAAGCCAGCGGGTGCATACAGGCTGGGGCAGAGGGAAAAGCCGGGCGATCTGCCCAGATATCATCCACCAGATTGCGGGATGTTGGCACCAGTATGACGCCGCTTTGGGCTACAAACGGGCGTAGTTCCGCAGCACTCATCACACGCGGATCATACCCTACGCGGGTTTCTGGTTTGGCTTGCTCCTTCAGCCACATGGCCGGAGGTGTCTGGCTGATATGCAGGCGTTGCCAGCACGTACCGTCCACCTGTTGATCCATCTGGGTAATGTAACGACCATCAGAAAACACAGCGGCGGTATGGGGCAGCACAATGGCTATGCCTGCGCTGCCCGTAAAACCAGTTAACCATGCCAGACGTTCAGCACAGGCTGGTGTGTATTCCCCCAAAAACTCATCGCTATGGGGCACAATCAGGCCATCCAACCCCTCGTTTTGCAAAAGGGTGCGCAGCGCAGCCAACCGGGCGGAAGATGCAGACGTCATGAAAACTGTGTCCTGAAATAACGTAGGAAAAGAAAAGGCTGATCAGGCTGTTTTTCGAACAGGAAGAACCGGGCGGCGTAGAATAAGGGTGGCCCATTCTCCTTCTGTCAATTCCTGCTCAAGAACCAGCCCCTGCCGCCGATGCGCGGCCAACACCATACGTACCTGTGTGCGCAACAACCCTGCCAGAATAACCGTGCCGCCGGGGGCCAGATACCGTGCCAGATCTTTGGCCATCAGGCACAAAGGGCGGGCCAGAATATTGGCAAAAACCAGATCAAACGGTGCGGCCTTCCAGATGGCAGGCGTTTGCCACCCATTGCCCAAGCGGCATGTAAGCAGGCGCCCAAGCTGGTTACGCTTGGCATTTTGTGCCGCTACGCGCACAGACCACGGCTCAATATCCACTGCCAACACTTTTTGGTGCAGCAATGCCGCAGCAGCCATGGCCAGAATACCGGTGCCGCAGCCCAGATCCAAAATCCGGCGAGGGCGACGGTAAGCCACACGCTCCAACGCGCGCAGGCACCCGCGGGTGGAGCCATGCTCGCCTGATCCAAAAGCTACGCCCGCATCCAGCGTGAGCACAATTCGGGTGGCATTTTTAGAATCGGGCAAATGCGTGCCGCGCACCACAAAACGGCGGCCCACTTCCTGTTCGGGAAAAGCCTCATACGTGCGGGCCAGCCAGCCTTCTGCTTCCGTGCTGGTGCGTTCCAGTGGAGCGGTAACGCCACTTGTCAGTTCGGCCAGCACAAGGCTGGCGGTTAGTTCATCTTCCCGGTGTCCGGTATCTTTCACGCCTTCTACCCGCCACAAGGTGCCTTCCGGGTTGGCCTCAAAAATACCAACCGTGGCGCACACGCTGCCAATGGCGTTTTCGTAAGCTTCCACCGCCGCTTCCGGCACAGTGACAGAAATGGTTTCAAGGCTGGTGGCATGACGGCGGGTAGGAGGAGCCATTAGATTTTCTCGATAAAGGATGAAAGAAGACGTTTGGTGCCGACAGATTCAAAAGACACTTCAACATGGTGCCGATCTGCCGAAATAACGATGCCTTCCCCAAAGCGGGGGTGGCGTACATGGTCACCCAGTTGCAGTGCCGGTGCGGCTTCCAGCATGGGGTCTTTTCTGCGGCGGGCAATAATGGGGCCGTTATCAAACACGGATTCGGAAAGGTTAAGGCCCTGGCGTTGGAACGTACCGCCTTCATCATGGCGAACCACGTGTTCATCTGGCAGTTCGTCTAAAAAGCGGCTGGGCATGGAAGGCTGCCAGTTGGCGTAAATACGCCGACGGCCAGCATGAAAGATAATGGCTTCCTGCCGTGCGCGTGTAATGCCCACGTAAGCCAGCCTGCGTTCTTCCTCCAGCCCTTTCAGGCCACCTTCATCCAACGTGCGTTGAGAGGGAAAAACACCTTCCTCCCACCCGGGCAGAAAGACTGTATCGAATTCAAGCCCTTTGGCGCCATGCAGAGTCATGATGGACAGGTAATCATCTTGCCCGTTTTCATCATGATCCATCACAAGGGCAACGTGTTCTAAAAACTCGCCCAGCGTTCCAAAATCAGCCAGCGCACGTGTCAGTTCCTTAAGGTTTTCCAGCCGCCCCGGCGCATCGGGGGAGCGGTCCTGCCGCCACATATCCAGATACCCGCTTTCTTCCAGCAGGTGTTCAACAGCCACCACATGGCCTTCACGCGCTAAAATATCGCGTGTGCTGGCAAAGGCTTCCATCAACTGGCGCAAATGGGCGGCGGATTTTCCTTTAAGCGCGTTATCTTCCAGCAGCTTTTCCGTGCCGCCGGTAAGGGGCAGGCTATTGGCGCGGGCAGCAGCATGCAGCTTTTGCAACCCGGCAGGGCCAACGCCGCGTTTGGGTACATTGATAATGCGTTCAAACGCCAGATCATCCGCCGGTTGGCTTAGTACGCGCATATAGGCCAGTGCATCACGTATTTCTGCACGTTCATAAAAACGCAGGCCACCTACAATGCGATAGGGTAGGCCAGTTTGCATAAGCCGTTCTTCAAACGCGCGGGTTTGAAAGCCCGCACGCACCAGAATGGCTATTTCTTTTAAAGCGTGGCCTTGTGCGCGTAGTTTTTCTGCCTGTTCGCATACCATGCGGGCTTCTGTATCCGAATCCCACACACCAAGAACGCTAACTTTTTTACCTTCTGCATCTTCTCTGCCAGGGCGAAGTGTCTTGCCTAACCGTTCGCTATTATGGGCGATAAGCCCTGCGGCAGCCCCCAGAATATGCCGGGTAGAGCGATAATTGCGTTCTAGCCGCACAACCTTGGCGGAGGGAAAATCTTTTTCAAACCGCAGAATGTTTTCAACTTCTGCACCACGCCAGGAGTAGATGGATTGGTCATCATCCCCCACGCAGCAGATATTGGCTGGGCCTTCTGCGTGTTTGGCCAGCAGACGCAGCCAGAGGTATTGAATGGTGTTGGTATCCTGATACTCATCCACCAGAATGTAACGGAACAGGCGATGATACTGTGCCAGCACATCAGGCCGTGTGCGCAAAATTTCGGTCACATGCAGCATCAGATCACCAAAATCGCAGGCGTTCAGTTGCTTCAGGCGGGCCTGATACGCGGTGTAAATGGCGCGGGCGTGGCCGTTGGCAAAGTCCGAATCCTCGGAGGGGGTAATGCGCTCTGGTGTAAGCCCACGGTCTTTCCAGCGCTGAATAACGCCTAAAAGGCCAGGAGCAGGCCAGCGTTTGATATCAATCTGCCACGGGGCCATAACCTGTTTGAGCAGGCGCAGCTGGTCATCCGTATCCAAAATTGTAAAGCTTTGTGTGAGCCCCACATATTCGGCATGGCGGCGCAGCATACGCGCACACAGGGCATGAAATGTGCCTAACCATAGCCCTTCTGCCGGACTGCCCAAAAGCAGCCCAATACGCTCACGCATTTCTCGCGCAGCTTTATTGGTAAAGGTTACTGTCAGGATCTGCCATGGCTTGGCGCGGCCTGTCAGCAGGATATGCGCAAAGCGGGTGGTTAAAACCCGTGTTTTGCCTGTGCCAGCACCAGCCAGCACCAGCAAAGGGCCATCCGTTGTTTCAATAGCAGCGCGCTGTTCGGGGTTAAGACGAGCCAGATAACTGTCACCCGATGCAGACGGAGATGAAAAAAGCGAGGCGGAGGGGTGTTCGGACGTATTCACCATGCCTTTATATAAGCATGTGCGCTTCAGGCCAAACGGAGCAATGGAATGGGGAGACAGTCGGCTGAGCAGAAAAGGCAAAAAAAGCCCAGCAGCTTTGCAGTAAAGGCTGACACAACCCAAGGTTGTTTAAATGCACCGCAAGGTGCCCTGCCTGTTTTTGAAAGCACCGGCCCTACAGGGCATCGCAAACGTATGCGCCAACGCGTGTTAGCCCAGGGCGCAGCTTCCTTGGCTGATTACGAATTGCTGGAAATGCTGTTGTATGTCGGGATTCCACGTAAAGATACAAAGCCCTTGGCAAAAAGCCTTATCAATACGTTTGGTAATTTGCAGGCTGTGCTGGAAGCAGGAGAAGAAAATCTGCGCCAGATCAGTGGTGTTACACGGGCAAGTGCCGCAGTATTGCAAGATGTGGCCTGCGTGGCAGACCGGTTGCCAGAAAGTGGTGAGGAATCACGCCAGTTTTTGGGCAACTGGGACAGTATTTTAGAATATGCAGATGTTTATCTGGCAAATGCTCCCAGAGGGCAGGTGCGTGCCTTGTTTCTGGATAGCCGCAACCAGTTAATTGCCGATGAAACGGTGCCAGCGTTTTTGCATGAAGGCAGCAGCCATGAGGCTATGGCCTGTATTCGGCAGGCTGTGGCGCTGGTTTTGCAACGTGCATTGGCTTTGCATGCCTGTGCGTTGGTAACTGTGGATTTGGTGGCAGAAAATCAAACGCTGGATCAAAGCCTTGCGCAAAATGCGCCTTTTGTAAGGGAATTGCAGCGTAGCGCCCCATTGTTGGCGGTGGAGGTGCAT
This sequence comes from Acetobacter sp. DmW_136, assembly GCF_008690365.1. NCBI lineage: Bacteria > Pseudomonadati > Pseudomonadota > Alphaproteobacteria > Acetobacterales > Acetobacteraceae > Acetobacter > Acetobacter sp. DmW_136. Next base: position 208,619 of record NZ_VHON01000013.1, read on the forward strand.
GATCATATTACCATTGGGTGGGGTGAATGGCGTAGCTTTAACCACCACGCAGGGCCGAAATTTTGACGCGCCCACCTACAAAACCCGAAAAAAAAGCGACAAGTCAATTTGCTGATGCCACGCATTTTCGGCTGAATGTTTCAACTGCGGAAGCTATTGCGTTTCCAGCCGAAATTTATGGCGGCACAGTGCCGGAAGCTTCTGGGGCGGAAGAAACGGATTTTTCTCTGCTATGCAGGCTTATAGTACAGGCACAGCCGCGTAATGCGAAAGCACAGGAACAGGCGCAGAACTTATTACATGAATATGGAAACCTATCCGCAGTAATGGCAGCTATAAGCTGGCAGGAGCCAAGTAAAAGCATAAAGGCGTTGCCAGAGGCTGCACGCATTTTGCTGATGTTGGCGCGTGAAACTGGGTTGCGTATCCAACGCGCAAGATTACGCCGTTCCGGCATACTGGCTGATAGCACACAGCTTTATGCGTATTTACGGGCTGTTATGGGGCCTGAAAAGCGCGAACAGGTGCGCGTATTGTTTCTAAATGAAAAGCACCAGCTTCTGGTTGATGATGTTATGGGGCAGGGCACGGTGGATCATACGCCTGTTTACCCGCGGGAAATTGTATCACGCGCCTTGCAGCTCAAAGCTACTATTCTGGTGTTGGTGCATAATCACCCAAGCGGAGACCCAACGCCTTCAGCCGATGATGTGGTGATGACAACGCAAATTTGTGGTGCAGCAAAAATTATGAATATCCACGTATGGGATCATATTATTGTTGCCGGAGAAAAGCTGTTGAGCATGCGTGAAGCAGGGCTTCTGTAAATATCCTGCTTCACACAGTATCTTAACTGGCGGCTGTGTCTTCTTTTGGTTCCGGGGCAGCGGTTTTGGTGGCCAGTGGCCCCAAAGCATCCTGAACACCCAAATTGCCGGGAAGTGCGCCGTAGGGGAACAAAATATTCACATGCCCCATTTTACGGCCAACGCGGGCTTCTTTCTTGCCGTATAAGTGCGGAATAAAGCCTTGAGTAGCCATAATTTGTGGCAACAGAGCCATATCTTCCGGCCCAACCAGATTTTTCATGATGGCATCAGAATGGCGCACAGCATGGGGTAAAGGCAGCCCCGCAACTGCACGGATGTGCATGTCAAACTGATCCTGTGGGCAGGCGTTCATGGTCCAGTGGCCCGAATTATGGGGGCGAGGGGCCATTTCGTTCACCAACAGGTTGCCGGTGCGATCAACAAACATCTCAACGCCCAGAATGCCAACCAATTCCAGTTTTTCTGCAATAGTGGTGGCCAGTTTTACGGCCTGCGCGGCAATGTTTGGATCAATAGGGGCCGGAGCTAGTGTAAGGTCTAGAATACCATTCCAGTGCCGGTTGAGCGCTGGATCAAAACACCGCACCGTACCATCGGCACTGCGCACCACCATAACGCTAATTTCGCAGGCAAAATCTACCATACCTTCTGCAACCAGAGGATGTGGTGCCAAGGCGTTAAAAGCATCTTCCAGATCATGGATATGGTGCACGCGGCGCTGGCCTTTGCCATCATATCCATTGCGGGTAGTTTTGAGAATCAGCGGTAAGCAAACTTTTTCTGCGGCTTCATGTAGGGTTTTTACGTCTGTGACCGCGTGCCACGGTGCTAATGGGATGCCAGCAGAAGCAAAAAAAGTTTTTTCAGCCAGTCTATCTTGGCTGATGCGCAAAATATGGCCCGAAGGATGCACAGGACAGTGTGTGGCCAAAAGGTCCAACGCATCTGCACTGATGTTTTCAAACTCAAAAGTTACAACATCAACCGCGCTGGCAAATGCATCCAGTGCTGCCGGATCATCATACTTGCCGCATGTTACAGCGTGAGAAACCTGAGCCGCCGGGCCATTGGCCTCGGTTGTCAGAATATGTGTGCGAAACCCAAGGCGTGCAGCTGCAATGGCAGACATACGGCCAAGCTGGCCACCGCCCACAATGCCGATAACGGCATTGGGCTTAAGCGGAGAATGTGAAGAGGTCATTTATCTTCGGTAATGGGGGAGTTGGGGACAGAGGCTGTTTGCAATGCACGCCATGTTTCAAGCCGCGCAGCAAGGGCCGGATTGTGCAGCGCCAGAATGGAGGCTGCCAGCAAGGCTGCATTTTTTGCCCCGGATGCACCAATAGCCAAAGTGCCCACGGGCACGCCACCGGGCATCTGCACAATAGAAAGCAGGCTGTCCATGCCTTTAAGTGCGCGGGATTCTACCGGAACACCTAAAACGGGCAGGCGTGTCCATGCCGCGCACATACCCGGCAGATGCGCAGCCCCGCCAGCACCAGCAATAATGACATTTAGCCCGCGTTCGGCTGCTGTGCGTGCGTAATCAGCCAGCCGATCTGGTGTGCGATGTGCTGAAACAATTAGGGTTTCATGCGGGATTTCCAGCTCAGTCAGCAATCCATCCGCATGGCGCATGGTTTCCCAATCTGACTGGCTGCCCATGATAATCCCCACAACTGGGGCAGAGGCTGCTTTGTCATCTAAAGCATCGGAAGCGGAGGGCAGGGGGGCGGTTTCGCTCACGGTAGGTATCTATCCGGGTTTTCTAAAGTCTGTAACGGGGTGGTTTAGGCGATATCATCAGGGATCAGAAGGCTTTCAACCTTGGTGATCTGATCTTTTAACAGGAGTTTACGCTTTTTAAGCCGCTGGAGATATAGTTGATCAATAAAGGTGGTTTCATGCCCCATCCGGCTGATAACTGTATCCAGATCTCTGTGTTCACTACGCAGTTCATGCAGTTGGGCAAGCAGTAAATCGCGATCTCGCAGCATGATGTCCTGTCTCCTTCACCACTGATGCGGAATCGTGCGCCGGGTCTGGCGGCCCGCAGAGTGAATAGCATGCCCGAAGCAGTGTTTACCATGTAAGAGCCGGACGCCAGCCAGGATTACAAAAAAACTTCTATGCTCAGCCCGCATGCCAGCAGGGCGTGATATATGAAATTAACATGAACTTTCTTATCCTCAGTACGTTAGCGTTTGTGGGTCATCAATCGAGTGGAGGCACCCAAATGACACGCCTTTCAAGGATCGAGAGTCTTAAATCGCGCCATTTCCGTATTGATCAGAAAATTATGAGCGAAGGTGGACGCCCCAGACCGGACGAGCGCGTGCTGATGTGCTTAAAATTACAAAAGCTACGAATAAAGGAAGAAATAGAGCGCCTTTCGGTTTAACGCCGTATTTGGCAGCTTAAATGCTTCTGAGGCAGAAAGAACGATCTTCTGCCTCAGGGCATCATTCCATTAGTTTTCGGAAGAGCTAAAGCTTTCCATATCTGTTACGGGTGCAGGAATTTCCTGCCCATCACGTTCCAGACGCATATTGGCTTCGTGCACGGCAGCGTTCAGATCTGTTTGGCTGCACAGCCCCACGGTTACCGGATCACGCGGTTTGATGTTGGGGGTGTTCCAATGCTGCTTGTTGCGTACTTTGGCAATGGTATCTTTGGTGGTGCCAAGCAGCTTAACAACCTGCTGATCGCTCAGTTGCGGATAGTTGCGCAGCAGGAATGCAATGCCATCCGGACGATCATGACGTTTAGCAACAGGCGTATAACGCGCCCCCTTGGAGCGACGGCGCACAGGGTTGTTAGAAGGTAGAATTTTCAGCCGTGCGTTGGGGTCTTTTTCACAACGCTGGATTTCTTCCTGCTTGAGCTGGTGATTCGCAACCGGATCATACCCGACAATACCATGTGCCACTTCGCCATCAGCAATGGCCTGCACTTCCAGCGGGTGCATACCGCAGAAAGCGGCAATCTGTTCAAAACTGAGAGCAGTTTTTTCAATCAGCCACACAGCAGTTGCTTTGGGCATTAACGGTAGGGTCGTCATGTTTTTGTATTCCTGTCGTCGGGCGGCGCTTGCGCAGGCACCGGGAACTTGACGGCCCGGAACGTGTTCCGCAGGCCTGCGTGCCTGCCGGCGCGCATCTGTGCCACGATATGGGGGGAGTGGCAGCTTCAGGTCAAGCCGCAATACACATAACGGCCCAATATTCTACACATTAAATAAGGGGGAAACCGCAGTTTCCCCCTTGCTGGGCCTATATGAAGTGTATTGGTAACACTTCAGCAATCAGGCGGCTGTGGCAATAGATTGCTGAGGTTGCTGCGACACCTGATTTTTCTGCTCGGTTGTAACGGCGCGTTCTTCTGGCGTGGTGCTGACAGTTTTAACAGGAATACGGCGCGGCTTAAGCGCTTCAGGAATAATCTGCTGCACCGTAATGCGCAAAAGCCCGTTATTCATTTCTGCGCCTGTTACTTCCACATGGTCTGCCAGTGCAAAACGGCGTTCAAACGCACGGCGGGCAATGCCTCGGTGCAGGATTTCTCCTTCATCCTGCGGAGCATTAACGCGGCCAGATACAACAAGCGTGTTATCCTGCACCACCAGTTCTATATCTTCCGGCCCAAAGCCAGCTATGGCCATGGTAAGCGTGTAGCTATCACTTCCCGTTTTGGCGATATCGTAGGGCGGAAAGCTGGAGTTGCCCGGTGAGCGGGCCGCAGAATCCATAACCTGTGCAAGGCGGTCAAAGCCAATTGCCGTGCGAAATAGCGGTGTAAAATCGTAACTCATGTAAGAACCTCCTCGTTCAGCAAGGTTCTGCCGGTTTTGCCAAGACCCCCGAAGGCAATCGTGCCCGGCAGCATTTTTTGGCGGAAACCCCATATGCGGGCATTTCCTTGCCCCTAAACGTGGAAAGCCCCGCGCTCTTTTTCAAGAGGCGGGGCTTTTCTGCATACGCAAAGAACTGAAAAATCAGCCTTTTTTGCGGGTGCCAATACCAGCAAAACGCTTGTTGAACTTGGCAACCTGGCCCCCGGTATCCAGCATACGCTGCACGCCTGTCCAAGCTGGGTGAGACTTGGGGTCAACGTCCAGACGGAGCGTATCGCCAGCCTTACCATAGCAGGAGTTCGTCTTGAATTCCGTGCCGTCAGTCATGACAACATTGATTTCGTGATAATCGGGGTGAATGCCGGGCTTCATGAAACTGGTTCTTTCGTTACAGCAGAAAGGGCCCGATACCGACCGGGCCAAGATTGCCGTGCATATAAACGAAATGCGTATGCTGGATCAACCGTTCATTTGCCTTGTTGGGCATGATAATGAAGTGAAGCATATAAAGGGCAAATAACAGCGTTTGTGCAGCATTTGTGTTACAGAATACCTTAAATATTAAGAAAAATGTATCAATCTTGATACAGGGGCTTGAGGAAAAAGCAGTAAAACGGCTACCTCTGGGCGGATTTTTCAGTATTAAACAGGAATTTTTGTATGGCTGACCTTAAATCTCACGTCCATGCCCCAGGTTGGGTGGGCGAGTTCCGGGCATTCATCATGCGCGGCAACGTTGTTGATCTGGCTGTTGGTGTTATTATTGGTGCTGCGTTTACATCCATTGTGAACAGCTTGGTAAAAGACATCTTCAACCCATTGATTGGTCTGCTTATCGGCGGGATTGATTTTTCCAACCTGTTCATCACGCTTAAGGGCCCGCATCTGGCAACTCTGGCAGAAGCCCAGAAAGCAGGTGCTGTTACACTGAACCTTGGCTTGTTCCTGAACGCCGTTATCCAGTTCCTGATTGTAGCCATGGCTATTTTCTGGATGGTTAAAGCCCTGACACGCTTGCATGTGCGTGAAGATGAAGAACCCAAGGCACCGCCGCCGCCATCCAAAACCGAAGTTCTGCTTGAGCAGATTCGTGATGAACTGGCAGCCAACAATAAAGATCAGGCACCGCATCAGGGCTAATACGCCTTATGCCAGCCACCATTGGCTTAAAATGGTAGCTGTGTGATCTGTTCCCGGAAAGTGGGATATGGGATATGCTTCTTATATGAAGCGCTCCCGATCCGGCTTTCCGGTTTTTTTTCGTTCAGCAATGGGTGTTCTAGCCATTTTAGGGCTGGCAGGGTGCCAAAGCTCACGCGGGCTGAAGGTGCAGGAAACACCGCGCACATTGCTGTATAGTTACGTCATAGCCAATGGTATGGCGCGCGGGCGGATAATGACAGAAGATCTGCCACCTGCCCAAGTCTTCAATATTATTACAACAGACAGAAACGCGCTTTTGGCTATTCTGGCGTTTCGGGATAAACCAACCCGGCGCAGGCTGCGGAAGGCGGGCCAGAAGGTGGAAGATTTTATTGGCGCGGTGGAACAACCCACGCAGCCTCTTTCTCCCGCATTGTCTGGCGCCATTCTTTTACCACCACCGCCAACATCCGGTTTCATGCGCTAGACATAAAAAAACGGAGCAGGGTGCATAACCCGCTCCGTTTTTGTTGGCTTATTGTTGCAAGGAAAAGCGTATCAGCTTTTCTGCTGCGCCGGGGCTGGGCCAGCCTTGGCACCACGTTTTAGTCTGCCTTCTCCCATAAACAGCAGCAGCGGCGCTGCAATGAAGATGGAGGAGGAAGTACCCACCACAATGCCGAACAACATGGTCCATGCAAAACCGGAAAGCGTAGCGCCGCCCCATAGTGCCAGCGGAAGAGCTGCCAAAAACACGGTGGAGGATGTGCCCAAAGTACGATTCAGCGTTTCGTTAATGGAAAGGTTGATCAGTTCCATCAGAGGCATGGTGCGATATTTGCGCAGGTTTTCACGCACACGGTCATACACCACCACCTTATCATTGGTGGAATAACCCAGAATGGTCAGAATGGCGGCCACCATCACAAGGTCAAATTCAAAACCCGTGATAACCAGAAAACCCATGGTTTTGGTCAGGTCCAGAACCAGCGTGATCACGGCGCTAAGGGCAAATTCCCACTCAAAGCGGAACCAGATGTAAACCAGAATCATGGCCAAGCTGAGCCCAAGGGCCAGCATACCATTGCGGAACAGCTCGGCCGAAACAGAAGCGCCAACCGCATCAGCCCGCAAAATGGTGGTGCCGGGCTGTGCATCTGTAACCGCGCGGCGCACAGTGTCCACCACAGCATCTGTATTCTGGTCATCTCCGGTATCTAGGCGGATCAACACATCATCGGGTGCGCCAAATGCCTGTAGCGATGCGTGGGAGATATGCTGTGCCGCCAGCGCCGTACGCAGCTTGGCAAAATCTGCCGGGCCGCTGGTTTTGGCTTCCACCACAATGCCGCCTCTAAAATCCAGCCCCAGCGTAAGGCCGGGGTGGAAGAACAGAATAATAGAGGCAATGGAAAGCACGGCCGAGACAATAAGCCCCATGTACCGGCCACGCATGAAGTTGATATGCGTGTCTTTGCGCACAAAACGCAGAAGAGGACGTCCGAACATAATGGCCTCGCTTCAGACAGGCAGGCTGGCAGGGCGCGTACGCGCATACCAGCGGGCCATAAGCATGCGGGAAAGCAGCAGGGTGGTGAACAGCGTGGTGGCAATACCAATGGTAATGGTTAGCGCAAAGCCACGCACCGGCCCGGTGCCAAATACAAACAGCATGACATGGGCCAAAAAGGCCGTGGCATTACTATCTACAATGGTGGAGGTGGCGCGTTCAAACCCGGTTTGCATGGCAGCCAAAGGGGTGCGGCCACGGGCTACTTCTTCACGTATGCGTTCGTTAATCAGAATATTGGCGTCCACCGCCATACCCAAGGTCAGCAGCATACCCGCCATACCCGGCAGTGTAAGTGTAGCTTCGAACAGAGAGAGAATGGCAACCATCAGCACAAGGTTGGCCAGCAGGGCGATATCTGCGTACCAGCCAAAGCGGCCATAAAACAGCACCATAAAAACCACAACCAGCAGGAAGCCAACGCCAAGGCTGAGAATACCGGCCCGAATGGAATCGGCCCCAAGAGATGGCCCGATGCTGCGCTGTTCCACCACGCTTAAAGGTGCGGGCAGTGCGCCAGCGCGGAGCATAAGTGCCAGATCCGTGGCTTTCTGGGCATCAAATCCGCCCGTAATCTGCCCGTTACCGCCCGTAATGGGGGTGCGGATAACGGGGGCTTCAATCACCTTGTTATCCAGAACAATGGCGAAGCGTTTGCCAACATTGGTTTGCGTAACAGATGAGAAAGCGCGCGTGCCTACTGAATCGAAAGAGAAGCTGACAGCCCATTCGCCTGTTTGCTGGTCAATCACTGCGCCTGCGTTTGTCAGGTCTGTGCCATCCACATCCACATGGTCAAAAACAGGCAGGGGGCCGCCTTCCGCCGGGTTAGCCATGGGCACAAGGCTCACACCCGGGGGGGCATAGGTGGCATGCAGCGGGTTGGAATCTACCAGCCGGAAGGTCATTTTGGCCGTGGTGCCAAGCAGCGCCTTAATCCGTTCTGGATCACTGATGCCGGGCAGCTCTACCACAATCCGATCATCGCCCTGACGGGTGATTTCGGGGTCAACCGCGCCCGTGCCATCAATACGCCGACGCACAATCTCGATAGACTGTGTCACAGCCTCCCGCGCGCGGGCCTTAATGGCATCTGCAGAAAGCACCAGAGCGATTGTGCCGTCATCCTGCTTTTTAACGCTGAATTCATTGGGCACAACGCGGGGCAGCTTGTCCAGCGTAGCAACATCTCTATCTGCTTCAGCCGCATCACGCGGTTGGAAGGAGACGGTGTTTTTGTCGGCATTCACGTTGATGTTCTGATAACCGAGCTGAGATTTCAGCAGGGCATCACGCGTGTTTTCTGCCAAGGTCTGGAGCCTGTCGTGCGTGAGGCTTTTAAGGTCAACCTGCATCAGCAGGTAAGACCCGCCCCGCAAATCTAACCCCAGATGGATTTGACGCCATGGTATGGAAGGGAAAGGCTTGCGCATACCGTTGGGTAGGCACAGCAGCAGGCCCAACAGGCACACGCCCAGCACCGAGGCCAGTTTGAGGCGGCTGTAATACATTCTCACCTGATCGCTTGCAGTTTTCTTGCCGGGAACATGCCGCCCCGGCAGGCGGGATGCAACCGTTGTGCTGCATTATTCGCGTTTCATACCTGTTGTATGGCCGCCACACCAAGATGTACGTGGCCAAACTGCATCAGTTTGCGGCAAGGCTGCCTGTTGTTGAGGGCGCTTGCATTCGGCTACGGGGGTGCTACGCCTGCATGCAGTCTTGTAGGGCACAAAAAGAAGGCGGATTTCATGGCTGAAACACTTAAGGTTGGCGTAATTGGAGCCGGACATTTCGGACGTTTTCATGCCTTGAAAGTGCGCCACGTTGCGCGGGAAACGCTGGTGGGGCTGTTTGATCCCGATAACAAGCGCGCGGCCTTGGTAGCAAAGGAAGCCGGATGCCCCGTTATGCAGGATGTTGATACCCTACTGGCAGCGTGTGATGCCGTGGTTGTGGCTGCTCCAGCAGAATTTCATTTTGAACTGGCAGTGCAAGCGCTGCGTGCGGGCAAGCATGTGCTGGTGGAAAAGCCCATAGCCGCCACGCTGGAACAGGCAGATTTTCTGGTTACTCTGGCGCATGAAAGCGGGTTGGTCTGTCAGGTTGGGCACCTGCTGCGTTATTCTGCCGAGCACGATGCCATTACCCAGCGTATCACCCGCCCTCTTTATATAGAGGCCACACGCATTGCCCCCTACAAGCCGCGCGGCACGGATGTATCCGTTATTCTGGATCTGATGATCCATGATTTGGATCTGGTTCTGGCTATTGTAGATAGCCCTATTGCGCAGGTGGATGCCTTGGGTGCGGCGGTAAGCTCTGCTCATGAAGATATTGCCAATGCGCGTGTGCGGTTTGAAAACGGCTGTGTGGCCACCATAACCGCCAGCCGCATCTCGCTGAAAACGGAACGGCGCATGCGCCTGTTTTCTGAGGAAGGCTACTTGTCCGCCGATTTTGTAAAACGGGAACTGACAATGATTGGCCGTGATCGGGGCCTTCCCTTACCGGGTACAGGCGGATTCCGGCGCGAGCACATCACGTGGAAAGAGCATGATTCGCTTATGGCTGAACACGAAGCTTTTGTTGCTGCGTGTCTGGACGGTGCCCCTGTGGTGGTGGACGCAAATGCCGGTCGGCGCGCTCTGGCGGCAGCTCTGGCCGTGGCAGATGGTATTGCCGAATCTCGCCGCCGGATGGAGCTTTCCGGACTGATTCAGGCCGAATAAAAAAGCACCCCACAGAAGCGGGAGAAAACCGCCACTTTCAAAATTTCAAGCCCCTTTTTCTAGCTTTCTGTGCAAAAATTCACTAGATATAGGGGGCAAGATAGAGCACAAGCACGAGATATGGTGCGGAGGCAAAGCCCCCCATCCGACCCCAAAATTGACGCAGAAAATAGCGGAGTAACCCAGCCATGACCCTGATTGACGTACAGGAAAATGACATTCGTCGTTCCTCGTCCGGGGGGGCAGAAGCCGGGGAACCCGATCTGTTCAACGCTGGCAAGATGGAAGATATGGTGCAGTTGCCCGGCCACCACCAAGTGCGGGTAGATCGCTCCCGTGATGCGTTGCTCACACCTTTTGGCAAGGCCACGCTGGATAACCGTTACCTTTTGCCGGATGAAGGGTATCAGGATCTGTTTGGCCGTGTGGCCTCGTATTACGGGGCAGATGCAGCCCATGCCCAGCGCATTTATGATTACATCAGTAAGCACTGGTTCATGCCAGCAACGCCCGTTCTGTCTAACGGCGGAACATCACGCGGGCTGCCTATTTCGTGCTTTCTGAACGAAGCCAGCGATAGCCTGAAGGGCATTGTTGATCTGTGGAATGAGAACGTCTGGCTGGCCAGTAAGGGCGGCGGCATTGGTTCCTATTGGGGTAATCTGCGCTCCATTGGTGAAAATGTTGGCCGCAATGGCAAAACATCCGGCGTTATTCCGTTTATCCGCGTGATGGATAGCCTCACACTGGCTATTTCTCAGGGCTCTTTGCGCCGCGGGTCTGCTGCGGTGTATCTGCCAGTCTGGCACCCAGAAATTGAAGAATTTATCGAACTGCGTCGCCCCACTGGGGGGGATCCCAACCGTAAGGCGCTGAACCTGCATCATGGTGTGCTGGTGTCAGACGCCTTTATGCGGGCTGTGGAAAGCGATGATGAATGGGCGCTGATCTCCCCTAAAGATAGCAGTGTTATCCGTAAGATTTCTGCCCGTGGGTTGTGGATACGTATTCTTACGGCCCGCATGGAGCAGGGTGAGCCCTACATTGTTTACTCCGACCATGTGAACAATGCGCGGCCGGAACACCACAAGTTAGCTGGGCTAGAAGTCAAAACCTCCAACCTGTGTTCCGAAATTACGCTGCCAACCGGGATCGATCATCACGGTAAGGCACGTACGGCTGTATGCTGTCTTTCTTCCCTGAATCTGGAAACATGGGATGAGTGGAAGGATAACCCGCAGTTTATTGAGGACGTGATGCTGTTCCTTGATAATGTGCTGCAGGACTTTATCGACCGTGCGCCAGAAGATATGCACCGCGCTAAATATGCGGCCATGCGTGAACGCTCTGTTGGGCTTGGTGTTATGGGATTCCACACCTTCCTGCAAAGCCGCAACGTGCCGTTTGAAAGTGTGATAGCAAAGGTCTGGAACCGTAAGATTTTCAAGCATATTCGTGAGCAGGCAGATGCAGCATCCCGCAAGTTGGCGGAACTGCGCGGCCCATGCCCGGATGCTGAAGAATACGGCGTTATGGAACGCTTTTCTAACAAGATGGCTATTGCGCCTACGGCGTCCATTTCCATTATTGCGGGGAACGCCAGCCCTGGCATTGAGCCAATTGCGGCCAATGTGTTCTTGCAGAAAACGCTTTCCGGTTCCTTTACCGTACGTAACCGGCACTTGCAGAAGCTGCTGGAGGAAAAAGGGCAGGATACGCCGGAGGTGTGGTCTTCCATTACCACCAGCAAGGGCAGCGTGCAGCATCTGGATTTTTTGACCCAGCAGGAAAAGGACGTGTTTAAAACCGCGTTCGAACTGGATCAGCGTTGGATCGTGGAGCATGCGGCAGATCGCCAGCCGTTTATCTGTCAGGCACAGTCCGTCAATCTGTTCCTTCCGGCCGATGTGCATAAGCGGGATCTGCACCAGATCCACTACATGGCTTGGAAAAAGGGCCTGAAATCTTTGTATTATTGCCGCAGCCTGTCTATCCAGCGTGCAGATACAGTGAGCAATGTTCTGGCCAAGAATGATGTGATGAATGTGGATTCATCCCAAGCATCGTCAGGTTCTGCATCAAGCGGGAATGACTACGAAGAATGCTTGGCCTGTCAGTAAGCATTGGCTACTAACAATTTGTTTATAAAAGAAATATGACGGCATCCTGCGTGTTGCCGTTAAGGGAGGCAGCATGAGCGAGCATATGTCTGGTCAGGAGCCGCAGCAGGAACAGAAGTTTGACCTGCTGACAGCCAACCCGGTTTACAAGCCGTTCCGCTACCCGTGGGCGTATGATGCGTGGTTGACGCAGCAGCGGCTGCACTGGCTGCCAGAAGAAGTGCCTCTGGCCGATGATGTAAAAGACTGGCACCGCGTTCTGAACGAAGGTGAACAGCATCTGGTGACGCAGATTTTCCGCTTCTTCACCCAGTCCGATGTGGAAGTGAACAACTGCTACATGAAGCACTACAGCCGTGTGTTTAAACCCACGGAAGTGCTGATGATGCTTTCAGCTTTTTCTAACATCGAAACCATCCATATTGCAGCGTACAGCTACCTTCTGGATACACTCGGCATGCCTGAAACCGAGTATTCTGCTTTCCTTAAGTATAAGGAAATGAAGGATAAATACGATTACATGCAAACGTTCACGGTGGACAGCAAGCATGAAATCGCCAAAACGCTGGCAGCTTTTGGGGCCTTTACGGAAGGGCTTCAGCTTTTTGCCTCTTTTGCCATTCTGCTAAACTTCCCACGCTTCAACAAACTTAAGGGCATGGGGCAGATTGTCTCATGGTCTGTGCGTGATGAAACACTGCACTGCCTGTCCATTATCCGGTTGTTCCGCGTGTTCATTCAGGAAAACCCTGAGCTGTGGACAGAGCAGCTACGCACGGAACTAACAGATATCTGCCGCACCATTGTAGAGCATGAGGAGGCCTTTATTGATCTGGCCTTTGAAATGGGTGCTGTAGAAGGGCTGAATGCGGAGCAGGTGAAAACCTACATCCACTTTATTGCAGACCGTCGCCTTACTCAGCTTGGGCTGGAGCCAATTTACAACACCACAACCAACCCGCTGCCGTGGTTGGATGATATGTTGAATGCCGTAGAACACACCAACTTCTTTGAAAACCGCTCCACAGAATACAGCCGTGCTTCCACAGCCGGTACGTGGGAAGAGGCTTTTGAAAACTCTGTGTTCGAATAAACAGCTTATAGCCCTGGCAACGGGGCGCCTTCTTCCAGCACTGTGCGGGCCGATGGCGTGAAAGCGCCATCGGCTTCGTGCAGCACCAGCCCAGCCAAAACACGGGCTGGGCTTTTAACGCCTTTGCGGGCCTGCACCAAGACAATGCGCGATTCTCGCCCGGCCTTTGGCCAGAACGGATAAAGCGTAACACCCCCAAATCCGGATTTGCTCAGGCAGAAAATGGCTTGGTCTGCTAATGCCGCGGGTAAAGCAAGCGTAAGGCTGCCTTTATGGCGCAGGATTCGGGCAGCGCCTGCAATCCATGTGGGTAAGGTATCTGCCCCCATCCGCCGGGCCAGATCACGACGCGGGTGCGCCGAGGCTGTGCCTAAAGGGGCATGCCACGGTGGATTCGCCATGCAGTGGTCAAAATATTGTTCGGGCAGCGGGTTATCTTCCAGAAAAACATCGGGAAATGTGGCATTCAGAATCCTGATATTCTGCTGATGGTTGGCGACCATGTTTTGCTGGGCCAGGGTTGCTGTATCACTTTCTTTTTCCACGCCCGTGCCCTGAAGGGTGGGCGCGCGGTGGAGCAGGCAAAGCAGCCCGGCTCCAGCGCCACAGCCAATTTCCAGCACATGCTGGCCTTTACGGGCCGGTACAGCGGCAGCCATAAGCACGGGTTCCAACCCGGTGCGATAGCCTTGCAGAAACTGGCTATAGGAGATACGGCCACGCAAAAGCGTTCCGGGAGTAATGGCAAAACGAGCTGGCATGGTTTCCGATGGGAGCTATGTGTCTGGCTGGCTTGAATTCGTAGGCGCTTGACCGTTTTTCAGGTGCCTCGCATATAGAAGAACGTCAACTCATCCCATGGCTGGGGGATAAAACGTTTGGGTGTTGCAATCAGTCTGTCAGAAACAGGCAGAACCACAAGCCAGGATGGATCTGGAGTTTCAGTGAGTAAACCAGGAGAAGCAGGCCTGAAAGCGCTGGCCGATTATCTTGCGTCGGACATGCTTGCCTGCAATCAGGTCATTGTAGACCGTATGCAAAGCCCCGTGGCACTTATACCGCAGCTTGCGGCCCATTTAGTGGCGGCTGGCGGAAAGCGGCTGAGGCCCTTGCTTACTCTGGCTGCGGCCAGAATGTGCGGCTATAATAATCAGGATGGGCGCATGCGGCATGTAGAAATTGCCGCGTGTGTAGAATTCATTCACACAGCCACGCTGCTGCATGATGATGTGGTGGATGACAGCCAGCTTCGCCGTGGGCTGGCAAGCGCCAATGCCATTTTTGGCAACAAGGCTTCTGTGCTGGTGGGGGACTTCCTGTTTGCGCGGTCTTTCCAGATTCTAACAGCCGATGCCTCGCTGGGTGTTATGGCGATTCTGTCTGCGGCTTCTGCCACGCTGGCGGAAGGTGAGGTCATGCAGATGACCACGCAGAATGATCTTTCCACATCGGTAGATCAGTATTTGCAGGTTATCTACGGCAAAACAGCAGCGCTGTTTGCTGCTGCGTGCGAATCTGGCGCTGTCATTGGTGAAGCTACGCCAGAACAGCGTGAAGCATTGCGCATGTATGGTGCCAATTTGGGCATGGCTTTCCAGCTTGTTGATGATGCGCTGGATTATGCGGCAGATCAGGCCACACTGGGTAAGGAAGTGGGGGATGATTTCCGTGAAGGAAAAGTCACCCTGCCTGTTCTGGCAGCTTACGAAGCCGGGAATGAGGAAGACCGTATTTTCTGGCGCCGGGTGATTGAGGAATGTGATCAGCACCCCGGAGATCTGGAAGCCGCGTTGGGTCGTATTGCAGAAACAAATGCAATTGGGATTACCCTAAAATGTGCGGAAGATTACGCGGCTAAAGCACGTGAAAATCTTTCTATGTTCCCAGATGACACATTGAAAAACCTGCTGCTGGAAACGGCCAGCTATTCTGCTAGCCGCGAGCGTTAAGAGCGGCTGTGTATTGGGGGCTGGCTATTACGGGTTAATAGCTGGCTTCTACTTCATTAATATCTTCCCATAATGTCACGGCACTGAACCCGTAAGGTTTTAAGTGTGTGAGCAGGGCTTGATCGTTCTGGGTATCAGGTAGGGCCGTAAACCATGCGCAGGGGTGTGCGTGGGTTTTCTGTGGTAAATGAGCCAGCAGGTTGCAGGTATGCCGCGCTACGGCTGGCGCAGGGTCTAGCCACGTCAGGCCGGGTGGAGAGAGCGCACGCAGACGGTTCAGCACAAAGGTATAATGTGTGCAGCCAAGGCCTACGGCATCCAGTCTGTTAGAATCCGGGTGAATAAACAGCCCTTCTATTTCTCGTAAAATCGTAGAATCAGGCACATCCTGTCCACGGAAGGCTAATTCCGCACATCCAGCTAAGCCGGGGGCAGCATGGGCAATAAGTGTGCATTCTGGCGCGTAAAGCGCATGGAGCCGAGAAAGGTATGGCCGCCGCACGGTAGCGCGTGTGGCCAGCAACCCGATAACCTTGGTTTGGGTGATACGCGCAGCCCAGCGTATGGGCGGAACACATCCTACAAAGGGCATATCTGGCCATGCGGCCCGCAGGGCTTCCAGCGCCAATGTGCTGGCCGTATTGCAGGCCACCACCACAGCCTGAGGCTGAAGCCGCCGAATAGCCTGAGAGAGCAAGGAGACGATTCGCTCAATAAGAAAACCGTCATCCTGTTCGCCATACGGAAAAATGGCGGTGTCGGCCAAATAATCTATGCAGACATCTGGCGCCAGCACTTGAATGGCCCTGACAATACCCAAACCTCCAATTCCGGAATCAAATGCCAGAATATGCCGGGGGCCAAAAAGGGCAGGGCCATCTATCTGCACCGTTTTATTTATCCTTGTTGGCTTTAAATGCAGCGGCTTCTTCCAAAGTGCCAACGCCACCGTGGCGAGCAGACCAAGCGCAAGGATCTTCCAGAAAACGCCGCACTTCTGATGCAGCTTCTTCAGAGAAGTATGGCCGTGTAGAGCATGCTTCCAGCACATCCCACCACGTGCACAGGGCATGCAAAGATACGTTCATTTCTGCCAGCGTGTTCTGCGCACCGGGGAAAACGCCGTAATAGAACACAACAAATGCGTGGTTGATAATGGCGCCAGCATTACGTAACGCATTGGCAAATTGCACTTTGGAACCACCATCGGTGGTCAGATCTTCTACCAGCAGGGTGCGCATGTTTTCAGGCACATCGCCTTCAATCTGGGCGTTGCGGCCAAAGCCTTTGGGTTTTTTGCGCACATAAGCCATCGGCAGCATCATGCGGTCTGCCATCCATGCTGCAAACGGAATGCCTGCGGTTTCACCACCCACAACGGCATCCAGGCTTTCATACCCAACGTGGCGGCCAATTTTTTCCACCCCAAGTTCCATAATTTTGGCACGGGCACGGGGGAAAAAGATAATGCGGCGGCAATCAATATAGACGGGAGATTTCCAGCCAGAAGTCAGGGTGTACGGATCTTCCGGGCGGAAATTTACGGCTTTGATTTCCAGCAGCAGGCGTGCGGTGGTCAGGGCCGCGTCGCGGTCCCAGTCGCTGGTCTCAGCGGGGTGGGCAGAGGCCACGCCTGAGGGTGATGTCATGTGCGCATGTCCTTGAATTTGGCGGTTGTCTATATATGTTTGGAATAACGCCGCAGGCGTGGAAAATCTATGCCTGATATGGCAGTTTTCCTGCATATGCATGCCAGATAAATAGGTGGGCGGCGTATGAGTGAAAAACTTGTGATGTTCAAAAGCCCCAGAATTGATTTTTGCACCTTGCTTATATGGTGGATGTAGCGTTTAATCATTCCCAGTTAAGATTGATTATCAGTTAAGGAATATGCCGTGGCCGCCGAAGCTAATCGTATCGCGCGCAAGTGTGAGCGGGCCGTTATAACGGCTTACAAGGAACTGCGCGAAGTTGGGACAGCGGATGTTACGGCATTTAATGCCTGCACCACCTTGTACCGTATTCATCATCCCGAAGCATCAGTGAATGAAGCGCGCCGCCTTGTGTCCGAATGGATTGATCATCATGTTGTCCGCATGGATTCCGGGCCAACCAAAGGGTGTGATTGCAACTAACGCACCTAAGGCGTACAGCCCTATGTAATCAGACGCATGTTCCGTTAGGGCATGCGTTTTTTTATGCCCAAGTGGTGGCTTGTGTCTTTGTGGCGCTGAAGAGCAGCACAAACAAAAAGCCGGTCTTCCATAAGGAAAACCGGCTTTTTGGGTTAACCTATCTTACCGTTTGGCAAGAGGCGTATAGTCGCGCTGTGGTGCGCCAATATAAAGCTGGCGAGGGCGGCTGATACGCTGGCCCGGTTCTTCAATCATTTCCTTCCACTGGCTGACCCAGCCGGTGGTGCGGGCAACGGCAAACAGCACGGTGAACATGCTGGTGGGAATGCCCATGGCCTTGAGAATGATGCCGGAATAGAAATCCACATTCGGGTAGAGCTTGCGCTGCACGAAGTAATCATCGCTCAGGGCAATTTTTTCCAGCTCAACAGCCAGATCAAGCAGCGGATCGTCCTTAATGCCCAGTTCTGTCAGCACTTCGTGGCAGGTCTGCTGCATAATCTTCGCACGTGGGTCGAAGTTTTTGTAAACGCGGTGGCCAAAGCCCATCAGCTTTACGCCGCTGTTCTTGTCCTTCACCTGCGCGATAAAGGCAGGGATGTTTTCTTTCTTGCCAATGCGAGCCAGCATTTTCAGCACGGCTTCGTTAGCACCACCATGTGCAGGCCCCCACAGGGCCGCAATGCCCGCAGCAATACAGGCAAACGGATTGGCGCCTGTAGAACCTGCCAGACGCACGGTAGAGGTGGAAGCATTCTGTTCATGATCGGCATGCAGGATCAGAATCCGGTTCATGGCGCGGGCCAGAACAGGGTTAACCTTGTAGGGTTCGGACATGCGCGCGAACATCATGGACAGGAAGTTTTCTGCGTAGTTCAGATCATTCCGCGGATAGATGAAGGCTTCACCCTGCGTGTATTTGTATGCCCATGCTGCAATGGTTGGGATTTTGGCAATCAGGCGCATGGCAGCTAGATCCCGGTTGGCGGGAATGGCAATATCGTTGGCATCTGGGTAGAAGGCAGACAAAGCCCCAACCGTGCCGCACAGAATGGCCATGGGGTGGGCATCACGCCGGAAGCCGTTAAAGAAGTTGCGGATCTGCTCGTGCAGCAGGGTGTGGTTTGTAAGGGTGTTGGTGAAGGTATCGTACTGTGCTTTGTTCGGCAGTTCACCATTCAGAAGCAGATAGATAACTTCCTCATAGGAAGCATTTTCCGCTAGCTGGGCAATGGGGTAGCCACGGTGCAGCAGAATACCCTTGTCGCCATCAATAAAGGTGATTTTGCTGTTGCAGGCGGCTGTTTCCCCGTAACCGGGGTCAAACGTGAAAACGCCCAGTTGCGCCGGAAGTTTGCGGATGTCGACAACATCCGGTCCCAGAGTGCCTGAAAGTACAGGCATTTCGGCGGATTTCCCACCAACCGAAATGGTAGCGGTAGATAGCTTACCTTCTTTCTGCGACGCGCTCATTAGTGTTTCCTTTTGCATGTTTGGGCCACGGTCGCTGCTGCGGCCTGCTCGTTCCACTTTGTCACCTATTCAAAAGGAAACCGGAAGATTGCTGGCGATAAACGAAGCGTTATCGGAACGGAGTATGCTTGGAAAACCACAGTTTTTTGGGGTTAGGGTCGCGCGAATGTGTGCAAATGCATGCTTTGACCATCGCACATTTGCCAGTGTGTCATATCCGGCAATGTGTTGCTTCCGTACATTTCAAAAATGGCAACAGCCCCCGGCGCGAATCCCTGGTCCAGTTCACTGGCCTGCATATCTAGGCTCAGGACTCATTCTTTGAGGTAGAAGATGAAGCTTGCTGCGATGTGGATAGCGGACATGAAAGTGTGTGCGCAGCGGTCAT